>QBMO01000011.1:38321-45780 GCA_003242075.1 Alphaproteobacteria bacterium
GCGCGCGCGGCCGCCGCTCGCGACCATCACATGCCCACGCTCATGCTTGTGCGCGTCTTCAACCGGCCACGGCAGAGTCCATAGGCTCGGTGCATTTTCCCAAAGAGTGATGCCTTGCGCGGCGACCACGGGCTCAGGCGCGCCGATATCGGCCACGACGACTTCGCCGCAATACGCGCGCCCTGGCATCAGCACGTGTGCGGGCTTCTTGCGCACGAAGGTTACGGTGAGCGCGGCTTGGAAGCATGCGTCGCTGATCGGCTGCCCAGTGTCGCCGACCAGGCCGCTCGGCACGTCAACCGCCACCACACGCGCCGCGTTTTGCGCGGAAAAGGCCGCCAAACGGGCTGGTTCGCCCTCAAGCGGCTTGGACAGGCCTGCGCCGAAGAGCGCATCGACGAACAGCTCCGCCATCGGTGCGTCTGCGCCAATCGGATGGACGTCACCGTCCCACGCCGCCGCCGCATCGGCTGCATCGCCACGCAAGTGGTCGCGCGGCGCCAATGTCTCCACCCAAACTGGCCAGCCCATTGCTTTCAAATGCCGCGCCGCCACCCAGCCGTCACCGCCATTGTTTCCTGGCCCACACAGCACGGCTGTCGGCCGCGGCGAGAAACGCGCAGCAATTGCTTCGGCAACGGCGCGCCCAGCATTTTCCATCAGCGTGCGCGTCGCCACGCCGGCTGCGGCGCTCGCAGCATCGATGGCGCGCATCTGCTCGACGGTGATGATCTCGCCGCTCATCGCACGTCCGCCGATTGCATCTCGGCGCCGAGCATCACGACGCGCAAGCCGCTCGGCGAGAGTTCCAGTTCAGTGATGGAGGCGTGGCCGGGGCGAAACACGATGGTGTTATCGCTGCCAAGCGCCGCGCTCACAATCGCATTGATCGCAATGAAGTGACTGAACACGGCGGTGTCGCGCGCAATGGCGCTCACCGCCCGCACGGCTGCGTCGCGCCACGTTTGAAGTTCCGCATCGACGTCGCTCCAGTGCCGACGCGCGAGCCCCTCGTCCCACGGAAAATTGTTTCGCAGCCAAGCGGGGCGATCGGTCACCCCGGCGGGCGCGACCACCTCGCTGACACGCGGCTCAATCAGTGCTTCGGCACCGCGCAACGCCGCGAACGGCGCCGCAGTCTCCCGGCACCGGGCCATCGGCGAAGTCAGCACGTCCAAAGGGCCATACTCGGCCAGCGACTGAGCAGCAGCCTGGGCTTGCGCGCGGCCCCGTTCAGTCAGCCCTGGATCGGCGTGCGCGCCGCCCCAGCCGGCAGCGGGTTCGGCGTGTCGGATCAGAAACAATCGAGGCATGACTAGAGCTTAGAGCCGGTCTTGGCCGGCGCCAGCCGTTTGATTAGGCGCCCGGCGCCTAGGAACCGGGCGCCCGCGCGACACTCACAGCGTCCCTCCTGTCCTTAGCTTCCAGACTCGCGCCCAGCCGTCCAAACCCGCCCCAACAAGCGCATTAAAGAAAGGGGTGCTCCGATGAAAAAAATCGAAGCCATCATCAAGCCATTCAAGCTGGATGACGTGAAAGAAGCTCTGCAGGAAATCGGTCTGCAGGGGATGACAGTGGTTGAGGCCAAGGGCTTCGGCCGCCAAAAGGGCCACACGGAGCTCTATCGCGGCGCCGAATACGTCGTTGATTTCCTTCCCAAGCTGAAGGTCGAAGTGGTCGTCGCCGACGATCAGGTGGACGCCGTGATCGAGGCGATCCAGAAGGCGGCCAAGACCGGCAAAATCGGCGACGGCAAGATTTTCGTGCTCGACGTCGCCAACGTGGTGCGTATCCGCACTGGCGAAACTGGCGCGGCGGCAGTCTGATCACTGCCGGGTAGTGATTCGAGAGCGCCCAGGCGGACCGAGCCGCTAGGGCGCTCGCTTGCACGCAACAAAAAACTCGGGGGAGTTTCCGATGTCAGAAGAAATTCTGAAACTGATCAAGGACAAGGAAGTCCAGTTCGTTGACCTTCGGTTCAACGATCTTCGTGGCAAGATGCAGCACGTCACCTTCGACGTGTCGATGATCGACAAGGACATCTTCACCGAAGGGACGATGTTCGACGGCTCGTCGATCGCCGGCTGGAAGGCGATCAACGAGAGCGACATGGTCATGCGCCCTGACCCGAAAGGCGCGCACATCGATCCGTTCTACCAGCAAACCACGCTGGCGATGTTCTGCGACATTCTCGAGCCCGGCACGCTGCAGCCCTATTCGCGCTGCCCGCGTTCGATCGCGAAGAAGGCGGAAGCTTATGTGAAGTCCTCCGGCGCCGGCGATGTCGCGTACTTCGGCCCGGAGGCTGAGTTCTTCGTGTTCGACGACGTGCGCTGGTCTACCGATGCGAACAACACCGGCTACTCGTTCGACTCCACCGAACTGCCGTTCAACACCAACAAGGCTTATGAAGGCGGCAATCTCGGCCACCGTCCCGGCCCGAAGGGCGGCTACTTCCCGGTGCCGCCGATCGATTCACTGCAAGACATGCGCGGTGAGATGCTGGAGATCATGGGCCAGCTCGGCATGAACCCCGAGAAGCATCACCATGAAGTCGCGCCAGCGCAGCACGAACTTGGCCTCAAGTTCAACACGCTGACGACGATGGCCGACAACATGAACTTATATAAGTACATCATCCATCAAGTGGCTGCATCGTACGGCAAGTCCGCGACCTTCATGCCGAAGCCTTATTACAAGGACAACGGCTCGGGCATGCACGTGCACATGTCGATCTGGAAGGGTTCGAACAACACCTTCGCAGGCGATCGCTACGCCGATCTCAGCGAAAATTGCCTCTACTACATCGGCGGCGTCATCAAGCACGCGCGCGCCATCAACGCGTTCTCCAACTCCACCACCAACTCGTACAAGCGTCTGGTGCCTGGCTACGAAGCCCCGGTTCTGCTCGCCTACTCCGCGCGCAACCGCTCGGCCTCGTGCCGCATTCCGCATGGCACCGGCGCCAAAGCCAAACGCGTGGAAGTTCGCTTCCCCGATCCGGCCGGCAATATGTACCTGACCTACGTTGCGTTGCTGATGGCTGGTCTCGACGGCATCCAGAACAAGATCCACCCGGGCGATCCGCTCGATAAGAACTTGTACGATCTGCCGCCGGAAGAATTGAAGGATGTGCCGACCGTCTGCTCGAGCTTGCGTCAAGCACTCACTTCGCTCGATGCCGACCGCGACTTCCTGCTGAAAGGCGGCGTGATGAGCGACGATCTGATCGATGCCTATATCGAGCTCAAGAAAGAAGAACTCGACCGCTTCGAAACCCACCCGCACCCGGTGGAATTCGATATGTACTACAAAGCGTAGTCACCACACGCTGCGTAAACGCTGCGGGCCGGGGATCACTCCCCGGCCCGCTTCGCATTCTGCGATAGCGCTTTTCGTTAGAAGTTGAACGCAGCGCCAACGGAGATCGCATCCGCTTCGGCTTCGTCGTCGCCTTCCATGCGGGTCCAGTCAGCGCGGATGCCGACGTTCGGCGTGAAGCGATAGGTCGCGCCGACGCCGTAACCCACGCCATCGTCACTCACATCGCCAAATGCCGTGTCGACTTCGGTGTGCTGATAGCCAACGCGGCCATGCAGATCCAAGTTCGACGTCACCGGCACGATGCCGACGGCGTAAAGCCCAGCATTGTGGTTGAGTTCGACGCCGTCTTCATCGTCGATGCCAACCGAGCCTTCGCCTTCAACGGCGAAGTTCGGATGGAAGCGATAACCAAGCCGGCCGGTCGCTGCGCCAATGTCGGCGCCGTCAGCGTCGAAATTGGTGTAAGCAGCGCCCGCGTACCAATCGGCGTGCGCGGCGGCGGGAACTGCAACCAGCGCTGCAACCGCGACAGCGGCCATTATTGCGAACTTTTTCATGTACAAATTCTCCTCGTTCTCGAGCGGCCCCAGCGCTCGTTGAGGGGTAGGAACGGCGAGAAGTGGGCGATGTTTCGCCGATCGCTGCCATTTCCCGGACGCAATGAAATGTGGTGACCCCAAAGCCACTTAATTCGTCGCCAAGGTGCGTTTACTCCCTTGATACCACTCATCAGTGCAGTGTTCCCCGGCGTCGGGTCGTTGCTCTGGCAACGCGAAGCGCCTTAAGGAAACGTCATGGCGCAAACGCAGAAGAAATCTTCGATGCCCAAAGACGGCGATAATTCCCTCTGGGACGGCAACCTGTTTGGCGAGAGCGAAGCGCCACCCGCAGCGGCTGGCGGCTACACCGCCAAGGATATCGAAGTCCTTGAAGGGCTAGAGCCCGTTCGCAAGCGGCCGGGTATGTACATCGGCGGCGTCGATGAACGCGCGCTGCATCACCTCTTCGCCGAAGTGCTCGACAATTCAATGGACGAAGCGGTCGCCGGCTTTGCCGATCGCATCGAAGTGGAACTCGAAGCCGACGGCACATTGCGCGTGACCGATAACGGCCGCGGCATGCCGGTCGATCCGCACCCGAAGTTTCCGAAGAAGTCCGCGCTTGAAATCATCATGACGGTGCTGCACGCGGGCGGAAAGTTTTCCGGCAAGGTTTATCACACAAGCGGCGGCCTGCACGGCGTTGGCGTTAGCGTCGTCAATGCGCTCAGCGACAAGGTCGAAGTCGAAGTCGCGCGAGACCGTAAGCTCTATCGCCAGACCTTCTCGCGCGGTGTGCCAACCTCGAAACTCGTCGAAGTCGGCCCCGCTCACAATCGCCGCGGCACCACGGTGCGCTTCCACCCGGACGCCGAAATCTTCGGCAAGGGCGCCGCGTTCAAGCCGGCGCGTCTCTTCCAGATGGCGCGCTCGAAAGCGTATCTGCAGCGCGGCACGCAAATCCGTTGGAAAGTCGCGCCGTCGCTGATCACGGACGACACGCCCGCCGAAGCCATCCTGCATTTCCCGAATGGCCTTGGCGACTTCCTCACCGAACTCACCAAGTCGAAGCGCAGCGTCGTCAACGAGCCCTTCACTGGCCGCACCGAGAAGGATGGCCCGCACGGCCGCGTCGAGTGGGCGCTGACCTGGGTGAGCGATGGGTTCGGCGAGGCCGACGGTTTCCTGCGCTCGTATTGCAACACAGTCTACACGCCAGACGGCGGCTTCCACGAAGCCGGCTTCCGCGCCGCGATCTCGAAGGGCCTCAAGGCTTACGCCGAACTTCGCAACAACAAGAAGGCGACGCTGATCACGCAGGAAGACGTGATGAATACTGGCGCAGCGCTCGTCTCCGTCTTCATCCGCGATCCGCAGTTCGAGGGCCAAACTAAAGGTCGGCTCGTTTCAACGGAAGCAGCGAAGATTGTTGAACAGGCGGTGCGCGATCCGTTCGATCACTGGCTCGGCGCCAACACGGCTGACGCCAACCGCTTGCTCGAATGGGCGATTACGCAGGCCGAAGACCGCGTCCGCCGTCGCAAGGAAAAGGAAGTCTCGCGCCAGAGCGCGACGCGCAAATTGCGCCTGCCAGGCAAGCTCGCCGATTGCTCGCGCGCCGGCGAGAAAGACACCGAACTCTTTCTGGTCGAAGGCGACAGCGCCGGCGGTTCGGCCAAACAGGCGCGCAACCGCGAAACGCAAGCGATCCTGCCGTTGCGCGGCAAAATCCTGAACGTCGCGAGCGCCGGCGCCGAGAAGATGAGCGGCAACCAGGAACTCGCCGATCTCGCTTTGGCGCTCGGTGTGCAGATGGGCGCGAAGTTCAAGGTCGATGATCTGCGCTACGAACGCGTGATCATCATGACCGACGCCGACGTTGACGGCGCCCATATCGCGTCATTGCTGATCACCTTCTTTCACAAGCAGATGCCCGCGCTCATCCGCGCCGGCCGGCTCTACCTCGCCATGCCACCGCTCTACCGCGTCACCGCCGGCAAGGAGAGCATCTACGCCCGCGACGACGCCCACAAAGAAGCGCTGCTCAATGGCGAGTTCAAAGGCCGCAAAGTCGACATCTCGCGCTTCAAAGGCCTCGGCGAAATGATGCCGGCGGATTTGAAAGACACCACCATGAACCCCGCCACCCGCACACTCGCGCGCGTAGTGCTGGATGATACGGGCGCACCAGATTTCGAAATCCTCATCGAAACGCTGATGGGCAAGAAAGCGGAGCTAAGGTTCAACTACATCCAAGCGAACGCGAAGTTCGTGGAGGATGTTGACGTTTAATTCGCGTCGTCACTCGCACAGCGTGCGCGGTCGACGATATTCGGTGAACACCCACGCGTTGCGTGCATCGTCCCAACGAGCAATCATCGTATACGCGCAGGTGGATGTAATTGGCTGACCGCCCGTAATCTGAGTGTTCTGGGTCCAGGTGGCCGAATATCCGGTTGGTCTCACGGTCCCGCTGTTGGTGATTGTTGTTGGGGTCACGAACGTAGAGTTCATCACCCACTGAAAAGCCCGAGACCCGTCTGGCATGTCGAACGCGTTCGTGGGCGGACCATAGTCAATCATCGCCTCTTGGAGCGTTTCGCCCACGTAGCGTTGCATGATTTGCGAAGCACAGGCGCTCATAAAGACCGCACAGGCCAACACCGTCGAAAGCACACGGCCCATAAAATCTCCTCCCCAATGGCCCATCTTAGCACCGCGTGGTCGCCATAATCATTGACTTTCCAACCAAATTCCCCCACATGCCGCCTGTCCGTTGTGCGCGCCGAGAGGGCGTGCTCGCCCCTCGTTTAGCCCCCGTCTCGTCCGGAGATGATGTCGGCAAAGCGCCAACCCAGCGACCCTCGCCCCGCAAACCCGCGTCGGCGTCGGTCCCAAGTGAGAATAAATGACCTCTGAAGATACCGCGCCTGAAGGCGCAGAGACTGCCCAGGCGCAGATCACGTTCGATGATCTCGGCCTCTCCGAAGCGACGCTGCGCGCGGTGAAGGAAGGCGGTTATAACACGCCGACCCCGATCCAGGCGCAGGCCATCCCCGAAGTGCTGAAGGGCCGAGACATTCTCGGCATCGCTCAAACCGGCACCGGCAAGACCGCCGCCTTCACGCTGCCGATGATCGACATCCTCGCCGCCGGCCGCGCCCGCGCCCGCATGCCGCGCACGCTCATTCTGGAGCCGACGCGCGAACTGGCCGCGCAAGTCGCCGAGGGCTTCGACAAATACGGCAAATACCAAAAGCTGACCAAGGCGCTGCTGATCGGTGGCGTGTCGTTCGGCGATCAAGACGCGCTGCTGGCGCGCGGCGTCGACGTGCTGATCGCAACGCCAGGGCGTCTGCTCGATCATTTCGAGCGCGGCAAGCTGTTGCTCAACGGCGTGCAAGTGATGGTCGTCGACGAAGCCGACCGCATGCTCGACATGGGCTTCATCCCCGACATCGAGCGCATTTTCAAACTGACGCCGTTCACGCGCCAGACCCTCTTCTTCTCCGCCACCATGCCGCCGGAGATCACCCGCCTCACCGAACAATTCCTCTCGAGCCCCAAGCGCATTGAAGCGACGCGGCCCGCCACCA
>QBMO01000120.1:0-6875 GCA_003242075.1 Alphaproteobacteria bacterium
GCGTCGCGGAGAGGCGCGCCCACCAGGCCGGCTTGCCGGGATAAGGATTGCAGGCGGGCGCGACGAGCACGAGTCCGCGCACGAGATGTGGAAAGTTGAGCGCCAAGCGCAGCGCGACAGCGGCGCCGAGGGAATGCGCGACGATGATGGCGGGCCCGTCGCCGGTTTGCTCCAGCACGCGCGCGGCGCATTGGGCTTGGTGTGCGAGCGTGTGTGCATTGGCGCGCGCTCGTGTGGAATAGCCCATGCCGGGGCGATCGTAGGCGATTACGCGGTGGAGCGGTGCAAATTCCTCCGCCAATGGCTCCCAGAGTTCGAGTAAGTTGGAGCTTGCGCCATGGATCAACAGGATGCGCGGCGCGCCTTCCATGCCGGCTTCGCGCACGTGCAGGCGCGTGTCGCTTGTCTCGATAAAGCGACCAGTGGGTGGGAATTGCGCTTCAACACGGCGCGTATAGGCGCGGGCGTTGGCGTGGAGCAGGAAACCTGTGAGCGCGATAGCGGCTGCTGCGGCCAACAGCCACCAGATCATGCTTCGCGGCCGTCGACGCGCGGTTCGAGACGCTGCACGCCTTGCAGTGCGGTTTCGTAGTGCGGGTGGATGGCGAGAGCGGCGCGGAAGGCTTCGAGCGCTGCGCGGTGCTGGCCGAGTTCTTCGTAGATGAGGCCAAGCCCCGCATAAGCGCCGAAGTGGCGCGGCTCGCGCTTCAGCGTTTCCTGGATGGCGGCGATGGCGCCTGGATAATCCTCGCCGCGATAAGCGAGATTGGCGCGCCGGTTCCAGGGCTCGGCATAGTCGGGGGCGAGATCGCTGGCCTGGTCGAGATAGGAGCCGGCGAGATCGCGGTCGCCTTCGTTTTCCGCGGCGGCGGCGCGTTCGAGCAGGATGTTGACGGTCGGCGAGCCGCTATCGGCCCAGCGGGCCCAGATGGCTTGTTCGACGGATGCCGCCAGCGAGGCGTCCTCGGCTTGCTCCAATTGCGCGAACAGGCCGTCGAGTTCAGCGTCGCTGCGATTGGGCGCGGACGTGTTGGCGCCGCACGCGGCGAGCGTCAGGGCAGCGGCAATGGCGATGAGAAAACGGCGCATGGAGACCTGAATCGGGAACTTGAGTTTACCCGAATTTCACTACGCCCGCGAGAGGCGTGGCGCCTGTGGGCTCCAATTGGGGCCTATTTCAGCCCTGCTTGGCCTTATACCGGGGATCGACCTTGTTGATCACGTAGATACGGCCCTTACGGCGCACGATCCGGCAAGCCCGGTGACGGGTCTTCAGGGATTTGAGCGACGATCTGACTTTCATGGCCGTGGTTTCCGGGGTCGAAATTGAAGCGGGGTGGATAAAGGTCCGCTCCGAGGAAGTCAACGTAGGGCAGGCGTGGACATTGCTTGCGCCACCCAATGCACCCTAGAGGCGTTGGGTGGCGATGATGAAGGGGTACTGGATGGCGCGTGCGATCGTTTTGGCGGCTGCTTTGGCTTTGGCCGTGGCATGCGGCCCATCCGTGGTGGAGGCGCAAAGCCCCCAGCCGCCGAGCTTCCAAAGCTCCGGCAATGCCGAGTTCGATGCTTGGCGCGATGATTTCGCCCGCCGCGCCGTCGGCCGCGGCCGCGATCCGGCAGTGCTGGCGAGGCTCCTTTCCGGCATCAACCCGGACCCGCGCGTGATCGACCTCGATCAGCGCCAGCCGGAATTCGTCAGCCCGGTCTGGGACTACATCACCAACCGCGTCACCGAACGGCGCATCAATGACGGTCGCGCGCTGCGCGCCGAGATCGGCTCGACGCTCGACGCTGTGTCGCAACAATACGGCGTGCCGGGCGGCATCATTCTTGGCATCTGGGGACTCGAGAGCAATTACGGCGAAGCGGCGCTCAACTGGGATGCGCAAGTCGCGCTGGCGACGCTGGCCTATGAAGGCCGCCGTCGCGCGCAGTTTGAAACGTATCTGTTGGCGCTAACGGAAATGGTCGAGCGCGGGCTTGCCGATCAGCAGCAATTGCGCTCGTCATGGGCCGGCGCATTGGGGCAGCCGCAATTCATGCCGGACGTTTATCTCACCACCGCGGTGGACTGGGACAATGACGGCCATCGCGACATTTGGAACAATCGCGGCGACGTCGCGGCCTCGATCGCAAATTATCTCGCCGATCGCGGCTGGCGGCGCGACGAGCCGGTGTTCGATGAGGTGCGCTTGCCGGCCGGTTTCGATTATGCGTTGGCGGACGGCACCCAGCGCAGCGTCGCCGATTGGATCGAGCGTGGCGTGACGCGCATCGATGGCGCGGCGTGGCGCGGCGAACACCGCAACTTGCAGTCTCAGCTCTTCCTGCCGGCCGGCGCGCAAGGGCCGGCATTGCTGCTGCACCACAATTTCGGTGTGATCCGCCGCTACAACAATTCCGATCGCTACGCGCTGGTCGTAGCGCTGCTGGGCCGTGCGTTCGATGGCGGCAGTGGTCAGCTCACCACGAGCTGGCCGCGTCAGATCGGTTCGCTCAATCGCGATCAAACGCTCGAACTGCAAACGCTGTTGAACGGCTTGGGCTTCGATGCGGGCGCGCCGGATGGGCTGTTTGGCTCGGGCACGCGCCGCGCTGTCCGCCAATTCCAGTCGGCGCAAGGTTTGCCGGCCGATGGCTTCCCGACGGCGGATCTGCTGAACACCGTTCGCGTGCGCGCTGGCGTCGCGGTGGAAGCGCCGCGTGAGACCCGCGAGCCGCGCGGTCTGCAAGCGGGCGGCATTCGCGAACTGCAGCGTCTGCTCAATCGCATGGGCTATAGCGCCGGCACGGCGGACGGCCGCATCGGTGAACGCACCCGCGCCGCCATCCGCGCCTTCGAACGCGCGCAAGGTCTCGAAGTGCGTGGGCGCGCGACGGATGTCGTGTTGGAAGCCGCGCGGGCGGCGGCCGGCTAAGGATTGGTCGGATCGGTCGGCGAGGGGCCGTCTACGATGATGTTGCGCAGGCGGCGCGAGCGCAGCGCGAAGATCGTCATGCCGATCAGCAGCGCGACCGCGATGATGAGCGGCACGTTCATACCAAAGCGCTCATAGGCGACGCCGCCGATCAGCGGCGAAAACACAAAGCCCGCGCCATTGGTGGCGACCACGAGGCCCGCCGCGGCGCCCTGTTCGTGCGGGCGCACTGCAACCGATGCGCCGCCGGTGAAGCCCGGACGCGCCAGCCCCGCGCCCAAACCTTGCACCGCTTGCGCGACGAGCAGTGCGCCTAAGCTGGGCGCGATGATTTGGATGCCGACGCCAAGCGCCAACAAGCCAGCGCCCCACGCCATCAGCGCGCGCGGTCCCATCTGGAGGCGCGGTAGCACCGCCATTTGCGTCGCCAGCAGCGCCAGCGCGTTGACCATGAAGCCGGCGGCGGTGAGCTCAGCGCCATCCTCACCCGCGACGCCAAGGCGATCCATCGTGAACAGGCCGAACACCTGCACTGTAACGCCGGCGACGACCGAGAGCGCAAAGCCGTAAACGAGATAAGCAGAGATGCGGCGATCGTTGATGAGCGCCAGCGATTGGCGCCACTCGCCGCGCGGGCGCTCGACCTTCGGCGGCGTGTTCTCCGGTAAGTAGCGCCAGACCGCGAACGCAGCGCCCGCCGCGAGCACAGCGATCAGACCGATCGGAAAGACAAGGCCAAGCCACGCCGCGAGTGCCGCGCAAATGGCAGGGCCGAAAGCTTGGCCCAGTGCAAACGCCGAGGTGAGGCCGGCGAGGTGGCCGGTGCGCTCATACACGCTGGTGCGGTCGGCGATGTAGGCTTGCGCGGCGGGGCTTGAGGCTGATCCGAAAGCGCCGAAGATCGAGCGCGCCAGCATGAGGCCAACGAACAAGCCGAGGCCGCTCAAGATGCCGAACTGCCCCAGCATTACCATCGCGCCGAACGCCGCCATCGAGACGGCGTAGGCGGCAAGGCCAAGTGCTGCGATCGGCTTCCTGCCGACACGGTCTGAGAGGCGGCCCCAATACGGGCTGCAGAACACCCAGAGCAAAGCCGAGAGCGAAAATATCCAGCCGACGCTGGAGTCCGGCAGGTTCAGTTCGCGCACCAGAGGCGGCGCAACCGCAAGCAGCATCGAATTGCCGGCCCCGATCACGAGCAGGCAAATAAACAAAAGCCGGAATTGTCGATTGCGCCCAATCGGCGCGTTTGGATCGGCGCGCGCGGCATCGGGCAGGGGTGGCTGGGAATCTGGCATGAGCGCCGATGCTTGCTACGCCTAAGCCCGCCTCGCTCCAAGCGGTTGACGAAAAGGAAACTGGAGTGATCGCTAGGGCTCGCCCTCGCCACGCGCCGCGAGCATACGGCGCACCGCAGCGCGGAGCATCGGTACGTCGCTCGTCGCGATGGCCCAAATTGCCGGACGGTCGATCGATTGGTAGCCGTGTGCGATGCGATTGCGGAGCGCGACAATCTGCGACCAGGGAATCTCTGGCGCCTCGCTGCGTGCGCTTTCGCTGATCGCTCGGGCGGACTCGCCGATGACGATCAAATACATCGCAACAGCCGCGCTCGTCCGGCTATCGGCCAGGAACGTCGTCTCTTCGAACCCAATTATGAAGGCGTCGATATATTGAGCCGCAGTCTCGATTTCGAGCAAAAGCGCAGCGTCGCGATCAGGCATCAATTGCTTCAGCCAGGGCGTGGCGGCGGACAATGCGGTTGGTCAGCGCCGCATCAGTGACCATCTGGACTGTGGCGCCAAGCTTCGCGCTGAGATCCGCCTCAAGGCGAAAATGATCAAGGCCCAGTGGCCTGCTGGTTTCCACTAGCAGGTCAACGTCGCTGTCTGGGCCTGCTTCGTCTCGGGCGTACGAGCCGAACAAGCGCACGCGGACTATGCCCTGCTGTTCAAGCCAGGGTTTGAGGGCGCGCAGCTTCGCAAGGATTTCGTGGCGGCTCATTACTCGAACTCTATCACGACCTGAGCCCGAACGTCAGACCCTAACGCGAATTAGCCTTTAGAAGCGTCAACCGAAACGGCGCGTTAAGCGCGATGGGGCATAAGCGGCTCTGGTTGGGGCTCTTAGAGTAAACGCGCGTTATCCATGTTTCCGATTATTGGCCTTGTTGTCGTGTTCGGCATGGTCTTTGGCGGCTTCGCGCTGGCTGGAGGCCACTTCGAGGTCATCATCGAAGCCGCGCCGATGGAGTTCATGATGATCTTCGGCGCCGCCGTCGGCGCGTTGATCATCTCCAATGATATGAACGGCCTCAAAGGCGTCATGGGCGGTTTCGCCAAGGTGATGTCGGGCCCTAAGTGGGGCAAGAAGGATTACGGCGATCTGCTCGCGCTGCTCTTCCAGCTGACCAAGCTGATGAAGACGAAAGGCGTGGTGGCGCTGGAAGCGCACATCGAAAAGCCGAACGAAAGCGCGATCTTTCAGAAGTACCCGAAGCTTTGCAAAGACCACTTCGTGGTCGACTTCATCTGCGACACGCTGCGCATGATGACCATGAACCTCGACGACCCGCACCAGGTCGAAGACGCCATGGAAAAGCAGATTGAAAAGCATCACCACGAAGCGCTGCATCCCGCGCACGCATTGCAAGGCATGGCCGATGGTCTGCCCGCGCTCGGCATCGTCGCGGCCGTGTTGGGCATCGTGAAGACGATGGGCGCGATCAACGAGCCACCGGAAATTCTCGGCCTCATGATCGGTAAAGCGCTGGTGGGAACTTTCTTGGGCGTGTTCCTCGCCTACGGCATCGTCGGTCCGATGGCGTCGCGCTTGAACAGCGTCATCGAGCACGATGCGCAGTTCTACAAAATCATCCGCGATGTGTTGGTGGCGCACTTGCACGGTAATGCCGCGCAGGTTTCAGTGGAGATCGGACGCGGCTCGGTGCCGAGTTCGCTTCAACCGAGCTTTGCACAGCTCGAAGAGGCGCTGGCAGCAGCCGTCGAGGCTTGATGCCTTGACTCAAAGCTATGCGGTTTTGCATGGCCCTATTCGCCTGCGCCGCTTGCCAATGTGATTAATCCTTGGCATTGAGTCCGCTTCCGCGTTGGGGGCAGACCCCGGCGTTGAGACGAGGGGTAGAACCTATGACGAAGTTCAAATTGGGCATGGCCGCTGCTGCCGCTGCCGTTCTCGCCTTCGGCGTCGCGGCCTGTGGCCAAACGACGACCGTTGAAGAGCCGGCTGCTGTTGAAGAAGCTGCTCCTGAAGCTGCTCCGGTCGATCCGGCCGCTCCGGTTGATCCGGCTGCTGCTCCGGCTGAAGGCGCCGCTCCGGCTCCGGTCACGCCGTAATAATCTTACTGCTTCCGCAGTAAAGTTAGCGACGAGCCGCCCGAAAGGGCGGCTCGTTTGCTATTGGGCGTCTGTCATGCCGCGTTTGCCGCCAAAGCCTGAGCTGGACTGGAGCGCCGACGGCGCGCCGCGGGCGGCGGCGTTTGATGACGTCTACTTCGCTAAGCTAGGCGGGCTGGCGGAGTCCGAAGCCGTGTTCTTGGCAGGCTGCGGTCTTCCCGATCTGTGGAAATGCAAGGATCGTTTCGCCATCTGCGAACTCGGATTCGGCACTGGTTTGAACGTGTTGGCTGCTTGGAGCGCCTGGAAAAAGACACGATTACCTCATGCACAATTGCATATCTCGACCATTGAGGCATTCCCCCTCGCAAGGGCCGACGCGGCGCGGGCTTTGGCGCAATTTCCGGAAGTTTCACCGCTTTCTCAGCGTTTGCTTGCCCAATGGCCGGTACGCGCCTACGCGCCGCAGCGACTTTGCTTCCCGGACGACGGCTTCACGCTGACGATATTCATAGGCGAAGCCGAAACGGTGCTGCCGGGAATCGTTGGCCAGTTCGATGCCTGGTTTCTCGATGGCTTCGCGCCGGCGCGTAATCCT
>QBMO01000120.1:6885-8631 GCA_003242075.1 Alphaproteobacteria bacterium
GAGCGGCTGGAGGCGGTGTTTGTACCAACCCTCTCCCTCGCGGAGAGGGTCGCCGCGGAGCGGCGGGGTGAGGGGCGTTCCGACACGCAGACGCCGGAGCGTTTGAACGCACCTCATCCCCCAACCCGCTCACCGCAAGGGAGAGGGGGAGTTTCACCTCCGTATCCCTATGCGGCCTGTCACCCGAAACGCGTCGCCATTATCGGCGCCGGCATTGCGGGTGCGAGCGTGGCGCAGTCGCTGACGCGGCGCGGGGTGGAGACGATCGTGCTGGACGCTGGCCGCGCGCTGGGTGCGGGCGCGAGCGGCAACCCCGCCGGCCTGGTGATGCCGAGGTTCGATCGCGGCGGCGGACCTTTGGCGGAGATGTTTCTGGCCGCATACCTCCATGCGGTTGCGACGTACGACGCGATGGGCGGCGATGTGTTCGAGGCCGTGGGCGTCGAGCAACGGGCGCAAGAGGGGCGTGAAGCGGAGGCGCTGGCCGATCTGCTGGCCGATCCGCCATTGCCGGAGGATTGGCTGTGGGCGCTGAACGCGAGCACTGCGCTGCATCCGCGTGCGGGCGTCGTGATGCCGCTGAAGGCGATCGAGGCCATGCTGTACGGCGCGCAGCTGATCGATGAAACGCCGGTGCGCACGCTGGAGCCTGACGGCGAGGGCTGGATCGTGCGTGCGCAAGATGGGCGGGCGGTGTTGAGGGCCGATGCTGTCGCGCTCGCGTGCGGCGCGGCGTTGACGCAATTCGAACCGGCGTCGTTTCTACCGATAACGCTCTCGCGCGGCCAGATTGAGTGGGGTGAAGGTGCTGCGCTTGCGCATGCAATCACCCGCGGCTCGTACGTGGCGCCGTTTGACGGCGGGGTTCTGTTCGGCGCGACGTTTGAGAAAGAGCCGGGGCCGGTCTGGGACGACGCGCAGCCGAGCGCACAGGCGCGGGCGGAAAATCTCGACGCGCTAACCAAGCTCGCGCCGGAAATCGCGACGAGCATCGATCTCGCATCACTGCAATCACGCGCCAGCTATCGCGCCACTACGCCGGATCGTGCGCCGATCGCGGGGCTGTTGCCGGATGCGCCGGCGTGGCTTGAGCAATACGAGCCGCTCTCGCGCGGCGCCCCGATGGACACGACCGCATCGCCGCCCGCGCACGCCGGCATTTACGTTATCGGCGGATTAGGCGCGCGCGGCTTAACCTTGGCGCCGCTGCTTGGCGAGCGCATCGCGTCGGAAATGTGCGGCGATATCATGCCGTTGCCGAAAAACTCGCTCGACGCAATACACCCGGCCCGGTTCCTGCATCGCGCGCTCAAACGGCGGTAAATTTCGCGTTTGGGTTAATGGCGATGGCTTTCGACGGCGCACCTCGCGCGCTTGCGCGCATCAACTTCCTCGGTTTCGATTTCAGTGGTCTCGATCTCGCTGCGGCGCTCGACGCAGTGGCGGCGCGCGCGAGCCTGGGCGCCGCATTCACTTATGTGGTTACGCCCAACGTTGATCATGTCGTGAGCTTGGCGTCAGAGCCGGCGCGCGCGACGCTTTACCAAAACGCCTGGATGACGCTGAACGACAGCACCATCTTGAAGCGCCTGGGCGCGCGCGCGGGGATTTCGCTGCCGGTGGCGACAGGCGCTGATCTGGCCCAGGCGCTCTTCGATGATGTCATCGATCGCCGCGAGCCGATCACCATTATCGGCGGCGACAAAGAAATGATCGAGGCGTTAAAGCGCCGCTACACGCTAACAG
>QBMO01000121.1 GCA_003242075.1 Alphaproteobacteria bacterium
CCTCTAGGGCATATACCCCGGTTCACGTGCGAGCCTCGAAAGTGCATTTGCTTGCGCGCACCGAGCCTCGCAACATTCTTGGGCGCGTGCAGACACAGACGCGAACCTTACTCCTGATCGGCGCGGCGGCCATTGCGCTCATCGCGGCGGCCGCCGTGAATACGCGCGACTGGCTCTTGTACAATCACACGCCGTCGGTGCCGATCGGATGGTACGTGCGTAACGGCGACATCAAGGTCGGCGCCTTGGTCACGGTTCGCGCACGAGACGTTGCGCCAGACTACGCCGCAGAGCGCGCCTTCATCGATGCCGGCGATCGCTTCATCAAACGTATCGCGGCGAAGGTTGGCGACAGCGTGTGCGCCTCTGGCGACGCCATTCGCATCAATGACCGCACCGTGGCGCACCGTGCGACGCACGACAGCGAAGGACGCGCGCTGCCGCATTGGAGCGGTTGTCGCACGCTGTCCGGCGATGAAATCTTCCTGATGGGGGATACGCCAGACAGTTTTGACAGCCGCTATTTCGGGCCGGTGTCCGCCGATGATATCGAAGGCATTTGGCGGCCGGTTTTCTAGCAACCAACGTGGAAACAACAAAGCACGGTGGAAGGCTAGATAAAGGGAGAGTCGTGTCGCTCGCCAAGCGGTTGAATGCGTTGGCGCAAACGCACCGTGCGAAGCATAATCGCACAGTGCGACGCACGGTGTGCGCACAGCGCTGGCGAACATCTCACAGATGACCACCACGACGATCACCGCACCGGCCTTTCGATTCAGTAAATTGTTGCGCGACGCCATGCGCGGCGAGACGTTCTCTCCTGGCTCACGCTTGCGCATCGTGCGTCCCATCGATGCGGAGAGCCTCACCGGCCGCCACGAAGGACGCGGCAGCAGAAGCGCAGGAGCGGCGCCGGCGCTGTCGTCTCAATTGCAGAAGCGCATCGGCTCCTCGCGCAAAGCCGCGAAGGGTTTGGGCAAAGCCGGCAAGTTCAAGTTCGATCCACGACAGCGTGCGATCGTGAAAATCCACTATTTCAGCCATGGCGGCGGCGGCGGCGCAGCGCTGGGCGCGCACGCCCGCTATGTGGCGCGCGACGCGGCCGCCAAAGCGCCATCACCGCCCCTGCCGAACGAAGACGCGGCCTTGAGCGAAGAGCGCGAGCCTGAAGCGCCAGCGCATGCGCGCTACCTGCAGCGCGGCGCCGAACGATCGGTCTTCTATGATGCGCTGGACGACAGCGTCGATGGCGGCGCGCGTGCGACGGCCTGGGCCCGCGAAGACCGGCGTCACTTCCGGATCATCCTCTCGGCAGAGAATGGCGGCCGGCTCGGTGACCTCAAGAGCTACACCCGCGAGGTCATGCGGCGGGCGGAAATGGCGCTGGGAACACGGCTTGCCTGGGTCGCGGTCGACCACTGGGACACCGACAATCCGCACACCCACATCATCCTGCGCGGCCGTCACCAGGACGGGCGCGATCTCGTCATCCCGCGTGAATATGTGAGCCATGGCTTCCGATCAGCGGCGCAGGACATCGCCACCGAGCGCCTCGGCCCGCGCGGCCGGGACGACGCCCGTCTCGCGCTGGAGCGCGAAGCGCGTGCGCATCGTCCAAGCCGCCTCGACCGCATGATCGAGGGTCAACTCGATGAGCAGGGCCGCGTCCGTCTCGCCCATCTCCAGGCGCCGGACCGGTCGCCGGAAGTCACCGATGCACTGAAAGCGCGAGCGCAGGAACTCAAGCGCCTTGGCCTCGCAACCGAGGTTGGCCGCAACATCTTCCAGTTCGAGCCGGACTGGCGCGACCGTCTCAAGGCGATGGAGCTTCACCTCGATATCCGCAAAGCACTGGTGCGCTCGCGCACACAGGATCTCACCCGCGGTCTTGCCGATCCGGCGCGGCAAATGTCGAAAGCGCTGAAGCTGCCCGGCTTGGCTCGCTAGGGCGCGGATCACGCTTGCGCCAAAGGCGCACTTGTGTTCGCATTGGCTCACCGAGGATCGGCGTCTGGCGCAGCCTGCTGATACGCAGCGCGCGACAAGGACGACCAGAGAAAGAGCCGGGAGCCCACCCGGTCGGACAGCAGCGCCTCATCCCTTGCAGGAAATGGCGCCATGCACGCAGTCGCCTTTGATCAATCACCGTTCTCAAATTTCGTCCGCTCGCGATGGAGCGGCCAATGATCCCGGAGCATATCCTTGTCGTGACCGCAGCGCTTTGTGCGCTCTATGTTTTGATGCGCTGGGGTCCGCCGCTGCTCCTGCTCTACGCCCTGGCGCGTCTGTGGGTCGGGGAATGGGGCGAGGCCATGCTTGCGTTCGCCTTGGCCTGCTTGATCGAGCACGCGAACGCCTATGCGTCCTGGATTGAGTGGAACGCCCACGGACGCGACGCGTGGCTGCGGCGGCAAGCGCGCGATCAAGCCCCTCATTGAACGGCGTTTCCGGATCATTTCCCACCGTTTCCCGGCGTTTCCGGTCAGCTCCCAAGGCAATTTCGTCCGGCAACATCGATGTCCCCAACTTGCTTACACAACCGGCCGCCTTTGCGCGGCGCGAAGGATTACGAGCCGTGGCTCACAGTGCGGAATTCAACGACGATGATCGTTCACCGACTGATTGGATCACCGGGGAAGAGATACGCGCGCGCACCGGTTGGAACGCCCAGCAGCTGCGTCGGCGGATCGCCGCAGGAAAATTCCCCGCCAAAGTCGACGTCGATCGCTGGACTCGTAGCCAAGTGGAAGCTCAACTGGCCGGGAAGAACTCGGCCAGCAGTGAGGGCTGGACAGTAAATGAAAAAGCAATCCGGTTGGCCCTGGATGGGCTCGTACGTCGTGCCAAAATATCAGCGACAACGCGGCGCCGCCGCAGGCACATGGCTCATCCAGTTCCATGTGCCAAGGCGCATTCGTCCAGAGGGCTTTCCAGCCACTGTCGACCTACCCCGGGCTAAGCCGTACTGCACGGGCCCCGATGATCTGACGTGCATTATCCGCATCAAGGAAGAAGCCGCAGCGCTCTATCAGGCGCTGCGGACTGGCCGTGGCGTGGATGACAATGCGCCTCCGTCTGTACGCGTCGGGTCTATGCCTTGGCTGATCGAGAAATGGGGCGGCAGTGGCCTGCTCGACGCTGTTCACGGCAAGATCGGCACGACTGATGCTGCAATACGGCCCGATCCGAAGTCTCGTGAAGAATGGATGAACTGCAAGCCGCGCACGCGCATGCTCTACATCCGTTCCCTACGACACGTGTTGGCCTGGTCCATTTCGATCCGACATCTTCCTGTGTCCGCGATGAAGCCAGCGCAAGTCCGTGACTTCCTCAATACGTTCTCGTCGGGCCAGCGGAAGAACATTCGCGACGCACTTTCGCAATTGTTCGGCATCGCCGGCGAAGAAAGCATGCTTGAGACGAATCCACTCAACGGCCGCAAGGCGAGCGTGAAGCGACAGAGCAAGAAGCGCGTGAATGGCGCGCGGAAAACGAAGGTTGAGTGCTGGTCGCGCGGAGATGTCGACTTCTATTCGAATGTCGCCCGCACCCTTGCTGGGTGGCAGACGCTGGCTGGCAAGAGGGAGAAGCGCACCTGGCCCGGGGGATCGATCATGGTGCGCCTCATGTACGAGACTGCAGCGGACTCCACCGACGTGATGACCTGGAACAAGGCCGAGCATCTCGTGGAGCGTGAGGGCTATCGTGGTGTGGACTTTGACCGGGGAAAGACAGGCCAAGCGACGTTCATCCCGCTCAGCGATAAGCTGCTAGGCGAGATCGACGCCAACGGCGCGTTCTTTCTGGTCACCGATCCTTTTGGAATGCCCTACGAGCCGGTCGTCGACGATAGCCGAATGCGCGGCCACATGATCACGCTTCAAGAGCATGTGGTGAAGGCCGGCGGCGCTAAGCGCGTCTATGACCACCTGCGCCATAGCGCGGCAACCGAAGCCGAGGAGATGGGCGTCGAGTTGGACAAGGTGCGCCACCTGACCGCGCACAAGGACAGCACCATGAACCGTGAGGTTTATGTCCAAAACAGCGCCAAGATCACCGTTGAGATCCAGCAAAAACGGGGTCTCATCGGAACGAAGGAGTGACGGGTCGAGAACGAAAGTTTGCAGACTTAGTTTGCAGACTTCGCTCCGGCCCTTGAAAAATAGGGCCGGAAATGGTGGGCGCGACAGGGATTGAACCTGTGACCTCTGCCTTCGGAGACGGTCGCCGCCATGTTGCCGGATACTAGATGTTGTTGCCAGACGTTTCATATCCTATTGTAATATTTGCGCTTTTTATCACGCCGTGTTTTCCTGTGTTGCCGCTGCTGATCGCACTTTGCATCAGCGCGCGAGGGCCAGGTGATGACCATGCGCCCTCTATGGTCTGGGGACGCGTGACGTGAGTGAAGCCCGCGAGCTGACAAAGCAGATTATCAGATCCGCCGAGCTGCGCGCGCAGCGTTACATTCTTTGGGACACAGACGTCGGCAGCTTTGGCGTGCGCGTCAGTCCAAGCGGCGTGAAGTCCTTTGTCGTCCGCATGCGGGTTGGACGCGGCCGTCACGCGGCGCAGCGCATGGTGACGCTTGGCCGGGTGGGCAAGCTGGAGCTCGATAAGGCGCGCAACAAAGCGAAAGCAGCCCTTGGACTCGCCTACAACACGATCGAGCCGGAAACGCGCCCCAACATTTCGTTCAATGACGCGCTGACGATTGAGAAGTTGTGCGACATGTGGGTGGAGAAAGCCGCCCATCGCCGGCGCGGGCGCGGGCCGCTCAAAGGCACGCTGCGCAACGAGAAGAATGTCGACAACGATAAGGGCCGGATCGAAGCCCACATTAAACCCCTCTTAGGCAAAGTGCGCGTGCGTGAGCTCAACCGCTCGAAGATCGAGGACTATCGGGACGCAGTTTCCAAGGGCGAGACCAAGCTTACCAAGAAGGGGAAACGGCTTCGGGGCGTCACCCGCGTGAAGGGCGGCGAAGGCACCGCCAACCGCTCCCTTTCACTGCTGTCGACCATTCTTTCCTTTGCGGTCCGCGAAGAGATCATCGACCGCAACCCCTGCTTCGGGATCGAGCGGTCACCGGGCAATATGCGCGAGCGGTTCTTGAGCCCCGAAGAGTTTGGACGGCTGGGCGAAGTCATCACCCTGGCGGAAGGCAATGGCGCTCATCCCTATGGCATCGCCATCATCCGCCTGTTGGCGTTGTCGGGTGCCCGCAAGAGCGAGATACAGACCCTCACTTGGGGCGCGGTCGATTTGCGGACCGGCTTTTTGCGACTGCCCCGCTCCAAGACCGGCGCCCGCCTCATCCTGATCACAGCGGCGATGCGGAAGATTTTGGAAAAATTGCCGCGCCGCGGCGACGAGCAATGGGTCTTCCCCAATGCCAACGACACCGCCTCCTTCGATTGCGTGCCGAAAATGTGGAACGGGATCCGGGCCGCCGCCGGGCTGCAGGATGTACGCCTGCACGACCTTCGCCACTCGGCCGCGTCGTTCGCGCTGATGAGCGGCGTCGGGCTTGAAGTGATCGGCAAGCTTTTGGGCCATAGCGACATTAAGACGACCCGCCGCTACGCTCACCTCGCCGATGTCGTGGTGCGGGCGGCAGCCGAGAACACCGCCGATCAGATCGCCGAACTGATGAAATTTGGCGCGCCTCCGCCCACACCGCCGCCTGCCGCGCCGGTCCCCCCGCCGGCGGCGCCCGCAGCACCGCCGATGCGCGCCGCGGCGGCCGTATTAGGCGCCCGCCGGGCCGTGTCGCGCCCCGATGGGCGACGCCCGGCCGCCGCCCCTTCCGCCCAGCGAAGCCTGGGGCCGGGCGCTGCCCATGGGCCAGCCGGGGGTCAATTGGACATGTTCGAAGGCTAAGGGCCGCCCCTGGAAGGCCGAACGGATCGCTCTGGGGCGGACCCGCGTTTTCGCCTATAGATTTGATTTGTCTAAGTATTTTTCCAACCCGACATTTAACCAGACATCCAACCAGACATTTTCAGCGAGATTTTTCTGCGCATACAAACAAAAACATCGAAAAAATAAGCGATTTTTGCTACACAGAAATAGAAATCAAACCCGACATTTCTAACGACAGAAGACTGCTACGGAAAAATGGCGCGAAAAACTGCCCAAAAAAAACAGGCGAAAAAACCCGCTACGAAAATAGCGCCACCGCGTGACGGTGACGAAGATATTTTTCGTATGGAGCCGCTGCGTTTTGCGCAGGATTCAAAATGGCGCGGCGAATTGAACGAACTTGTCGTCGATCTGACGTTCAAAGCGGCCAGCTTCAAATCGAGTCTTCCCGACGGGATGCTGGCGGCGCTCGCCGAACTCGTGCGCTCGATGAATTGTTATTACAGCAATCTGATCGAGGGGCACGACACCCATCCGATCGACATCGAACGGGCGCTCAACGACGATTTGAGCCGCGATCCCAAAAAGCGTGAGCTTCAACTCGAAGCCAAGGCGCACATTTCCGTGCAGCGGTGGATCGATCTGGGCGGCCTAAAAGGCCGTGAGACCAGCGTCGAGGGCGTTCGTGAAACACATAAGCGCTTCATTGAGGGCCTACCTGAGGAACTGCGGTGGGCGGTTGATCCCGAGACTGGCGCGAAGGTTGCTGTTCTTCCTGGTAAGTTCCGCACGCAAGACGTGAAAGTCGGGCGCCATATCGCGGTCAGCCCAGGCGCGGTGCCGCGTTTCATGAACCGCTACGCCGAAGCCTACGCCAAGCAATCGCGCGCAGAGACAATCCTCTCGGCGGCGGCTGCGCACCATCGCCTCCTCTGGGTTCACCCGTTCGCCGACGGCAATGGCCGCGTCGCGCGGCTTGTCTCGCACGCGATGTTTTTGGAGAGCCTGGAAACGGCCGGGATTTGGTCGATCGCGCGGGGCCTCGCCATCAATGTCGAGGCTTACAAGCAGAACCTGGCCCAATGTGATCTGGTGCGCCGGAACGATCTCGATGGCCGCGGACATCTGACCGAAGAAGCGCTTGCCGACTTCACACGCTTCTTTCTGAGGGTCTCGATTGATCAAGTGACATTCATGCAGGGCTTGATGCAGCCCGATCGCTTGCGCGCGCGCGTGTTGGCTTGGGCCGATGAGGAAGTTCGCCTGAGCGGTCTTTCGAAGAAGGCAGGCCAGATCCTTGAAGCTATTCTCTACCGCGGCGAACTTCCGCGCGGCGACATTCCCGCCCTTATTCAAACCACCGATCGCCAAGCCCTGCGGGTCGTCAAACAATTGCAGGATTTCGGCGTGCTGACGTCGCTCTCCTCCAAAACACCGTGGCGGCTGGCGCTGCCGGCGACGCTCGCCCACCGCTGGCTACCGGGCCTATTTCCGGCGAGCACGCAATAGGGGCGGAAAGCGAACCTATCGCTACCGGCGAGGATGTCGGCAACCTGGCGGGCGCCGAATGGAAAGAGAAGTTTAAGTTGGCGTTGGATATCACCGAGCCCGCCACCAAAGATTTCTATGATCGCCTGCTGACGCTGAGAACACAGGTCAGGAATTTTGTTGCCCATGGCGCTTTCGGGAAGAACGGCCAAGCTCTGAGCTTTCACTCCGAAGTGGGAGCGGTCCCCTTGTTGCTGCCGCATCGGCAAAACAAGGACCGTTTCCGCTTCGGAAATGGCGTGGACTTCTTGCCGCCCGAGTCAATGCAACTCATCCATGACTTTATCGCGCACATGTGGGCGGGCAAACTTTCTCCAGCCAAAATCTATGTCGATAGCGCCTTGCCGCTGATCCTCTCGTACGTCGGCAACGGCACGTACGCACGGGCGATGAAGTCAGACGAAGAAATGAACGAATTCACCGAACATTTGAGTCACAGCTTCGATGATGCGGTCAACATGGACTTCTGAGTTGCAATTGGCCGGCTGGGGTCAACGGGCCCGAATTCATTCATGTCGTGCGGTACGGCGGCTTGACGTTGTCAAAACCGTTCTCGCCGAATGTCGCCCTGCAGATTTGAACCAACCCAGTGCTTGATCTGCTCGCTCAGTTTGCCGCAAAAATCTCCGCCACAAGAGCATCGTCATCGGCAGAGGTGGAGACGAAGGGGACGCCCGCGGCCAGTGCATAGGATCGTGCGTTCTTTTCCGCGCGCGGCTGTTGCTCTGACAATTGCTTTGGTGTGCGCGCGGGACGAACGCGACCTGCGTCCGACGCGCGGCGCTGCACGATCTCCTCGACCGTGGCATGCACAAAGACGACGTGCGCCGGCTTCAGTGCGATGATGGTCTGCAATGGGACATCGATGAGGCCCGCCTCCCCGTCGATCAAGCTGTGGCCATCGAACAGCACCACAGGTAGGTTTCCGCAAACGCGCCAGAAAGCCTGCACCAACACATCCTGGTTCGACCGAACATTCTCGGCAGATTCTGTCCGCAATTGCTCGGCCGACAGATCCAACGCGCTTCGAAGCAGAGCGCTTGCCGTTACGTGTGAGACGTTCGGCACCCGCGCGACAACGCGCTTTGCCAGCGTTGTCTTGCCGACACCCGACAGGCCGAAGAGACATACGGTGTAAGGCATTCAGACCTCGAAGCCGAAATCGAGGCGCCTGCGAATGGGTTCAAAACGCTCCGGCGGCAATTCGCAAAGAGATTGCGGCGGATGCGTTTTGAACACGCCCTCCTTCAAGAGGTCATCAAGCGCCACCGGCGCATCCAGATGGCCGATCAATAGAAAATCGATCACCAATATAGGCGCCTTTATCATCTCCCGCAGCTCGCCTTCCGAATATACCGACCGCTTCGCTGTCAGCCGCACCAATTCCTCAAAACTCGTGGTTTCTGCGATCTTCTCCACCAGGCCAATGCTGGTGACGCATTGCGACGCAACCATCGCCTCATCCTTGGAATGGTAAAATACGAGGACATCGCCTGGCGCCAGCGTCCGCGTGTTTGAGTGTGACAAGTACACTTTGCGAATCGTGTTGCCAGGTTTGCGCTCGTCCGTGGCGTGCAACACGTCTTCGCCCGGAAAGAGCGGAAGCGGGATCGCGCGGGCGATCTCCGGAAAGAGGATGCGATGGAACGCGCCTTGGATCGGCACAAAAAATGCCTTCGCTGGAGAGCCAGCAATGAAGCGAGGGTAGTTTACACGATCCAACTGGAAGAGATCGGATGCGTCGTCGGGCTCTAGTCTGGCGCGCGACATCATCTTTTCGAAGGTGAATTCGCCGTTCTCTTTGGTGTCTGTGCAGATGAACCCAAAGTATTCGATCACTCGGATCAGCGTCGTCTGATCCGCGAATGTTGTGAGATAGACAACGTCATAAGCGTTGCGCTGGGCAAACCAGAGCGCCTGCTTCAACAGCAATTCACCGAGCTTTTCGCCTCGATACTCGGGCCGAACCTTGAACGTGCAGATCTTGAGCACCTTCGCGCCGGGGAGACGCGTGCCGGCCGCTGTCGCCGTTTCATCCTTGCGTACAATCAACCCGGCCATCTGATCGCCGATAGTCACCACCCAACATGAGCGATGCTGCTTGATGCACTTGGCCCACCACGCATCAAATTCTGGATAACCTTCGCGCAGACTCTCAAAAATGGTGTCGCTTGGATCAATCTCGTGAGCGAGCCGGTCTTCGATATAGGGCAGCCGAACCTTGGCTGGCTCAAAGGTGCGCCGCAGCCAAGACAGCGCGTCGGCAACCGTTAAGACGCGTGCGGCGAGTCCGGCGCGTTTAGCTCGATCGTGGATGCCCTTGTCTTCGGTGATCAGCAGGTCGACGGCATTCAGCCGCAACGTGTGCAACAGCTCCACGTCGACTTCGTCGTTGCGTTTCTTGATCGGCCCGAAGTCTCGTTCGAGATCTGCGCGCGGCGGCAATACCGGGCGCGGCAGATTCTGAAACTTCTCAAGCTTACTTAGCGATATGGTGCGACGAGCAGCGTCTGCGTCTTGCTGAATGTCTAGGATCGCAGCCTGATGAATGAAGAGCGCCACGGCATGTTCGCCGCATTTGCGTACAAGTTCGGCGCCAGCCGGGCTTACCGGCTTCGGGTCTTCAAGGCCGATGAAGACGTTGGTGTCGATGAGGACCTTGTGCTGGCTCGTCATCTAGAAGTGCGCAATGCTCTCGGCGGAGGTACATGAATGATTGAGGGGCGATCAGACCGAACTGCGACTTAAGCCTCGCCGCAGGAACGGTGGACCTAAATCGACGAACCTTGTCCAACACGATCGCGGTCCCCCTTGCGAGCCCATCAAAATAATCGAAGAAATCTGTTCGCAGAATACACCCGGCCGCCCCGTATCGCCGCCAAAGCGCCTCCACTGACAATTGATGCACCTTCTGAATCGTCGCGCACCCGATAATTGCACGCGTCGGACTGGAGGAATAAATCAACAGAATCGTTCCGGGCGAGAGATTGCGCGGGAATCTGCGGCGAAATTCCACGGTCTTCGCGCCATCCATGATCTTGTCCGCATAGATAGGTTTGATGCTCACGAGCACGTCCCGCTTCACCTGCTCACTCGCCATCGGCTCGCCCCTCAACGCTCAAACTAATCGAATCAAGAACAAAACACAAACATCGCTCAGCTTAGCCGCGACAGCCCTCCGATTCGTTACTGCCCCGCGCCCATGCTTGCGCAACCGGAATGACGGACTTGAGGCGCGCGGCGCGAAGCAGCTTATCGTAAACGCGCAAACGCTCAGGGGCTGACGATGAAAACAATGGGCGAAGTTCAAGACGAAGCCGATCGACAGATCGCGCGCGAACGCGAGTGGCGCAAGCAATGGGCGGAACAAGCAAAGGAATGGGAGGGTCGATCGGCCCAGGCGCGCGAGCTCGGAGATGAATGGCATAAGCGCTGGTCTCTGTCGCTTGCGGTGGCGAATGGCGCCGCTTTCGTCGGCGTCACGAGCTTTCTCCTCGATCCCAGCAAGCATCCTCAAAACCTATTCGTTGGAGACGCATTGTTGTTTGCCGCCTGGTCTTTCGCGATTGGCGGTGCACTGGCGGGCTCTTTGCCATTGGTCCGCGCAAGCTATTTTCGCGAACAAAGCAAATGGGCCGAGATCATCGCACGCGAACAAGGTGAAGGTGGTGGAACGACGCAAATATGGAGCGGTGAGCCGCATGACGAACCCGAGATGAGCGACGATTTGCTCAATCGCTACGGCAGCGCGCGCGATCGATATCGCAAACGAATGGAATGGTTTGAACGGGTAGCCGCTATCGCCTTTGGGTTGGGCATCGTCGCGCCGCTTGCGATCGTCACAAGCGTGGCTTTGAGATGATCTTGGCTTCGCCCTTTCTGCAGAACTCGGCAACGAGCCGCACATTGCAAACCCATCATTGGCTTCGCAGCCCGCGGCGCGACAGCTATGGTTTCAAGTCTTTGGGTCGCGGGTAGGTATTGCATGTTGCTGCAGGAGATCGTCGCCCGCATTTGCCACCGCGATCACGCCAGAATGGAAGCCGAGGTGCAGGCAGACATTCGGCAGTTCATCCTATCGGCGCCGTTCAACCTCGATGACGGCGACGTTGAGATGGCCACCTTAGAGGCTCCGGCCGGTGGAGGCCGGCGCATTGATATTGAGGTTGGGTCAACAGTCATCGAGGTCAAGCGAGACCTGAGACGCGGCCGCGTCCGAGAAGAAGCGATTCAGCAGCTCGCGGGCTACGTCGCTCATCGTGTCGCGGCCACCGGTCGCCGTTACGCCGGGGTGCTCACAGACGGCGCGGAATGGGCTTGCTACAACTTGGTCGAGGGAAATCTTGAACTCGTTTCATCACTTTTGATTCAAGCCGACGTGGAGAGCACACACAAACTGGTCTTCTGGCTGGAAGGCGTGTTGGCGACGGCCGCTGGGATTACACCGAATGCCCGTGAAATTGAGGCCCGCCTGGGTGCCGGTAGCAGTGCGTATGCTTTGGACCGCGCGAGTGTGGCGGCTCTGTTTGAGCGAAACAAGGGTCTCCCAACTCTGAAGGTCAAGCGCGCGTTGTGGTCTCGATTGCTGACCTCCGCACTTGGAAACCAGTTTACCGACGACGAAGGCTTATTCATCGAGCACACGCTGCTGGTAAACACTGCCGAGATCATAGCGCACGCTGTGCTGGGATTACCGGTAGCAGAGTTAAATCCTGCTTCCTTGCTGTCTGGCGAGAAGTTCAGCGAGAGCGGGGTACATGGGGTCGTCGAGGCGGATTTTTTCGACTGGATTCTTGAGGTAGATGGCGGCGAGCAATTCATCCGCACTCTTGCTCGACGTCTCATGCGCTTTGATTGGGGCGCCGTCCGCGAGGACGTGCTTAAGATCCTCTACGAGTCGGTCATCAAGCCCGAGACGCGAAAAGAACTAGGTGAGTATTACACGCCGGATTGGTTGGCCGAAGCCATGGTCGACTCCTCATTAAATGATCCGTTGCACACTCGAACTCTCGACCCCGCATGCGGCTCTGGCACATTCCTGTTTCACGCGGTTCGGAAATACCTTGCGGCAGCGGAAGCAACGCAGCCACCGACACCATTATTCCAGATTCTTCGCGACCTGACGCACCACGTCATGGGTATGGATCTTCACCCGGTCGCCGTCACTTTTGCGCGCGTCACCTACCTCCTTGCGATCGGCAGAGAACGTCTCACCGCGGCAGACCGCCGCGAGATTCATATTCCCGTTTTTCTTGGCGACTCTTTGCAGTGGCGCGACCAAAACTGACCGGCCCCCATTCGCGCGTCCGGGTTCAGTGTTAGTTCATCGCGCCCTCCA
>QBMO01000122.1:0-952 GCA_003242075.1 Alphaproteobacteria bacterium
GCCGAAACCGCCGAGCACATCAGCGCGACTGAGCGCCAATCCATGGCCGCCGAACGCGACGCCACCGCGCGCTTCATCTCCGCCTTCCTCGCCGATCGCATCGGCAACACGTTCGAAGGCCGCGTCACCGGCGTCACCCGCTTTGGGCTGTTCGTGCGCCTGGATGAAACGCAAGCCGATGGGCTCGCGCCCATCTCCACGCTCGGCAACGAACGCTGGATCCATGACGAAGCCGCGCACGCGCTCGTCGGCGAACAATCGGGCACGCGCTATCCGCTCGGCATGCGCGTCGAAGTGCGCTTGGAAGAAGCCACGCCGATCAGCGGCGGCTTGGTGTTCTCCCTGCTCACCGACCCGCTGGAGCCGCTCCCCGGCTGGCGCAAATCGCGCAGCAGCCGCCCCGCTCAACACCGCAGCCGTGACGACCGCGGGAAAAATCGCGGCAAGAAGCGGCGTTAAATGTGGACCGCCGCCCCGATCCGAGGCTACAGCGCCATCGGGGAGGCCATCATGATCCGTACACTCAGCATCGCTCTCATCTTCGCGCTCGCCGCGTGCGGCCAAGCTGCAACGCCCACCGCAGAGACCACGGCGGAAGCGCCCACACTCGATCCGCACGCGCCGCCTGTTCCGAGCGACGACCCCGTCACCGCGGCATTCCTCGTCGGCAGCTGGGGCGACAATGGCGATTGCACCTCGACCATCACCTACAACGCCGACGGCAGCTTCCGCATGGCGGACGGCTCGACCGGCACGTGGACGCTCGCAGGCGATCGCGTGACCATGAGCGGCGTGCGCGGCGATTTTGGCGTGAACGTCGCCAAGGGCAACGAGAACCAATTGCTCGCCGGCCAACCCGACGGCAGCTTCGGCATCTCGCAGCGCTGCTAAACTTGCCGCCATTATTCACTCGACGCGCCACACTTGCCGGATTGAGCGCGCTCGCGCTGCC
>QBMO01000122.1:962-8480 GCA_003242075.1 Alphaproteobacteria bacterium
TAGCGCTGCCCGCCTGCATGGCGCCGCCAGTGGCTGGCGCGGGCGGGCCGCGCGGGTGCGACGCCGCGCCAGACACCGTCACCGCTGGCTTCGAACCGGAGCGGCTCCAGGCGTGCCTCGACGCGTTTAGCGCCAGCACTTCAAACTTCCACGCGCTTGTCATTGAGCGCGGTGGCGCATTGGTTGCGGAGCGCTATCGCCGCGGTCGCGACCAACCGCTCGGCGACGCCTTCGCGCGCACGACGACGTTCGACAATTGCCATCTTCACGACGTCCGCTCAATTTCAAAGTCGGTCACCGCGCTGCTCTGGGGCATCGCCGATGCGCAAGGCAAAACACCGCCGCTTAGCACCCAGGTCTTCAGCCTCTATCCCGAGCTCACTGCGTTCGCCACGAACGGTCGAGAGGCGATAACGCTCCAACATCTTTTCACGATGTCGAGCGGGCTTGAATGGGACGAAGAGAACTACGCCGCACTTAACAACGACGAATTCCCTCTCTACTTCCGCTCCTCGCAAGCGCGACACGCGCTGGACCGACCGCTCGCACAAACGCCAGGCACAGTGTTCAATTACAATGGCGGCCTCACGGCCATCATTGCCGACCTGTTGGTTCGCTTCACGGGGATGAGTCTGCCGGCCTTCGCACAAGAGAACCTGTTTACGCCATTGGGCATTAGCCATTGGGAGTGGCGCCGCGACTATCGCGGCCGGCCCGTTGCGTTCGCGGGTCTACGCCTGACGCCCCGCGACATGGCTGCAATCGGTCGTCTCGTCCTGGCGCGCGGACAATGGGATGGCCGCCAAATCGTGCCAGCCGCCTGGGTCGACGAGTCGACCCGCGCGCACGTAGAAACCGGCGACGGCCTGAGTTACGGCTATTTTTGGTGGCTTGGCCGGGCCGAAGCGATGGGTCAGGAGCACGACTACATCGCCGGCTTTGGCAACGGGGGACAGCGCCTGTTCATCGTCCCCGGTTTGGACCTCACCGTGGCAATCACCGCTGGCAACTACAACATGCCCGCAGGCCGCTTGAGCCGAGCGCTCTTCACCAGCGTGCTGGATACAATCAACGCCTAGACGCCGTCTTTCTTAAACGGCGCGTGCTCGGCGAGCGTCTCTGCTTCATCGACCAGCGCCGGCGTTTCCGCGCTGAGATACCGCGCGACGGCGTGGCGGAGGCCTTCGTGCGCGATCCAGTGGGCGCTGTAAGTGTGCGTCGGCACATAGCCGCGCGCCAGTTTGTGCTCGCCCTGCGCGCCGGCTTCGACGCGCGGCAGGCCAAGCTCGATCGCGAGATCGATGGCCTGATAATAGCAAAGCTCAAAATGCAGGAACGCCACGTCGGCGACGCGGCCCCAATAGCGCCCATAAAGCGCCTCGCCGCCAATGAGATTGAGCGCCGACGCGACCGGGCGGCCATCGGCCTCCGCCAAGAACAGCACGCACGTATCGCCCAGGCGTTGGCCGAGCAGTTCGAAGAAATCGCGATTAAGATAGGGCGAGCCCCATTTGCGCGCGCCGGTATCTTGATAGCAGCGGAAAAAGAAATCCCAGTCGCGCGCTTTGATGTCGTCGCCGCGCAGCCGCTTTATCGTCAGCCCTTCGCATGCGCGCGCGCGTTCGCGCCGGATCGTCTTGCGCTTTTGCGATGAGAGGTCGGCGAGGAAATCTTCGAAGCGCGCGTAGCCGTGGTTGAACCAATGATACTGAATGCCGATGCGCGGCAGAAAGCCCAGCGGCTTCAACCGCTCGACCATCTCCTGATCCGCAAAGGTGATGTGCGCCGATGACGCCTCGGTGCGCTGCGCGAAAGCAGTCGCGGCTTGCGCCAGCGCGCGCTCGACATGCGGATCGGGCGCTAGAATGCGCCGCCCCGGCACCGGCGTGAACGGCGAGGCGCATTGCAGCTTCGGATAATACTGGCCGCCAGCGCGATAGAGCGCATCGGCCCAGGCGTGATCGAACACGTATTCGCCGTAGGAATTATCCTTGGCGTAAAGCGGCATCACGCCAACCGCCGCGCCGCCGACATCGTGCGCGATCAAATGCACCGGCTGCCAGCCCGTCGCCGGGGAAGCACAGCCGCTTTCTTCCAGCGCTTGCAGGAAGTCCCACGAGATAAACGGGTCGTACGGTTTGTCCGCAGGATTGGCGAAGCCATCCCACACGGCGCGCTCGATTTTGCCGAGTTCGCCCAACACCGTGATCGTTAGTGCGTCCGTACCGTCCATGGCTCAGGACTCTAGTCGGCGGCGTGGCGAAGCCAAGTCGCCGCTCACAGCAGTTTCAGCGTCTTGAAGCTGGCCACGCCGTTTTTGCCGATGATGAGGTGATCGTGCACCCGCACGCTGATCGCCTCGGCGGCGGCCACGATGTCGCGCGTGATGGCGAGATCGGCGGGGCTCGGTTTGGGATCGCCAGAGGGATGGTTGTGCACCAGGATCACCGATGCGGCCGAAAGCTCGAGCGCCCGGCGCGCGATCTCGCGCGGATAGACCGGCGCGTGATCGACCGTGCCCTCGTTCATGATCTCATCGGCGATCAACTGGTTCTTGGCGTCGAGAAAGAGCACGCGGAACTGTTCGCGCGGCTCGTGCGCCAATGTCATGCGGCAATAATTCACCAGCTGCGACCAAGACGAAATCACCGCGCGCTGATGCAACGGCGCCTTGGCTGCCCGCTCCAGCATCGCTTGCACGATCTTCAAGTCCTGCGCCACAGCCGGCCCCGCGCCCTTCACCTCCGCGATCCGCTGCACCGGCGCGGCTAACACAGCAGGCAGATCGCCGAACTTCGCCAGCAGCGCTTTCGCCAGCGGCTTGGTGTCCTGACGCGGGATGGTGCGGAACAGCATGAGCTCCAACAGCTCATAATCCGCGAGCGCTCCCGCGCCCGCCTCATCGAAGCGCTGACGCAGGCGTGAGCGGTGATCGTGATAATGCGGCTTCTCTGCCGTCTTCGCAGGCTTTGCCTCAATCCGAATCGGCGGCAGCGGCGCGCCTGCGGCGTCGGCGCCATCGCGCTGAAACGGAAACAGTTCGCCGTCTTCAACCGCGCGCGGCGGCTCAGATGTGGCGCGGCTTTTCGAGCGCCCCGCCACCGCGCGTCACGCCTTGATCGCATGCGGCTGGTCGAGCCCAGCCGGCGACTTCGTGAAAATCTCGACGCCGGTTTCGGTGACGCCGACCGAGTGTTCGTACTGCGCCGAGAGCGACTTATCCTTCGTCACCGCCGTCCAGCCATCGTTCAAAATCTTCACCGATGGCGAGCCCAGATTGAGCATCGGCTCGATGGTGAAAATCATGCCGGGCTTCAGCACAGCACCTTGGCCCGCTTTGCCGTAGTGCAAAATATTCGGCGCATCGTGGAAGACGCGCCCGAGGCCGTGGCCGCAGAACTCACGCACAACGCTAGTGCGTTCGCTTTCGGCGTAAGATTGTATGGCGTGGCCGATATCGCCCAGCGTCGCGCCCGGCTTCACCGCCGCGATGCCGCGCATCAGCGCTTCATAGGTGATGTCCATCAGCCGCTCGGCTTTGCGCGGCACGTCGCCGACGCCGTACATGCGGCTGGTGTCGCCGTGCCAGCCATTGACGATGACCGTCACATCGATATTGACGATGTCGCCGTCCTTCAGTGCGCGCTCGCCGGGAATGCCATGGCAGACGGTGTGATTGAGCGAGGTGCAAATCGTGTGGCGATAGCCGCGGTAGAACACGCACGCCGGTATCGCGCCATGATCGAACACGAACTGGCGCGCGAGGTCGTCGAGACGCCCAGTGGTGACGCCTTCGCGCACTTCGCCGCCGAGCATATCCAAGCACGCCGCCGCGACCTGGCCAGCCGCCGCCATCGCCGGAAATGCGACGCTTCTGTCGTGAATCTTGATCTGGCCGTCCCGGACGGGCGTGTCGGTGGCGTCGGCGTACGTCATAGTCTCTCCAGGGGCGCAGGCCCCACTATATGGCCCTAGCATAGACAATCGACCACCGCCTCCAAGCGAACGATTGACGGCTCCACCCTACCTGCGCTTCATACTGTCCCAGAGGGAGCCAAAACGGGGGGTTCGCATGAACCGGATTATCTGGGCGGCGGCGTTTGCCGTCTTCGCGGCTGTGATCGGCCTTAGCGCCAATCAGCCGGCGCAAGCCCAAACCAACGTCATCGTTTTCCGGGTGTGCAACAACACCGGCGATACCGCCCAAGTTGCGGTGTCGTACAAGCCGGTCAACGCCGACGCATTCTACAACGAAGGCTGGTTCAACGTCGGCCCGCGCCGCTGCGAAGAAATTGCGCGCACCACAAACGCCTACATTTACGGCTACGCCGAAGTGGAAGGCACCGACGAATTCTTCTGGTCAGGCGATCACCCGCGCTGCGTCGCTTATCCCGGCCCGTATGCGTTTTGGGACACGGCCTCCAACTATTGCGCGACCAACCAAGAAGTGCGCGACTTCGTGGTGATGCACGCCAGCGATTGGGGTGTCTTCACATGGAACCTTGATCCGTCCCAGGGTGGCGGAAAATAAGCAGCGATAGCGGCGCCGTTTGAAGACGGCGCCGGTTTCGTCACGCCGCGCGCGGCGTCGTTTTGCCGACGACGCGGTTGCGCCCCGCATTCTTGGCCTCATAGAGCGCCTCGTCCGCCCGCTTTAAGAGCGCATCGACGCTCTCATCGCTCTCCTCCGACGCAGCGACGCCGATCGAGACGGTGACCTCAATCGGGTGCCCAAGCCCTGGCGCCACGAACGGCGAACCGCAGACCGAACGCCGCAAACGCTCGGCCGCCAGGCAGCCAATATCGCCGGTCGTGCGCGGCATGATCACCACGAACTCCTCGCCGCCCATCCGGCAAGCAAAATCCGACGGCCGCGTGTTGGTGCCGAGCCGCACCGCGAAATCGCGCAGCACAGCATCGCCGACATCATGGCCGTACGTATCGTTCAGGCGCTTAAAGTGGTCGATATCGACCACCATGATCGAAACCGCTTCGCCGCCGCACTGCGCCCGCTGCGCCAGCGGCGTCAGCTGGCCCATCAGGAAGCGGCGATTGTAGAGGCCAGTCAGCTGATCGGTGATCGCCAACTCCAGGCTCTGATCGAGCCGATGGCGCAGGGCGTCCATGTAGCGCTTGCGGCGCATCAAGGTGCGGGCCCGCGCCACCAATTCTTCTTCGTCGATCGGGCGGCCGATAATGTCGTGTGCGCCCAGTTCGAGCGCCCGATTGGCGCGCTGCTTATCGTCCGGCTCCACCACCGCCAGGATCGGCAAATGCCGTGTCGCCTCGCCCGAGCGCATGCGCGCGATGACGCGGAAGCCATCGAACGACCGCGCCGTCATCGACACAACGCACAAGTCCGGCGGCCCCTCCGCCTCGTCCTGGCCCATCACCGTGACCCGGTGCTCGACGCCGAGCGCGGCCTTGATCGATTTGATCTGGGTGAGATTGTCATCGACCACCAGCACATTGCCGGCCACCAGACGATGCTGCTCCAGCGGGTCACTGCGCAAATCCTCGTCGATGACGCCGAGCCGCTTGCCGTTGGCTTCGCGCGCGCGCAATTCGTCGATGACAACCTTCAGGCTCAACAGGCTTTTCACCCGCGCCATCAGCTGCACGTCATCGATGGGCTTCGTGAGAAACTCTTCCGCGCCTGCCTGCAGCCCGCGCAGTTTGTTGTCGCGGTCGTCCAGCGTCGTCAGGATGATCACCGGAATGTGCCGCGTCTCCGGCATCGCCTTGAGGCGCCGGCAGGCCTCATAGCCGTCGATGCCGCCGGGCATCATCACGTCCATCAGAATAAGATCGGGCTTCTCGCGCTTGGCCAGCTGCACGCCTTCTTCGCCGCGCTGTGCTGTCAGCACTTCGTAATAATCCGCGCCAAGCTTCGCCTCCAAGAGGCGGCGATTGGCTTCGAGGTCGTCGACAACGAGGATGCGCGCGCTCAAGCGGCCTCCTCCTTATCCGATGAACTTGCGGATGGTTTCGAGGAAGGTCGTCACCGAGATCGGCTTGGAGAGATAAGCGTCGCAGCCGGCGGCCATGATCTTTTGCTCGTCGCCGCGCATCGCAAACGCCGTCACCGCCACGACCGGGATCGACTTCAGCAACGGATCTTTCTTCAGGCGATCCGTGATCTCCAGCCCGGAGATTTCCGGCAGCTGGATATCCATCACGATCAGATCGGGCTTGTGCTCGCGAGCCAGAGGCAGCGCCTGGCGGCCATCGCGGGTCTTGACCGTGCGGTAGCCAAAGGCCTCCAACAGGTCGTTGAACAGCCTCATATTGAGTTCGCTGTCTTCGACGATGAGTACGGTCTTCGCCATCACCCGCTTCGCTTCCGCAACCCCGGCGCATTCTCGCGCTTATTTGCGCATCTTATAGCGCAGGCCCATTAACAACCCATCGCAACACAAGCAGTTTGGCCCATCTCGTTAAGAAGACCTTAAGGATTGATTGATGCGGCTTGGCATTGATTTCGGCGGCACCAAGATCGAAGGCGCGCTGCTTGATTCAACGGGAGAAATCCTGAACCGGCAGCGCGTGCCCAACCCTGGGGATTACGCCGGTGCGGTGCGCGCGGTGGCCGATCTCACAGCCAAAATCGAATCGGATACGGGCCGGCGCGCAGCGGTTGTGGGCCTCGCCATCCCCGGCTCGCTCTCGCCAGAGACCGGCCTCGTGCGCAACGCGAACTCGGTCTGGATGAACGGGCTGCCGTTTCTCGAAGATTTGAAAGCCGCGCTCGCACGCCCCGTGCGCGTGGAAAACGACGCCAATTGCTTTGCCCTTTCTGAAGCGGTCGATGGCGCAGCCGCTGACGGGCGCGTCGTGTTCGGCGTCATCTTCGGCACCGGCTGCGGCGGCGGCGTGGTCGTCGACCGCAAAGTCATCACCGGCGCCAACGGCATTGGCGGCGAGTGGGGCCACACGCCGCTGCCGTGGCCGCGCGCCGACGAAGCGCCGGTGCGCGACTGGTGCGGCCGCTGGGGCTGCCTCGAACAATGGCTCTCCGGCACCGGCTTCAAGCGCGCTTTCGGCGTCAGCGCCCGCGAAGCCGACACGCGCGCGCAAGCCGGCGACCCCGAGGCCATCGTCATGCTCGATCTCTACGCCGACCGCGTCGCACGCTCGCTGGCTATTGTGATCGACATACTCGATCCCGACATCATCGTTTTCGGCGGCGGCGTCTCGAACGTGAAGAGTTTATACGCAAGCGTCCGCGGCAAACTGCTCGCCCACATCTTCTCCGACGTGCTCCACACCAAGCTCGTCCAAAACAAACACGGCGACAGCTCCGGCGTCCGCGGCGCGGCGTGGCTGTTCTCGCCGGAGGAAGCGCAGTGACTATGGACCGCTGGCGTCCCGCCGGCCGGCGCCGGTGCATGCCGGCGAGACGCCGGCGGTCCATGACATGATCCTCTGCCGCGCCTGCGCACGCGAGATCACGCGTGAACGCTGCGCTTGCGGCGAAGATCAGCCGCTTGAGCACGCCGAGCTCAGCGCCCTCTCCAT
>QBMO01000123.1 GCA_003242075.1 Alphaproteobacteria bacterium
AGGCCCGCATGCGCGTCTGAAGACGCGCGGTCCTAGGCGCGCGTCCACATCGCGTGCGTGACGTCGCAGCGATGTTCGAAGCCAAGCTTGCGATACACCGAAATCGCGCCGGTGTTGCTGGCGTAGGCGTGGAGGAACGGCGTTTTGCCTTCTTCTAGAATGCGCGCCGCAATAATGCGTGTCAGCGCAGCCGCTAGTCCGCGCCCGCGATGATCGGGATGGGTGCAGATGCCGCTGACTTCGACGAATTGATCCGTCTGCAAACGCTCACCGGCCATGGCGATCAGCTGCCCGTTGTCGCGCACGCCGATGAAGCGCCCCAGTTTGTGCGTGCGCGCGCGGAATGGGCCGGGACGCGTCAGCGTGGCGAGCGCGAGCATGTCAGGCGCATCGGCGTCGCCGAGATGATGGAAGGCGATGTCCGCTCCAGGCGTAAGCGTGGCGAGCACCATCTGTACGCCAGCGGCGTTGAGCTTGAGCAGAATGCCGGGCGGCGGCGATGGCGGGGCGCGCTCCAGCAGCGACATGTCATCATCGGCGTGTGCAAGTCCCGCGAGCGCGGCGACGGCGTCCGGTGAGTCATCGGCGGCCGCCGCGAATGGGCTGATGTCCTCCGCGAAACGCCGCGCCAGAGCGCCTTCCGTGCCGAACGCGCTCTGGCGCGAGGTCAGCGCGCTCCAGATCGGGCAATCGAGCGGGTGTGATCGCATGGCGCCAGCCTAACGCGGGTGAAGATGGCTTGCCTAGGCTTGCCCAACGCCGCTATGCCGCAAGCGGCGCGAGCGTGGCGAAACTGGTAGACGCAGCGGACTTAAAATCCGTTCGCCGTAAGGCGGTGCGGGTTCAACTCCCGCCGCTCGCACCATCCTCATGGCAAAACAGTGTAGAGACGGGCGATGGTGAGTCTCGTTCCAGAAGCCTTGCCGGCTCTGCCGCCCGCGCTCGATTACGCGGGCGTGGCCGTGTTCGCGCTGACCGGCGCGCTCGCGGCGGCGCGCGATCGGCATGACATCGTCACCTTCTGGTTCTTCGCCGTGTTCACCGGCGTCGGCGGCGGCACGTTGCGCGATTTGCTGATCGGCGCGCCGGTGTTCTGGATCGGCGACCCGGCTTATCTCGGCATTGGCCTCGCGGCAGCGCTCGCGGTTTGGTTTCTCGCGCCGTATCTGGAGCGTGCGAAGACATTGATCTGGCTCGATGCGGTCGGGCTCGGCGGCTACGCCGTGATCGGCGCCGGCAAAGCGATGGCGCTCGGCGTCAATCCGCTCGTTTCGATCGCCATGGGCGTGCTGACGGCGTGCTTCGGCGGCGTCATCCGCGATGTGCTCGCCGGCCAACCATCCGCGCTGTTGAAGCGCGAGATCACCATTTCAGCGGCGCTGTTGGCGGCGGCGAGCTATGTCGCGCTCGATTGGGCTGGTGTTCCGCCAGGCGTGGCGGGGATTGCGGGCGCCGTTGCGGGTTTCGGTTTGCGCGCCGGGGCCATACATTATGGCTGGGCGCTGCCGGCGTTTGGAGCAAAGCGTGGCCAAAGAGAAACTTGAGCTTGTCGAAGTTAGCCCGCGCGATGGGCTGCAGAACGAGCCGGATATCGTCTCCACCGAAAACAAGCTCGCGCTGATCGATCACATCGTGCGCGCTGGCTTTCGGCGCTTGGAAGCGGCCAGCTTCGTCAATCCGAAAAAAGTCCCGCAAATGGCCGATGGTGACGCGGTGTTTGCCGGCGTGCCGAAGCGCGATGACGTGACTTACATTGCGCTGGCTTTGAATCTGCGTGGCGTCGAGCGTGCGTTGGCGGCTGGCGCGAAGGAGATCAACTACGTCTTCTGCGCCTCGGACGGGTTCTCGATCCGCAACAATGGCGGCACTGTTGAAGAGACATTCGCTGTCTGGCCGGACGTAGCTGCAACCGCAAAGGCCGGCGGCGCGCGTTTATCCGCGACGATCTCGACTGCCTTTGGCTGTCCGTTCGATGGCGAAGTTGCGCTGTCGCGCGTTGTCGAAGTCGCTGAGCGCTGTGTGGCGCAGGACATTTTTGAATTGGCGCTGGCGGACACGATCGGCGTTGGCGCGCCGAGCGACGTTCATGAGCGCTTCCGCGCCGTGAAAGCGGCAATCCCTGCCGACATCCAACTGCGCGCGCACTTTCACAACACGCGCAACACCGCGCTCGCCAACGCGGTGGCGGCGGTCGAAGAGGGCGTGCGCGTGTTGGATGGTTCGCTCGGCGGCATTGGCGGCTGCCCGTTCGCACCGGGTGCGGCGGGCAACGTGCCGACCGAAGATCTGCTCTACATGTTCACGCGCATGGGCTTCGACACCGGCGTCGATCTCGACGGCGCCATTGCAGCGGCGCACTTCATCGGCGGCGTACTGGGACGCACGACGCCAGGCATGGTCAGCCGCGCGCCGAAATGGCCGGCTTAAGGGGACACGATGGGACGTTTGGCGATGATCTGCGCGCTTTTGGGCGCGTTCTGGCTCTTGGCTATGGTGGTGGTCGGCGGGTTCACGTTCCCCGGCTACGATCACCTCTCGCAATACATATCCGAGCTCGGCGCCAATGGTGCGCCGTACGGATATGAAGTGAGCTGGTACGGCTTTCTGCCGGTTGGGTTGCTTACGATTGCTTTCGCAGTGTTTGCGTGGCTGGCGACGTCGCGATCCTTGCTCGGCACGCTTGGCTTTATCGGCGTTGTGCTCTTCGCGATCGGCTATGTCGGCGCGACGTTCTTTCCATGTGACTACGGCTGCCGACCGGAGGAGCCGAGCCCTTCGCAAGCCATGCACTTACTCTTGGGCCTCGCCGGCTATGTGTTCGCGCCGCTGACGCTGCTGCTGCTCGCGTTCGCTGCGCGCAAATGGCCGAACGCTGGCGGCGTTGCGCTGACGGGTTTCATCGCCGCGCCGATTGCGCTCGGGGCGTTCCTGACAATGTCGCCTGACTCGCCGTTGGTCGGCCTATCGCAGCGAGCGCTTGAGGCGAGCGTGATGGGCTGGGTCGTGATCTGCGGCCTTTATCTCGGACATCAGCCGCGGGCGCGATAAGTCGCCACGCCTTGATCGGGCAGCCATAGGCCAGCGGGCGCCTCGCCGGTCTGCCAAAACACGTCGATCGGCATGCCGCCGCGCGGGTTCCAGTAGCCGCCGATGCGCAACCACGTCGGGGCGATCGCTTCGGCGATGCGCTTGGCGACGCCGACCGTGCAGTCTTCGTGGAACGCGCCATGATTGCGGAAGCTCTGCAGGAAGAGCTTCAGGCTCTTCGACTCCACGATCCAGTCCTTCGGCGCATAATCGATCACCAGCACGCCGAAATCCGGCTGGCCGGTGACGGGGCAGATTGAGGTGAACTCCGGCGCGGTGAAGCGCGCCAGATAGAGCGTACCCGAGTGCGGATTGGGCACGCGCTCAAGCGTTGCCTGGTCGGGGCTTTGCGGAATGGGCGTAGCATGGCCGAGTTGGCTCAAGCCTTTGGGATCGGTGCTCATGGCCGACCCTTGAAGCCGCGGCGCGCTGCTGGCAAGCCGGTTCATGGAGAAGGAGGCGCCCATGCGCGATTTCGACGGTAAGATCGTTCTCGTCACCGGCGCATCGACCGGGCTAGGCGCAGCGCTCGCGGTCGGGGCGGCAACGCGCGGCGCCAAAGCGGTGATCATCAATTACGCCAAGAGCGCCGCTGAAGCCGAAGCCACTGCCGCTGCCGTGCGTGCCGCGGGCGCCGAGGCCGTGCTGGCGCAGGGCGATGTCTCTGACGACGGCGATTGCCGCGCCATCGCCGCGAAGGCCGAGCCCTATGGCCGCATCGATGCGCTCGCCAACAATGCCGGCGTGACCAAATTCGCGCCCGCACACGGCGATCTCGACGCGTTGCAGAGCGAGGATTTTCTGCGGTTGTACAGCGTCAATGTCATCGGCCCGTTTCAGATGCTGCGCGCGGCGCGGCCGCTGCTGGAGGCGTCCGAGCGCGCCAGCGTGCTGATGGTGTCGTCGATTGCGGGCGTGACCGGCATTGGCTCGTCTGTCGCGTACGCCGCCTCCAAGGGGGCGCTCAACACGATGACGCTGTCGCTGGCGCGCGTGCTCGGGCCGAAGATCAGGATCAACGCGCTTTGCCCTGGCTTCATCGACACGCCCCGGCACGAGAAGGGCCTGCCAACTGAAATGGTCGACCGCATGCGCGAGGGCACGAAGCGGATGACGCCGTTACAAGCCGCTTCCACCGCCGAAGACATCGCGGATGCGGGGCTCTTCTTTCTCTCGGACGCGTCGCGCCACGTGACCGGCGAGACGCTCCTCGTCGATGCCGGACTCCACCTTGGCTATAGCGCGCTCACGCAACGCTAGAGGCCGCCACAGCGCTGTGACGGCCTCCATGTCGCAAGACGTCGTTGTTAGAGTTCGCGGCTGATCGTGAACGAGATTTCTTCGTCAGCGTCTTCGATATCGGTATCCCAGTAGCGGAGGTCGAAGCCGAAGCCGTAGGCGGCTACGCTCGCACCCAGATTCCAGGTGTCGTAATCGTCGCCGTCGATGTCTTGGTTGCCGTAGGCGCCGCTCACAGAGAACGTTTCGTTGAACGTGTAACCAAGCCCGAGTTCGAGATAGACGGATTCATTGCCGGTATTGCCGAAATCGTCGGAGAAATAGCCGGCTGCCGCGATCGAGAGCGCTTCGATCGGGCTGTAGCTGGCGCCGAGTTTGATTTCAGTGAAGTCGATCTCGTCAGATGCGCCCGGATAGAAATATCCGATCACACCAAGATCGAATTCGACCGGGCCCAGTGACGGCGTGATGCCGAAATAGGCGTCGAGTTCGCTGGAGGCGTCGACGCCGAAATCATCGACGGATGAGGCCCACACGCCGGCGTAAAAAATGCCGTGCGTATAATCGACGCCGCCTTGCACGGCGAAGTCGCCGTCAGACTGCGTGACGCCGCGCCACACATAGTTGGATGTCAGCGCGACATTGCCTGAGAATTCTTGCGCGCTGGCGGCGCCGGTCGTGGTGACCGTGGCGGCGCTGGCCAATAGGGCCAAGCCGATAAGCTTCTTTACGTTCTTCATGTGTCTTCCCCGCTTAGGAGCGCTGTGCGCCCACTCTTGTTCGAGCGGTGAAAGCGTCGGTGGTTCAGCGATGTTGGGTAGTGAGAGCGCTGCCTGAATCGATGACATTGCGCTGGACGCCGCCTTGTTGGGCGCTTGCCGACGGAAATGCTGCAGAAACGCCCAAGGCGTAGTCGCCACGCTACTGTTGCCTCGGCGCCACGCCGCTCTAAGCAGGGCAGCCTGCGGGCGCCTGCGGGGCGTCTTGGCGCCTGGGTTAACGCATCGTTCACTTTAACAGTTGAGCGTTCAGGCCAGAGTTCGCCCAGTAGGCGCACGATAGGGGTTTAGGTCATGAAGAAGTTGTTCGGAGCGGCCATTGTCGCCGGCATGTCGATTACTGGCGCGGGTGCGGCGAATGCTGAAGTGTCAGCCAATATCAGCCTCACCACGGACTATGTTTTCCGCGGCGTATCGCTGAGCGACGGCGAGCCCGCCATTCAGGGCGGCTTCGATTGGTCGAACGACAAGTTCTATGCCGGTGTTTGGGGTTCGAGCATCCCGGACGGGATGGAGCTGGACCTTTATGCCGGTTTCACGCCCACGCTCGGCATGGCCGAGTTTGATCTCGGTGTGATCGGCTATTTCTATCCGGGCGCGGACGATGACGACGCCGAGTTCGATTATTATGAGTTGCTCGCCGCGGTCGAAATGCCCTTGACGGAGCGTTTCTCGCTGGGCGGCGGCATTTATCACTCGCCGGAAAACTACGGCGAAACTGGTGAGGCCACGTATTTTGAAATCAACGGCACGTTCGCTGCGAGCGATGCGCTTGAGTTCACCGCCGCCTACGGCAATCAGTCGATCGAGGACGCCGACGGCGAAGACGGCGTCGATGTGACCGACGACAGCGACTACAACACTTGGAACATCGGCGGCACCTACGCCTATCACGGCTTCTCGCTCGATCTCCGCTATCACGACACCGACATCGATGAGGGCTCGGACATCGAATATTACACGTACGGCCCGTCGAGCTATGACGAGCGTATCGTGTTCACGATCAGCCGCGAACTCTAAGTTCACGCTCCAACAAAAGCGGAGGCCGTCGCAGCAAATGCGGCGGCCTTTTGCTTTAGAAGCGCGAAATGCGGCTGCCCAAGTCGGCGCGCACGCGTTCGGTGGCGCCTTCAGTGGGTGTGCCGAGATAGACGATGCCGGCGATGCGCTCGTGCTCGGCTAAGCCAAGAGCTGCGCGGGCGCGTGCATCGTAAGCTGGCCACTCCGTCAGCCAGCAGCCGCCATAGCCCATGGCGTGCGCGGCAAGCAGCAACGCAAAGCATGCCGCACCCGAAGAGAGCTGCTGCTCCCACTCTGGCACCTTCTTGTGCGGCGCGGCGGCGGAGACGACCATCACGCATGCAGGCGCGCGTGTGAGCAAACCGCGTGTGTGCGCGAGCCTGCCTTCATCGACGCCTTCGTCGCCGGCAATCACCTGCGCCAGTGCTTCGCCCGCCCGTACGCGCGCTTCGCCCTCGAACACAACGAAGCGCCAGGGCCCGAGCTTGCCGTGATCGGGCACGCGCGCGGCGAGTTCGATCAGCGCGTCGAGTTCGGCGCTGCTCGGCGCAGGCTCAGCGAGGTGCATCACCTTGCTGGAGCGGCGCTGTGCGAGCAGCGCCAGCGTCTCGGCGCTTTGCTTGATGGCGTTGGCGGGTTCGCCTTCGCGGGGCGCGTTGGGGATGACGGAGAGCGGAAGAACCATGCGCCCCAGATGGCGCCAAGCGCTCGCCAGCGCTAGAGGTGGTTGCATGCAGGATACGTGGGACGACGCCGAAAACCCTTGGATGGTTACGGAGATAACGCGGCCGTTCGAGAATGCGTGGCTGACGATCGAGAGCAATGCCGTCATCCATCCGGACGGCAAGCCAGGGACGTACGGCGTCGTGCGGGTGCGCCGCTTGGCCGTGGGCGTGCTACCCATCGATGAAAAAGGCTGCGTGCATCTCGTCGGCCAATGGCGGTTTCCGCTTGGCCGCTATTCCTGGGAAATGCCTGAAGGCGGCGCCGAACCGGGGGAGGCCGCGCTCGATTGTGCGCGCCGCGAACTGGAGGAAGAAACCGGCCTGTCTGCGCGCGCGTATCTGCCGATACTGGAAATGGATCTCTCCAATTCGCTCACCGACGAGCAGGCCATTCTCTACCTTGCCACCGATCTCACGCCTGGCGAGCCCAAGCCCGAAGGCACTGAGGTGTTAAAGCGCCGCCGCGCGCCGTTTGCCGAGGTGCTGGCGCGGGTCGCCGATGGTCGCATTCGTGACGCGATGACGGTTGCCGCGGTGCTGCGCGCCCACCACATGGCGGTGACGGGGCAATTGCCGGCAGCGCTTGCGGGCGCGATGTTGGGGCCTAGCCAGGGAGAGCCGACGTGACCGAGGCCAACAACACCCGCGTGTTCGAAGCGTCAGGCGGCGTCTGGTCGCAATTGCGCGTGGAGGCCGCGCAGGCGGCGGCGGAAGAGCCATTGCTAGCTTCCTACTTGCACGCCTCGATCCTGCATCACGATCGCGTCGAGGACGCGCTCTCTTATCATCTGGCGCAAAAGCTCGGGCACGGCGATCTGCCGGCGCTGCAATTGCGCGAAGTGATCCGCGAAGCGTACACCGCTGATCCGGAGATGGCGAAGACCGCGTTGCGTGACATGCGCGTGGTTCGCGAGCGCGATCCGGCGTGCCGAACCTATCTGCAGCCGTTCCTCTACTTCAAAGGCTATGGCGGCCTGCAGGCCTATCGCATCGCGCATTGGCTATGGGCGCAAGACCGCGAAATCCTCGCTTATCACCTGCAAAGCCGCGTTTCCGAGCTGTTTTCAGTCGACATCCATCCCGCCGCCACGATCGGCGCGGGCGTGTTTATCGATCACGCGCACGGCATCGTCATCGGCGAAACCGCGGTCGTGGAGGACGACGTGTCCATGCTGCATTCGGTGACGCTCGGCGGCACCGGCAAAGCCGGCGGCGACCGTCACCCGAAGATTCGTCGTGGCGTATTGATCGGCGCTGGCGCGAAAGTGTTGGGCAATATTGAAGTTGGCGAAGACGCGCGTATCGCGGCGGGCTCGGTCGTGCTCGAAAACGTGCCGCCGCGCTGCACCGTCGCCGGCAGCCCCGCGCGGCCGATCGGCGGGCCGTGCTGCGAAGGCACGACGCCGGCCGTGGAAATGGATCAGAAGTTCGACGACGACTGAGGCTCGGCGTCAGCCGCCTGGGCCGCGCACTTGATAGGTCGCGGCGTTGCCAATGGCCGTCGCCGTCGCGCCGACAAGGCCCGCGCGTGGGGCAATCACGGTCGCATCGGCATGGAC
>QBMO01000124.1 GCA_003242075.1 Alphaproteobacteria bacterium
GCCCACGCGCCACGCGGCCCGTCACGTTCAGCGTCACGCCCGCGCCAAACTCCACCGCCACCGGCGCGCCCGCATCCGGCGCCTCATGCCCGCGCACCCGTTCACTGGCGCTGATCAGTTCCGACGGCGGCGTGTAGGGTTCGACCAAATAGGCGTCGTCCGCCGCACGCCCGCTCTGCATCCGCCACGCAAAGAAGCCGGCCACAAGCACCGCCGCCACCGCGACGCCGATCAAAATCGGCAACCACGGAATCTGCGGGGCCGGCGGCTGGCTTGGCCGAATGGTCTCGGTCTCTGTCATTGCGGTAAGGCTATGCCCGGATTTTTGGCGATGAGAAGGCCTAAGTACGTCGGCTAGGCCGCAAGTCGCGTTTGTAGCGCTGCCAATTCTCGACGTAGTGGTGCGCCGAGAACTGAATCACCTGCCTTTGTTGTTCCTCGAGCTTGCGCGCCGCCCGCGCCGGAACCCCGGTGATCAGCGAGCCTTCTTCGAACGTCTTGCGCTCCGTCACCAGTGCGTGCGCGCCCACCAAGCAAAAGCTCGGAATGGCGGCGTGGTTCAGCACCGTCGCCTTGATGCCGATCAGCGAGGTGTCGGCGATGGTGCAGCCGTGCAGCATGACTTGGTGGCCGATGGTCACGTCTTTGCCGATGATCAGCGGCGCGCCCATGTCGGTGTGCAGCACTGAACCGTCCTGCACGTTGGAGTTCTCGCCGACGACAATCGGCTCATTGTCGCCGCGCAGCACCGCGCCGAACCAGACGCTCGCATTCCGCTTCAGCACGATCCGCCCGATCAGCACCGCCGACGGCGCGACCCAATAGGCGTCCTCGTCCTCGACCTCGAGATCGGCGTCGGCCAGGGCGTAGATCGGCATCGGAATGATCCCTCGTTCTGCGAATTGTTTGTGACGTTCCGCTTCTTCAACGCGTCGTTAACCGGTTCAGCGCTTCCTTGAAACATCGGATCGGAATTTTCCGGTCCACCCGTCTCCAGGGCGCTGGTAGCCAGCGCTCGTTTGTGGGGGAGCACGTGGGCGAACGGCGCAAGATCAACGCGCACGACATACCGCCGCCCGGCGCTCCCTTCGACGACTCACCTGATCCGTTCTTCGACCACCCGACCGGCAGAAGCCGTGCGGGCGATGGTCGTTCGCGTAAGGAGACCTCCTCGATGGCCAAGCGCACCACCACGAAGCGTCGTCACGCACAAGGCGTGCTGAACGTGCAGGAATTCCAACGCGATGATCGCCGGCAGCGAAATCTGCAGGTGCTTGATGGCGGCTATAGCCCGGCAAACGACGCCGGCCGCGATGCGAGCTTCGTCAAAAATCTCCGCCCCAAGTCCAAAGGCCAAACCGCCTTGATGGAGGCGATCGACACGCACGCGCTCTGCTTGGCGCTTGGCCCGGCCGGCACCGGCAAAACCTACATCGCCATTTCGAAAGCGGTGGAAGCGCTCGAAGCGGGAAAGGTGGGGCGCATCGTGCTCTCACGCCCCGCCGTCGAAGCGGGTGAGTCGCTCGGCTATCTGCCTGGCGCGATGGAAGACAAACTCGCGCCGTATCTGCGCCCGCTCTACGACGCGCTAACCGATCGCCTCTCCGCTAAGCGCCTCAAGGCGCTGATGGCGGAAGGCCTCATCGAAATCGCGCCCGTCGGCTTCATGCGCGGCCGCACGCTCAACAACGCTTTCGTCGTCATCGACGAAGCGCAAAACTGCACCTACGGCCAAATCAAAATGCTGCTGACGCGCTTGGGCTGGCACTCGACCATGGTCGTCACCGGCGACCCGGCGCAAACCGATCTGCTTCCGGATCTCTCCGGCTTGCACACGGTCGCCGACAAACTGGAAGCGGTCGAAAACATCGCCGTCGTCCGCCTCGGCGACTCAGACATCGTGCGCCACCCGCTCGTCGCCTCCATGTTGGGCGTCTTATAACGCGCGGCTAGCGTTTCCTCTTTGAGGACGCTGTGTTGGATTTAACGAAATGACTTACGCCCCGGCCTCAAGCCGGGGCTTTTCTTTTGGATTTGTTTGCGGGCTTATCTGGGCTCACCCATATCTTGTAGACAAACACCCCGCCGACTGCGTCCGTGCCTTTCGGGCCAATCGCTTCCACCTCAAATGCAAACCCACTCTTAGTCAGCGTCGCTTCATACTCAGCGCGCGAAACCTTGAAGTCGCCGAGCCTCGCCAGCCCTGATTCCAGCGCTGCCCGCTCCAATTTTGCGACCTCGTGGTGCCCGGCTGCTTTGGCCTCCTCGATAATGTGGTTGTGATACGCCATCAGCGCCGCATCGTAGCTCGCCTTCGTGTTCTCGTGCGGCGGCAAGAATTCATCACCGACGATGAAAAGCCCGCCGGGCAGTAGGTTCTGTTTGACGTTCTCAAAATAGGCGTAGCGATCCTGGACGGCGATGTGGTGATCGGAGAACGAAGAGAAGATGGAGTGGAATTTCCCCTTCGGATCATAGCTGCAACTATTTCCCAGCACGGGCAGAATACGGGTGCTTTCTTCGATCTGGTCGGGATTGGTCGACATGAACCGCTCCACTTTGAAGCGCAGTACCTTGAAACAATTGGCGTCCAACTCGACGGCGGTCACGTAAGCGTTTTTCAAACGCACCAGCTTCTCGGTGAATATCCCTGTTCCGGCGCCGAATTCCAGTAGCCGCAGTCGTTCCGTCGCGTCCCGATGGTGAGCTAGATGAATCTCGACCATGCGGTCCATCATCTTCTGATAGTAGGGGTGTTGACGCTCGAACTTATCGTACTCGTCGATCTCGATGTAGCGAGACATCTCAACCGGCCCAAATTCGCTGCCCTGCTGATCGAACACCCGGCCGACAAACGCATCGATCGCCTGGCTTGAGCGCGCATCGAACGCGCTCGGCGCCGCCGTCGCGAGACTGAGGATTCTCTCAAATGCCTCGCTGTATTCCTTAATTTCGTCAGCGTTCTCGGTGAACCGAATGGACGTCGCGGAGCCCAAATTTTCATAGCGCGCCAGGATCGGTTTGCCATCGATCCAGCAGAGAGAGAAATCGTGGCAAAAGTCAGAATACCAATCGCGGAATTTCCTCAGTGACAGCACAAATACCGAATAGCGCGAAGCGTGCTGCGCGATCGTTTTTACATTGGCGCGCAAGTGCACATCATCCTTCACAACGAACACGCGCTTCGAAGCGTTCGACGTTTCCTTCAATATCTTGCCGCCGATATCCTCCGACCAAAAATGCTCCTCCTCGTCCAGAAGCGCCACCGCATGGACGACTGAGTTGCGCGAACGGCCTGAAATCAGCGAGAGATGGTGCGTCGGATAGAGGCTGAATGGCAGATACAAATCAGTGGATCCGCCGCCGTTCGGCGCAATCGCGCCGCGAATGTATTGGCCAAACGCATCCAACGTCTCGCTCAGCAGGCGGTTCATGATCGGGCTTTCCCGTGTCCGCTTGATGCGTTCGAGGGAAATTTCACGGAGCTGCGCGAACTTCTCAAACGGCTGCAGGCTTGCCGCGTACTCCTTCAGAATACCGTCGATGTCTTGTTTGCAGCCCGGCCAGCCGACTTGAAAACGACGCGTCACGCCATCCGCCGCGGCGGCTGGATTGAGAATGTGGTGAAGCTGAAAGACGAGTTTTCGAACCTCGTCCTCTCCGTAACGCACCACATTCACGCCGCCCAACGGTCCTGCCAGCGACGGCAACTCTCCTGGAGGGAAATCGATCAGGAACGGGCAGACCCGTTCATTGCGGTCGCTGCTGTCTGCCTCAGCGTGCTTGCGCGCCTGCCAGATCGCACCCGATTCCCACATCATCCACGGCGCATCGATGTTCTCGATCGACAGGCACATGATGCAGAATTTCGCTTCGCTAAGCCGCCGCTCCAACTCATCGCGCCAGTTCTGAGCGGGCTTCATTTCCTTATCGGAGGTGTAGGCTTTGACTCCCAGCACATCCTCCAGAAAGTCGGCGAGGCGGTTTGCGACCTTCTTGCTCTTCTCGCCCGACCAGCTGATGAAGATGTCAGTCGACATTGCGTCCGCCCCCGAGACCACCCTGGATTGTCTGGCTACTGTATTCAGCTGCCGCGAGATGACAATCGGGTCAGCGCCCCGCAGGCGCTGAGGTCGGCGCTTCGAACATCCGAAAGGTCGCTCGCGCTACTCTTCGCCTTCGAGATCGATATCCAGAATGCTCATCGTCAGCACCTGGCCTTCGTCTTCATCGGCGGAGACTGTGCCGACGAATTCGTCGTGCACGTATACTTCGGCGCTATCCGTCTTACGGGGCCGCGCGCGGACGTCGAGATCGGCGGCGTGGAGGGTCTTGCGAAGCTCGCCTTGCAAACGCGCGCGCTCGGCATCGTCGATCGGCGCATTTTTCTTGGCGCCCGCCGCGCGCGGCACGGTGAGGCTGATCGAATAGGAGAGTTCGCCCTCTTCGTCGTCGCGCAACAAAGTGGCGACGGCCTTGCCGTCAACCAGCACATCCGCCTCTTCAGCGCTCTTCGACACCACCGACACAGTCGGCGAGCCGAGCAATTTGCTCAGATAAGCGCCCAGGCGCGTGCATTCTGCTGCGTTCAAGACCGGCTCCTTCACGATAGCCGCAAACTCGGCTCTCAGCGGCGCCCGGTCAAGGGCAGGTTTAGTCGAAATCCCAGTGCGTGGCCTCGCGCCGCAAGTGACGGCCGAACAGGAACGCCGCCAGACCGATGACGCCGAACGTGCTCATGACGGCGACATAATCGTGCATGCCGTCATTGATCGCACCCATCAGGGTGAACGGCGTGTAAAGCGCGATCAGGCCAAGCGCCACGCCAACCGCGACACCGGTCTTGATGAAAACGTCACCGAAGAAATAGTTGCGGTCGATCTCCTTGCGGGGACGACGCTGCGCGCGCGGGGCGGAAGCTTTGCGTTTGGCCATAGGCGCGATGTTAGCGGGATTCGCGCGCTCGCGCCGCCGTGGTTCAGCCGAAGACGTTGGCACAGCGTAACGAATGCGCCCGTCGATGCGCGGCGGAAACAATTGCGCCGGCGACAGGCGTCTCACGCTAGAGCCACCACTTCGCCGCCTTCGCCTGAAAGCCCGCCGCGCGTTCTAGTTCGGCGCTCACCGCAAACACGCTCTCTTCGTCGAGCGCCTTGCCGATCACCTGCAGGCCAAGCGGCAAACCGTTCGCGTCCACCGCGGCGGGCAAAGCCAAAGCCGGCAAGCCAGCCAAGTTCGCCGTCACCGTGAAGATATCGTTCAAATACATCGCCACCGGATCGCCGCTCTTTTCGCCCAGCGCAAACGCCGCTGACGGCGTCGCCGGCGTCAGGATCGCGTCCACCTCAGCGAACGCATCACGGAAATCCTGCGCGATGCGCTGGCGAACCTTTTGCGCGCGCAGATAATACGCGTCGTAATAGCCAGCGCTCAGCACATACGTGCCAATGAGAATGCGCCGCTGCACTTCCTTGCCGAAACCGGACGCGCGCGTGTTTTCGTAGGTCGCGTTCAAGTCGCGCCCGGCGACGCGCGCGCCGTAGCGCATGCCGTCATAGCGCGCGAGATTCGACGAGGCTTCCGCCGGCGCGACGATGTAATAGGTCGGCAGTGCGTACTTCGTGTGCTTCAGGCTGATCTTCTTGACCGTCGCACCCGCCGCCTTCACCCATTCGATGCCCTGCTGCCAGAGCGCCTCGATCTCTTCCGGCATGCCGTCGACGCGATATTCCTCCGGCACGCCGATCACCATGCCTTTGATCGAGCGCTTGGTCGCGGCGCGAAAATCCGGCAACGCATTGGTGAGCGAGGTGGAATCCTTCGCGTCATGCCCCGCCATCGATTGCAGCAGCATCGCCGCATCTTCCACCGTCTTCGCGATCGGGCCCGCCTGATCGAGCGACGACGCAAACGCCACGATCCCCCAACGCGAGCAACGCCCGTAGGTCGGCTTGATCCCCACCGTGCCGGTGAACGCCGCGGGCTGGCGGATCGAGCCGCCCGTATCCGTCGCCGTCGCGCCCAAGCACAAATCCGCGCTCACCGCTGACGCAGAGCCGCCCGACGATCCGCCAGGCGTCAGCTTCGCGTCTTCGTTCCCGCGCCGCCAGGGCGACACCACCGGCCCGAACGCGCTCGTCTCGTTCGACGAGCCCATCGCAAACTCATCCATGTTGAGCTTGCCCAACATCACCGCGCCATCGCGCTTCAGATTAGCGCTGACGGTGCTCTCATAGGTCGGCGTAAACTCGCCCAGAATGTTCGAGCACGCAGTCGTGCGCACGCCCTCGGTGCAAAACAAATCTTTGATCCCCAGCGGCGCGCCCTCGAGCCGGCCTGCTTTGCCCGATGCGCGCTTGGCGTCCGCAGCCTTCGCGCGTTCGCGCGCAATCTCCGGCGTCACCACGACATAAGCGTTCAAATGCGGATTCGCTTTGTCGATCGCGCTCAAGAACGCATCGGTAATCTCGAGCGAGGAGAAGTGCTTCTTCTCCATGCCATCGAGCGCTTCAGCCAAAGTGAGGGTGGTCAGATCGGTCATTCAACACTCAATGATTTTGCATAGAACGCGGTCCACGCGCTCGGCGGATAGTCCAACACAGGCTCACACGGCGCAAAGCCGCCGCGCTCATACACGCGCTTGGCCGCATCGAAGTTCGAACCCGTCTCCAACACAACGCGCGACAAGCCCTCGCTGCGCGCCAAATTCTCGATCGCAGCCAAGATCGCGCCGCCGACGCCCAGCCCACGCGCTTCCGGCTTCACAAACATGCGCTTCACTTCGCCGACGTCGCCATGGCGGCGCAACGCACCCATGCCCAACGTCGCGCCGCTCGCATCGCGCGCCACGAACAAAGTCGTATCCGCGCCGGCCATTTGCTCGACCGTCATGTGATGGCGATACTCAGCCGGCGTTAGCCCGTACGTATACTCGTTCAACGCCTGCACCAGCGCGCGCACATCGTCTGACAACGGCGTCTCGATGGCGATGGTGAAGCTCACTCCACCACCTTCGGCACCACGAAGAATCCATCTTCCGACTTCGGCGCGTTCTTCAGCACCTTCTCCGGATCGTCGCCGGCCGTCACCTCGTCCTCGCGCATCGGCAGGCTCATGCCCTCAACGGCGCTCGTCATCGGCTCAACGCCCTCGACATCGACCTCGTTCAGCTGCTCGATCCACGCCATGATGCCGTTGAGCTCGTCGGCCATCGGCTTGACGCGCTCTTCCGGCAGCGCCAGGCGCGCGAGCTTGGCGACCTTGCGGACGGTTTTTTCATCGATTGACATGGGCCGGGGCTAGCAGCGCCCGGCTACAGCTTCAAGAGCCAGCGGCGTTACAGGTCCCAGTCCAAACGCCGCCGCCTTCACCTTCGGCCAACGTAAACGCCCGCAGATCGCGTGAGATCTCCAGGTTGGCGTTGTAATTGGTGCGGTCGTTCGTCCGCATAACCGCGGTCCAGCCCAAAGCGCGTGTCAGCGTCGGTTCGAACGTCGCAGCCTCGCAACCCGTCATGATGCAGAACTCCCCAGCCCCGCCGCGATCCGGAACCGAGAGCGAGATATGGAGCGTGGACACCTCGCCGTTCGGCGCGCGCTGCTCACTGGCGTTGCAGCTGAGATCATGCCCCAGCGCGAAGGCGAGATCGGGGTCGGGCGCATCGGTCGCGGGCGAGGCGCAGGCAGCGAGAGCGGCCAGGGCGGCGGCGAGGAGGGCGTGTTTCATCGCCCCATTGAAGACCCCGGCTTGACCCGGCGCAAGCGCGCGCCGAAGGGACTCATTCATGCCCATGCTCGACCTCCCCGAATTCGCCGCCGCTTTGCCGGCGCGCGCCGCGATCCTGGGGGTCGATCCGGGCGAAAAAAGGATCGGCATCGCGATTAGCGATCTGACCCGCATGATCGGCTCCTCGCTCGAGACCATCTCCCGCGTGAAATTCGCCGTCGACGCCGAAGCCTTGTTCAAAATCTATGATGGCCGCCAATGCGCCGGCCTCGTCATCGGCCTGCCGCTCAACATGGACGGCTCATCCGGCCCCTCCGCGCAAAGCGCCCGCGCCTTTGCTCGCAACCTCATCGCCAAGCGCGACGTGCCGCTGCTGCTCTGGGACGAGCGCCTCTCCACCGCCGCCGTGACCCGCACGCTGCTCGAAGGCGACGCCACCCGCAAACGCCGCGGCGAAGTCGTCGACAAAATGGCCGCCGCCTACATGCTCCAAGGCGCGCTCGACGCGATGCAGGAGCGAAGGGTGTGAGACGGCCAGCATGACGGGCGCAGCCTCCACCTTCGACCAAGTGTCCGAATATATACGGGCGGCATACGAG
>QBMO01000125.1 GCA_003242075.1 Alphaproteobacteria bacterium
CCTACGCCTACGAAGAACCGCGTCAGGACCGACAGTCCCTGCAAACTGACCCCGTCGGATACGAGGACGATCTGAACCTGTACGCGTACGTCGGGAACGACCCGCTCAACGGAACCGACTCGACTGGCATGTGCCGGCTCTGCCGGTCGGCGTTTAACATCGCGCGGCGTACAATCGACAACCGTGGTGACATTCGCCGCGCTGGATTGGATGAAGTCGCGGACATCGCGAGCAATGTGGCGACCGTCATTGATCCGAGTTCGTCGCTCGTGGACAGAGGCCTCGCTGTCTTTGATCTCGTCTCCCCGGTAACGGCGCGAGAGGTGGGTCAAGCTGCCGACGCGGTTGGCGATGCGGTTCGCGCCGCGGACAACGCCGGAGACGCCGCGAACGCAGGCCGCCGCCAAGTGGGTTCCTATACAAATACCCACGAGAGCGGCGCGCAGTACCACGGTAAAGGCGACCGCGACCGATCACAGGTGAGCGGGCGTCGCGTAGAGCGCCAGACGGGGGATGCTCACACCGCCACGGACTTCACTCCTTCAGACTCCGACCGAGGCGCGTTCATTGATGAATCTCGGCGCATCGACGACGCTGGCGGAGTGAACAACCCCAACAACTACAACCAGATTGAATCACCTGGTAGGCGATATCGAGATGAAGACGGAGTGCCCTAGTGGCCAATTCTTACCCTGACGACTCTGATGGTGATGCGCTTCGCAGAATAGAGGGCGCAGGTTCCAACATGTCCGCCCCGATGGTCATCGACTTCTTCGTCGCAGTCCCGAACACAGAAGCAGCAGCGTCCGTTTCTGACTTGGCAGCGGCAAAGGGCTACACGGCCCGAACGGACTTCGACAAGGAATCGAACACGTGGACGGTCGTATGCTCGCGGAGGATGATCCCTGCATACGCCGCCATCGTGGATGCACAGGCCGAATTGGACGCCTTGAGCAAGCCTCACTCCGGCATGTCTGACGGATGGGGCTCGCTGGGCAACATGAAGGCGAGCTAACCACAACATCAGCCTCCGAAAAGAGAAGCAGGGTGTAGAGCAAGATAAAGGGCGACTCGTCGGTCGCCTGAAGTGCTTACCCTGCTTCAGAAAAATCCAAGGTGTGAGCGGGTGCACGCACCTCGTGTGCAAGGTGCGAACACGCCACCACTTCAAACGCGAATCTGCGATGTGATTTTAGCGTGACGCGCGCGAGGGGAAAACCCGCAGCGATCATCGCGCACCGACGCGATCAGGTGATGAGAGATCGAGCGTGAAGAGGGGATGCCGCACGTCTTGTTGTGGAGAGCAAGATTAAGGGCGCGGCAGAGAGTCGAGATTCCCAGGCGCGCCAAGGCTCAGACGTGCGGCAAGAAATCGGCGCGCCGCAGATTTGCGGCATGCGTGCGCGGCGTCAGCGCTTGCGCTTCTGCTTCAGCTTGAGACGCACGCCGGGCCCGATCGCATCATCAGCATCGATGAAGACGACGCCTTCACCTTCGAGCGCGTCGCGAATGCGCGTGAGCGTGCCGGTCTGCATGCCGCCCTTGCCGCTCTCGAAACGCAGGATCGTGGACTCGGCCACGCCGCTCATCTCGGCCAGTTCGCGGACGCTGACGCCGAGACCGGCGCGCGCCATGCGGATTTGCTCGGGCGTGGTCATTTAAGCGGATTTCTCCAATAACTCGGCGAATTTCGTTGACAGTCTCGGCGGAATCCGCTGAGTATAGCGCGGAAACCTCTAAAAACTCGCTGACCGGCGTTTTGCCGGTGACGCGGCTTCATGCCCGGAGTCTCGCGCATGCCCAAGCTCTCCCGTCGCAACCTGATCGCAGGCGCCGCCGCAGCGCCGCTGGCGCTGAACGGCGCCGTGCATGCGGCGCCGGCCGCGCCGCGAACATCGCCCGCATCGACGCCCGATCCGGTCGTGGCCAAAGCGGCGGCGTGGCTCGCCGATCGCGACTCCATCGATGCGATGGCGGAGGAATGGTCGGCCCTGGAAGTGGTGCTCTTCGACAAAGTGAAGGCGATGAAGCTCAGCGTGGAGCGCGGCATGCGCAGCGGGCTGCCGGAAGCCCGGGCGATGCGGGTGCTGGATCGGAAGATCAAAGTCGGCTTGCGGCGTCTCGAACGCACCGCGCGCGTAATCGTGCTGATGCGGCCTACCTCGGCGCAGGGTGCGCTGGCCAAAATCAGCGTGGGGATGCGCATCCAGGGGCCGTACGATTGGAACGACGATTACGTCTACGCGCTGGTGCAGGACGGCTGTGAGCAGCTGGCGCTGATGCTCGCGCGTGAGGGGTGAGCGGCAAAGCTAAGTGCATCAGCCGCCCGCGCGCCTCAATCCCGCGCTTCGCGCCCCTTCGGGCTTTGGGGATTGACCCGCGCGTGCGTCAGCCGCTGTGGGCCAGGACGCGGATCGAAGGCTCGATCCGCTTCGTATGAAGCTGATCAATCACTGAGAACGAGACGGCCTCAGCCTGCTGGCGCGTAAGCGCGGCGGGTGCGGGCGTCGCGGATGAGCGCGTCGAGAGTGTCGAGGATGGAGCGCTGATCGTCGGGGGCGAGGGCGCCCAGCGCCTGCCAGCGTGCGAGCATGGCCTGATCGGCGAGCATGTCGGGCAGGTCGTGAACGCCGAGCAGATAATCGAGCGAGACACCGAGCGCCTGGGCGATCTTGGCCGCGACCTCGATGGAGGGGCTCATGTCGCCGCGCTCGTAGCGGCCGATGATGGGGGCGGAGGTATCGACGCGCTGGGCGAGATCGCCCTGGGACCAATCCTTGGCCTTGCGCCGCTCGAACACCCGCGCGCCGAAAGTGGCGGCAGTCTTGGAGGGCTTGGACTCTGTGTCAGTCATCGGGGGCGCCGATCCGTGCTCTTGAGCACCTGAAAGCATGGGCTCCCCCGAGAGCTATGAACCTGATCGGCGCCGGTCAACACGGATGGGTGTTGACTCGCCTAATACCGATCCGTAGCGTCCGGCACCTATTGGTGTCGAGTAAAATTTTCGGTGAGGGCCTCATGGCGCGCATCCCGGAGGCCGAACTGGAGCGCTTGAAGGCGAGCGTTGGCCTGGTCGCGCTGATCGGCGCCAGCGGCGTGCAGCTCACCCCGCGCGGGCGCGATCATGTCGGCCTGTGCCCCTTCCATGAGGACCGCGAGCCCAGCTTGAGCGTCACGGCCGAGAAGGGCTTGTGGCGCTGCTTCGGGTGCGATGCGGGCGGCGACGCCATCGCCTGGGTGATGAAACGGGAGGGCGTGAGCTTCAGGCACGCGGTCGAACTCTTGAAGGCCGATTGGGCGCCGGATGCGGCGGCGGCGCCGGTGACGCAATCGCCAATCAAACAATCAACCGTGCGCAAGCTCGACTTTGAAGCCGCGCCCGAAGATCGCGCGCTGCTCGGCCAGGTGCTCGACTACTACCACGGCACGATGACGGAGAGCCCGGAGGCGCTGGCGTATCTGGAAAAGCGCGGCCTCGCCCATCCCGATATCGTCGCGCACTTCAAGCTCGGCTACGCCAACCGGACGCTCGGCTATCGCTTGCCCGCCGCCAACCGCGTCGCGGGCGCCGACATACGCGGGCGCCTCACGCAGATCGGGATCCTGCGCGAGAGCGGCCATGAACACATGACCGGATCTCTGGTCGCGCCCATCTTCGATGAGAATTGCGCGCCGATCCAAATGTACGGGCGCAAAATCACGGACGGCCTGCGCAAAGGCACGCCGCTGCATCTCTATCTGTCGGGACCGCTTCAAGGCATCTTCAACCGCGACGCCGTGATCGCGTCGGAAGAAATCATCCTCTGCGAAGCAATCATCGATGCGCTGACCTTTTGGGCGGCGGGCTACGGCCACGTCACCGCGAGCTTTGGCGCCAACGGCTTTACCGATGAGCTGCGCGCCGCGCTCAGCGCGGCCCACGTCAAGCGCGTGCTCGTGGCCTATGATCGCGACGAAGCGGGAGACCGTGGCGCTGGTGAAGTGGCGGACGCGCTCGCGCGTCACGGCGTGGCCGTCTATCGCGTCAACTTCCCGAAAGGCATGGACGCCAACGAGTATGCGCGCCAGGTGCAGCCAGCGTCGAAAGCACTCGCCGCGCTGCTGCGCAGCGCGGAATGGATGAAGGGCGGGGAGGCCAACGCCAACCGCGCGCCGGAACCCGAGCCCGTCATCAGCATGATCGAAGCAGCTAGGGAAGAAACACCCGAAGCGACGGCGGATGATGCGCCCGCCGCGAAACCTCTTCTCCTAGCTGCTGAACCCGCGACACCGGCGCCAGCGGCGCCGCCGCCGCGCACCAACGCCGATGTCAGCGCCAAGGAAATCACCATCCGCTTGAGTGAGCGCACCTGGCGGGCGCGCGGGCTGGCGAAGAACGCATCCTACGATGCGCTGAAAGTGATCTTGGACGTGCGTCCCAACGACGTGCGTGAAGGCGAGGCCTATCACATCGACGGGCTCGATCTGCTCAACGCGAAAAGCCGAACCGGCTTCGCGGCGCAAGCAGCGGCCGAGCTGGGCGCATCGCTCGACGCCATCAAGCGCGATCTGGGCCAGGTGCTCTTCGCACTCGAAGGCTTGCGCGACGAGGCGTTGAAGGCGGCCGAGGAAGAGCGCAACCAACGCCCGGCGATGACGCCGGCGGAAGAAGCCGATGCGCTTGAGCTGCTGAGCGCACCCGATCTCATGGACCGCATCGCGGCCGACGTCGAAGCCATCGGCATCGTCGGCGAAGCGGCGAACGCGCAAGCGGCGTATCTGGCGGCGCTGTCGCGTAAACTCGACCGGCCCTTAGCGCTGCTGATCCAATCGACCAGCGCTGCGGGCAAAAGCGCGTTGATGGATGCGGTGCTCGATCTGGTGCCGGAAGAAGAGCGCGTTGCGTACTCAGCGATGACGGGCCAGAGCCTCTTCTATCTCGGCGAAACCGACCTGAAGCACAAAGTGCTGGCCATCGCCGAAGAGGAGGGCGCGCGCCACGCGGCCTACGCGCTGAAGCTCTTACAGAGCCAAGGCACGCTGACGATTGCGAGCGCCGGTAAAGACCCGGTGACGGGCAAACTCGTCACCCAGGAATATCACGTCGAAGGCCCGGTCGCGCTGATGCTGACGACGACAGCGATCGATCTGGATGAAGAACTGAAGAATCGCTGCCTGGTCTTGACCATCGATGAAAGCCGCGAGCAAACCCGCGCCATCCAGGCGCGCCAGCGCTTCGATGAAACCTTGCCGGGCCTCGCCGCGAAAGAGGCGCGCGGGAAAATCATCGCCCGCCACCAGAACGCGCAGCGCCTGCTGAAGCCCTTGCGCGTGGTCAATCCTTACGCCGAGCGGCTGACCTTTTTGGACGACAAGACCAGGACGCGCCGCGATCATCGCAAATATCTAACGCTGATCCGCGTCATCGCGCTCTTGCATCAGCACCAGCGGCCCGTGCGCACGCTGGAGCGCGCGGGCGGCGTCATCGACTATATCGAAGCCACCCCCGCCGACATCGCCGCCGCCAACGCCCTGGCGCACGCGATCATGGGCGCGACTTTGGACGAGCTGCCGCCGCAGACGCGGCGCTTGCTGGGGCTCGTGCATGAGCTCGCTGTGACGCGCGCGAACGCGGAAGGAGTGAAGCCGCGCGAGGCGCGCTTCACCCGCCGCGATGTGCGCGAAGCCACCGGCTGGAGCGATACGCAGCTTAAAGTGCATCTCGGACGCCTGGTCGAACTTGAATATCTCTTCGTCACGCGCGCGCGCGAAGGCGAGCATGCGAGCCGCTTCGTCTATGCGCTGGCATATGACGGCGAGGGCGCTGACGGCGCGCCGTTTGTGATGGGCTTGCTCGATGCAAGCGCGCTCGACAGCGAGAATTGCAGCTACGATGAAAATCGGTCGGCCCAAAATGAAGATCGGTCGGGCCTCGGTCGGCCTCCGGTCGGGGCTTGGCCGGGGGGCGGTCGGGGTGGCGAAATCGGCGAAACGCCAACGCCCGCAACCGCTTCGCGCGAAGACATCGAAGCGACGCGCGAAACGCCTAACACCGGACGCGCCAACGGCGCCGTACCGTACATGCAGGCGGAGAATGCATCATGAGCGCGCGTGTGGCGACAGCGACGCCCGCGCCGGGCAGCATGCGCGCGGAGTTGGAGCGCTTCGCCCAATGGCTCGCAACGCGCAATTACTCGCCTTACACCATCGAGCAACGCCGCACGGCCATCGGCGCCTTCATCGCCTGGGCGGCGTTGCGCGGCGTCGAGCGCCCGCAAGACGTGACGCGGCCCATCCTCGAACGCTATCAGCGCCATCTCTTCCATCACCGCAAAGTAGATGGCGCGCCGCTGACCTTTAGGACGCAGGCGACGCGGCTGACGCCGATCCGTGCTTACTTCAAGTGGCTGGCGCGTGAGCGCCTGGTGCTCTTCAACCCCGCCGCCGATCTGGAATTGCCGCGCGGCGAAAAGCGTCTCCCGGCCAACATCCTCTCGCCCGATGAAGTGGAGACGATCCTGGCCGGACCTGATCCCGCCACGCCGCAGGGCTTGCGGGATCGCGCCATCCTTGAGGTGCTTTACGCGACCGCGATACGCCGCCTTGAACTCATCCGCTTGAGCGTCTTCGACGTGGACTATGCGCGCAAGCTGATCGTGGTGCGCAAGGGCAAAGGCAACAAGGATCGCATCGTGCCGACCGGCGCGCGGGCGCTCTCGTGGATCGCGGCTTATCGCGATGAAGCGCGCCCGCAGCTCGTCTGCGGCGCCGATGACGGAACGCTCTTCTTGACCGGCAAGGGCCAAGCCATCGCGCCGAAGAAACTCACCGGCCGCGTCGGCGCCTACGTCGCCGCCGCGGGCCTCAGCAAAACCGGCTCATGCCATCTCTTCAGGCACACCGCCGCGACTTTGATGCTGGAGAACGGCGCTGACATCCGCTTCATCCAGGCCATGCTCGGCCACGAGAGCCTCGACACGACGCAAATCTACGCTCAGGTCGGCGTCGCCAAACTCGCCGCCGTGCACGCCGCCACGCACCCCGGCGCCATGCTTAAGAGGCCCGACTTGGCAGGGGAAATCGACCCGGACGAGGAACAGGACTGAGGGCGATTCATTGACCCTTCAGCCTCCCATGCGTATATCCGGGGCCATTAAAGCCCCTCGGGGAGCCGCCCGCTTGATCGGACACGGCGAACCGAGCATTGAGACCCCGGGGACGCTCTTCGAGCGTCCCCGTATTCTTTTGCGGCGCCGCACGCCCGCGACTCTCCCTAGCTTCGAGCCTCAATGAACAGCCCAGCCGCTACCCCTCCGCCAGACCCGGTGCGCGTGCGCATCTTCGTCGATTTTTGGAACTTCTCGCTCGCCGTCCGCAACCTCGATGTGACGCTGCAAGTGGATTGGAGGAAGCTCGGTCCCGTGCTCGCCGCCGAGGCCGGAAAGCTGGTCGATCCGCTGCGCCCGGCGCTCTACGAAGGGCTCCACGTCTACGGCTCGTTTGATCCCAACAAGCCGGGCGATGCGAAGCTCAGAAACTGGTTTACCAACACCATCGACAAGATGCCCGGCGTCAACGTCGTGCTCTTGGAACGCCAGCGCAAGCGCGGCTATCCGCGCTGCCCGCACTGCCAGGCCGAGACCACCAACTGTCACGCTTGCGGCGGCGACATGCGCGGCACCGAAGAGAAGGGCGTCGACACGCGCATCGTCACCGACATGATCAGCCTCGCTTGGTCGAACAGCTATGACGCCGCCGTGCTGGTGTCGGCGGATCGAGATTTTGTCCCCGTCGCCGATTTTTTGCAGGCCAAGGGCATCAAGATCATCCACGGCGCCTTCCCGCCGATCGGCAGCCAGCTCTCGCAGAAGTGCTGGGCCAACATCGCCATCCCCAGCCTGGTCGCGCAAATCAAACGCTGACGCGGGCGCCATCAGGCAACGCCCGGAAACAGCCTGCGACGCCGTGAGACGGCGTGCGCTGGCCTGATCCATCTCTCCTAGCTGCTCATCGCCGCCCGCTTGCGCGCTTTGCGCGCGAGCGCTGAGCACGCCATAGTCGTGAGGTGACTCACGCTCTCGCCCTCGTAAGCACGTCAGAGCCGCGCCGCGCGCGCAGGCCGAAAAGTGCTTATAGGGCGATTTTTTTGAAAACCGGCCGGGCAGGGCGGCGCCATCGCGCTTACGCCGCTGACGC
>QBMO01000126.1:0-7738 GCA_003242075.1 Alphaproteobacteria bacterium
AACCGCATCGACGACCTGCTCCCGTGGGCCTACGTGTCGTAGAACCACCGCTTACCATTGATCCCAATTTCGGACAGTAGTTCAGACAAGCCGCGAAGCGGACATTCGTTTGTGCTCGATTCTCGCGTTTGCCCTGATTGACCGGAACGGCGCGCTAAATCGTCATGCCCAGCCTGGGCGTGAGGCGAGCCACGCGAGTACATGCTCCACGCGCCACACTAAAAGGGTCTTTGTTGACGTATCCCACCGGCGCAACAACCCGGTGACGACTGCGTCCGTCGGGCGCCATCGACTAAGATCCGCACCCAGCTCCACAAAGCGAGTGTTCCAAACTAGCGACCCACTAAACCCTTTCGGATCGTCGTATCTCAATCTCTCTTTTTCATCGACACTCGTGCCCTCCGTGACTTGCGCCTCTAGCGGTTGCCACAGAATCTCGAAGATCTCGTCATCACCGCTGTCTGCTTTCTCCTGCGAGCAATAGCCCGTCATAATGTCGTCAAGGCCACCAAAGCCGACATACGCATTCTCACCTGCCAGACCGTGAAAAAACAATAGCTCTGCTTTTGCTGGAGCGTGTGTAGTCGAAAACTTGCTCATCACAACGCGCTGCGACTGGAGCACTTGCGCTTGCCAAGTGTTCTCACTGATCTTTGTAGTGGATGCGTCGCAATCGGTGTCGGAAAACACCTCACCCGAAACTAAGATCAACTTCTTTGCACCGTCAGGTCTGTGCTGCTGTGGTTGATGCCTGGCGACATGCTCGCACGTTAGCAGCGTCGCACCGCCTACTTTACCGTCCGAGAAATCGATGTATGCGCCGGAGCCAATGAGTGCTTCTGATCCATCCAGCTCATGAATCAGTGGCGTGACGAACGGCTTAGTGAACGCCTCCATCTGTTCCGTAACGGCGTTGCAGAGTTCCTTCCATTTCTCACCGTCCACACGCGCCCCCATCGCCGTTTACAATAGATCTGCTCGCTGCTTAATCCCAAAACCAGACTGAAGCGAAACATCAATAGCAAACAGACATTCACATCACGAAGGTCGCTGATCGCCGCCCAAGAATGACCAGAAGCCACGTCTTGAAGTCGGCTCATCCAAGGGACGCGGAGGCAGCCTGGGTTGAAACGGAAACCGCTTGAGCACATCGCTGCGAGCGAATGCGGGAGGCCCACGAAAACGAATTTTTGCATCGGTCTCTTCTTGCCGCATGGCCCAGTGCGGACGACCGTTCAATAAGCGGATGAGATTTTCTACGATGGCCTGAGAATTTCTTTCGCAAATGGCGTGCGGAAGTTCGAGGTCCGCGACTTCGCTCACCCACCTCGTCCGTCGTTGCTGGCTCTTTTCGCTCACGAACAAAATTGGCAGTCCATAACCAATAGCCGCCAACTGGACTTCCCAGCTGACCCAATCAGACTTCGTCACACCGGCGCCGCTTGGCGCTATGAGAACGTCAGACGTGTAGATACGCGCTGCGATCTCCGCCTGGATGGTCAGCTTCGGCAGGTCTCCGCCGCGCGGTCCCGACATCGCTTGAACCGCCGATAGCGACATGTCTTGGACAGAAAAGCCGTTGCTTTCGAGGGCTCTGATGACTTGGTCAAAGAGCGCTTGATCCTTACCGAAGCGGTGGCTGATGAAAATTCTTAGTTGGCGCTCTTCGCTACCGGGCTGCCAATACTCAAACGGCGCTGTCATCATAATGCCCCACCCGATTTCGTTGTTTTTCGTATCGGTTATGGAATGCAAGAAAGCGCTCGCGGAAGGCCGTCGTCAAGACAAACCGCGATCGAGATTGGCCGGCCACCTGTGCGATGGCCGACCGACGCACCCTAAACGTCTATTCCCTCCGCAATGGCGAGCGCATCTTCAACCTCTACTCCGAGATATCTGACGGTGTTGTCGAGCTTGGTATGGCCAAGCAAGAGCTGCACGGCACGGATATTTCCCGTCTTCCGATAGATGAGCGCCGCCTTTGTGCGCCTCAGCGAGTGCGTGCCGTAGGCGGCCGGTGAGAGCCCAATCTCGGCGATCCAATTGTCGACCAGCCTGCCATACTGACGCGTTGTCATCGCTTGTGTTGGGTCGACCCGACTCGGGAAGAGCCAATCACTTCCCTTCAAGTCCTTGCCGCGAACCCAGGCCGCGACCGCAGCGCGCTTGCTCGGTGATTTCGAATTGGACCGGCGCACCGGTCTTGCGCTGCGATACGAGCGCCCGTGTTCGCACCTGATCGCTCTGCATGACGTCTTCGACGCGAAGATGCACCAGGTCGCAGCCAGCAGCTTGCTGTCGATGGCGAGATTAAAGAGGGCCAAGTCTCGCACACGATTTGCGATTTGAAGCCGTACGCGGATTGCCCAGACTTCACGTGGCTTCAGCGGCGGCTTTTGGCCTGTCACCTTGCCCTTATTCCACGGCACAAACGGCTTGTGCACTTGTTCGAAAGTTTGCGTCTCCATGATTGTCCTCCTTCACTGGAGGACTGGAATAGCGGCGCTCAACCGACCGCCAGTGCAAACGGATACACCCGAACTCACGCCTACAGTTCGATCCCACGAACCGACACTGACGTCTTCGTGTCGCAAAGCGGAAGTCGGATTTCCGCTTCCTACCGGGAGCGACTGATGTGACCCTCTCTTTATCCAGCGGGTCCGAGGCGCCTATTCTGCCTCGTCGTCTGCGTCCTCTGCTTCGGGGTCGGCCGCGCGAATTTCGAAGATCGGATCGACGGTCCAGTCTGCGCTCTGATTGAACCGGGCGCGAAGCGCGCCCTTCACGTTGGTTTCGGATTCATAGATGAGAGTCACGTGGTGACCGGCCGCGTCCAACGCGGCGTATCGTACGGTGCGCAAGGCTGTGCCTGAAAACAGCCAGCACACGCCCTGCGGAAAATTCCCGCCGAACACGTCGACCCCCTCGACCGTCGCGATATGAACGTCGACGCTGATGAGCGCGCTGCGCAGTCGATCGAACGTCAATACTGTGTCGTCGAATTGATTGAGATCTGCGAAGTACTGAAACTCACGCGCGCAGTATGCGTGGGTGTAGCCCAGCAGATCGAGACGATGCACCACCTCCGCGAGCGGCTTGGAAAGCCCCTCCTGCATCACGGTGACGGCCTTCCAGCGGTCCTCGGCGTCAGGGTCATCCTCAAAATAATACGGCACCTGCGCGACGTCGGCTTCGCCCCTGGAACAGAGCGGAATGATCGCCGAAGCCGCCATTCTTGCCCTATTCGATCTCAAGGCGGCCAACCGCCAAATGAATCATGGAGCCCATGGCGCAGCTTAGCACGGCGGCGCCGCGTGACGCGCTGTTGTTGCGATACGTCAACGACCCGGGAATCGGCACATGATCGCGGTCAAGAAGATTCGATGGACGCATGCGCTTTTTCGCCGACGGTCCGAATATCCCAGACGAGCTGCTCGCCGCGCAGGAGCGTGGCGAGGTTCTCTTCTTGTGCGGCGCCGGCGTCTCCATGCCCGCGGGGCTGCCGAGTTTTCTGAAGCTGACGGCGCTGGCCATGAAGCGTCTTGGCGTGCGCGCCGATGATCCCGATCGTCAACGCGTCGAGCAGGCGTTGGCCGGGGACGATACCGTCATCCTGCCGCCACTCGATGCCTTGTTTGAGCGCTTGAAGCGCGACTATGGCGATGCCCAGGTCGAAGCGCTCGTCACCAAGCTGCTGCGCGTGCCGCGCGGCGCCGATCTCTCGCTGCATAAGGCCGTGCTCGACCTCTCGCGCGACCGCCACGGCAAGACGCGCCTGGTCACCACCAATTTCGATCCCTGCTTTGAGAGCGCCGGCGGACGCAAAACGCCCATTCATTGCGCGCCGCATTTGCCCGAGTTTCACGACGGCTATCCGCTCGAAGGTCTGGTCTACATGCACGGCCGTGCTAGCACCCTGCGCGGGCGCCCGGCGCCGCCGGGTCTTGTGCTCGGAGCTTCTGACTTCGGCCGCGCCTATCTCGCGCAGGGCTGGGCGACACGGTTCGTTCGCGCCGCACTCGAGCGCTACACGGTTGTCTTGCTCGGCTACTCCGCAGACGACCCGCCCATCAATTATCTGCTGCAAGGGCTACGCTCGCTGCAATCAAGCGCGGTGAAGCCGATTTACGCGTTCGCTGAGTCGAGCCGGCCTGAAGCGGTGGCCCGTTGGCGCGATCGCCGTGTGAACGCGATCGCTTACGAACGACGCGACAGCAAACATTCGGGTCTCTGGGACGCGCTCAAGGCTTGGGCGCAACGCGCACGCGACCAGGATGCATGGCGCGCCAGCGTGCTGGACCTGGCGGCGCAAAACCCGCGCACGCTGGCGCCGTTTCAACGCGGTCAAGTCGCATCGCTGGTCAAGAGCGAAGCGGGCGCGTTGGCTTTCGCGACGGCTAAACCCGCGCCGCCGGCGGAATGGCTTTGCGTGTTCGACGCGGCGTTGCGCTACGCGCCCAAACACACGCTGAGCCTGGGTGGAGAAGAGACCTTCGACCCTCTGGACGCGTATGGCCTGGACGACGATCCGCCACGCACGAAACCGAAGAGTTCGCACGAACCGGCACCAACGGGCGTCGATCTCTTGGCCGCCAATGCGAGCGACGCGCGCCACGGCGAAGCCGGCCGGCTCAGCGGCGGCTGGTCGATCACGCCCAACAATCTGCCACCGCGGCTTGGCTATCTCGGCGGTTGGATCGCCGCTTCTTGGCAGTCGCCTGCAACGATCTGGGGGGCGGCTGGCAAGAACCGCCTGCATCCCGATCTGATGCAGCGCATCGACGTCGCCATGATGCAGACGAAGGCCGAAGCCCAGCAGGTGCGCCGCGCCTGGGGTTTGGTGCGCGAGACGAACGCCGAGCCGTCGGCCGACCGCCACTGGCTCTGGCACAACCTTGCCGACGAGATCGAGCGCGATGGCTGGACTCCGCCGGTTCTGCGCGCCTTCGCCCAAATCATCCGCCCGCGCCTCACCATGAGCCGGAATTTCTGGAATGGTTTTGCTCCAGCGATGAAAGCGGAGAGCCAGAACCGGGTCGCTGACGCGATCTCGTTCAAGCTCAGTTGGTTCGCGCCGCCGCTCAGCAAGCCGCCGGAAGACGCGGGCGCGCTCGCAGGCCTGGTGCGCGAAGTAGGCGAAGCGCTGCGGTACGGCACAGACCTGCATGCCGATGTCCGTACTTCGTTGGAGCGCCGCACGCCGAGCCTGCATGCCGAGCGCCGCCGCGGCGAACGCGCGCTCTCGGACGATGACAAATTCTTCGTCTGGTTCGCGCGTCTGTTTGAGGCGCTCATCAAGCTCGATCCGAAGGCGGCGCAAGCCGAACTCACGGCATGGCCGGCGACTGACAATCCCTGGTTTGATAAGCTCCGGGTGTGGGCTTGGGAGAAGGCCTCGCTTGCCTCAGCAGCGACGGTGACGGACGGCGTCCTCGCACTGACGCAACGCGCGTTCTGGGACCGCCATCTGCAGCGCGAGTTGCTCTTCACGCTAAAAGCGCGGTGGCGCGATTTCTCTGAAGTCGATCGGCAACGGATCGAGACGCGCATCCTTGCAGGCCCCTACCGCTACCGCAGCGAAGAGGATGAGGAATTCGCAACCCGCCAAGCGCGCGACGCCGTCGTCTTGCTGGATTGGCTTGAACAGGAAGGCTGCGCGCTCTCGCCAGAGACGGCTGCAGAGCGCGACAGGCTGAAAGCGGGCTTACCAGCCTGGCGCGACAGCTGGGTTGCGACCGCAGCTGACAGCATGGAGACGCAGGTTCATTGGGTCGGGACCAATGAGGACTTCGCTCATGTGCGCGATCTCCCCTTCTCGCAAATCACGGCGCGCTGCGCTGAAACGGACGGCGAGCGCGATATCACATCTTACACCCGGCTCGATCCCTTCCTCGGCCTCACCAAGCAGGTGCCGCTCATCGCGCTCGCCGCGCTTACCGCCGACGCCAGGCGCGGTCAGCACCCGGTGCGCTACTGGCGTACGATCTTGCAAAGCTGGCCTGAAAAGGAGTCAGCGCGCGCGAGCTTTGTCCTCGGCCTGCGCATGTCACGCCTGCCCCCCGCCGTTCTGGTCGAGCTCAAGCACCAAGCGCCCGATTGGCTGAAGAAGTTCTGGGCGGCGATCGAGAGCTACCGGCCGCACGCGCCAATGATGATGTGGGACGCGGTGTTTGCGCCGTTCGCCCTCGGCGACGGCGCCGACAGCGGGCTTGAATCGATTACGGCCGCTGGCGTTCCCGTTGAGGACGTGGCCAATTCATTGGATGCCGCGATCAACGCGCCGGTTGGGACACTGACGCAGTGTCTGCTCGACATGATCGAGGCGCGCAAACTGAAGCACGCCGGCAAGATCCCAGAACCGTTCGCCAAGCGCTTGTCGGCGTGCCTGGGGGTTCCGGGCATTGGCGGCGCACACGCGGCGGCGGTGACAGCGCCGCAATTGCGCTGGCTGCATTTCATCGATCCGGAGTGGACGGTCCGTGAAATCGTGCCGCGGCTTGATCTCCGGCACCCGCACGCGAAGGCGGCGTGGGATGGCTTGCTCTATGAAGATCAGCTGCCCACGCAGGAGCTTTTCCTGCTGATCAAGCCCGCTTTCTTGGCGGCACTCAAGGACGCTGCGCTTTGGCGGGGCCGCGACGGCGTGCGCCAGCTCGGGCGCATTCTCTGCGTCGCGATCGCCGCCTCAAAGCCGAAGCGCGTGTACGTGAGCCATGCTGAAGGGCGGGCCGCGCTGCAGACTACAACCGCCGAAGTCCGCGAAGCGGCGCTCGAACACCTCTCCTATGCGATGGAGCGGCCGCAGGGCTGGAAGCGGTTCGGCCGGCCCTTTCTCGAAGAGGTGTGGCCGCTCGAACTTGCGATGCAGACCCAAGAGACGGCGATGGCCTGGGCGCGCATCGCGTCGGAAACCGGCGCTGATTTTCCCGACGCAGTGAGGCGGCTGAACGCGAGTCCAGCGCTTATTCAAGTGGATCAGCTGGACAGTTTCGTCTGGTCGATGACGCAGCCGCAGCGCGACGGCGCTTCGCTCGCGGCCGCGCATCCGCGCGCCGTGATCGACTTGCTCATCCCGCTGGTTGGCGGACGCGCCCGCCAAATCTACGACCTACGGAAGTTGTTGGATACGCTGCGCGCTGCAGATCCGACACTTCGCGACGACGAACAATTCCGCAAGCTGGGCGGAGACGGTCCGCAATTTGGTCAATAGAGCCACCGCCTTGGACTAAACTCCTTACGGTGGCGCGCCGCCAGCAGTCTTGCACACGTCCGCTTCACCGGCGCGGCGGCTTTGAAGAATGCGTGTTTCCGCTCGGACGCGGCCTCGACCTCAACTTACCAAGGGAGCGCTCAACAAGCGTCGGCTATCGAGACGCGCGGCGGGATCGCTAGCGTCCGAAAATGCCCCAACGCAACCGTCTGCGGGTTATCCTGAGTACGTCGCATGGCCAAGGTGTGAACCGGCACCGCTGCGTGACCCCCTCCAAGTCAGGAAATTCAAGTATTTGCCGTGCCGATCGGCGCCAAAATCCCTCGCCGGTTTACATCCAGGCGGGTTGCTAGCGCGCTCGGTGGAGCACTCTCGCTGGAACCGACCCGACAAGGCGCGACGCGCTTTGTGCTAAGGTTGCGGGCCCCCAAAGCGCAAAATGTGACGGCGAAACCGGCGGCCCTCGCCGCTAAGCGGGTACTTCTCGCCGAGGACGAGCCTTTGAGCCGCCGCGTTCTCGCGTCATTG
>QBMO01000126.1:7748-8057 GCA_003242075.1 Alphaproteobacteria bacterium
GCGCAGCGGCGCCGAGGTCGTAACCGCCAGTGACGGCGGTGAAGCGCTCATGAAGGCGGCGGCACAGCCTTTCGATCAAATCGTACTCGACGTTCGCATGCCGATTCAGGGAGGCCTCGACGTCGCGCGCGCGTTGCGCAAGCGCGATTTACAAACCCCCATCACGTTGATCTCAGCGGCGTTCGACCCATCGACCATCAATGCGGCGACCGAGCTGGGCATGAGCTATAGCCGAATCTTGGTGACGCGCTGACGGATCAAGCGGCGGCGACTTCGGCTTGAGAATTGAGCGACGCTGCTGTTTCCTCG
>QBMO01000127.1:0-466 GCA_003242075.1 Alphaproteobacteria bacterium
CGATCACGGCGTCACCGGCGCGCCAAGTTCCGGGCAACGCACTTGCGCCTCGTTCGGCTCGTCCTTCTCCAGCACGCCCTCGAACATGTTCACGCTGCCGACGAAATCTGCCACGAAGCGCGAGTTGGGAAACTCATAAAGATCGCCCGGCGACGCCACTTGCGTCAGCACCCCCCTATTCATCACAGCACAGCGCGTCGCGATGGCGAGCGCTTCATCTTGGTCGTGCGTCACCATGATGAAGGTGATGCCGACTTTCTCCTGCAGCGAGGTCAGCTCCGAGCGCATCTGATCGCGCAGTTTGGCGTCCAACGCCGACAGCGGCTCGTCCAGCAGCAGCACGCGCGGGCGCTTCACCAAAGCCCGCGCCAGCGCCACGCGTTGGCGTTGCCCGCCGGAGAGCTGATCGGGCATGCGCACGCCAAGGCCGCCGAGCTTTACAAGCTCCAGCGCTTCATCGACGCGC
>QBMO01000127.1:559-7458 GCA_003242075.1 Alphaproteobacteria bacterium
CGTCCATCTTCAACCCGTAGGCGACATTGTCCGACACCTTCATGTGCGGAAACACGGCGTAGGACTGAAACACCATGTTCACCGGCCGCTTGTTCGGCGGCAGCGACGCGACGTCCTTGCCGTCGATCAGGATGCGGCCCTCTGTCGGCGACTCGAAGCCGGCCAACATGCGCAGCAACGTCGTCTTGCCGCAGCCGGAGGGGCCGAGCAGCGCGAAGAACTCGCCTTCGCGAATGTCGAGCGTCACATTGTCGACGGCCACCATTTTGCCGAAGCGCTTGGTGATGCCTTCGAAGCGGATGATGGCGTTATCCTTCACGTGCGGCGTCGGCTTCGGCGACGGCGCATTGGAAGGGGCGCTGGAGACGGGAGCGTCAGTCATGGATTACGCCTTCTTCTCCTTCGACTGATTGTTCTGCATCTGCAGTCCGATGGCCGTGAGGATGACGGTGACAACGATGAGCACTGTGGATGCGGCGTTCACTTCCGGCGTCACCGAGAAACGCAGCATCGAATAGACCTTCACCGGGAACGTGATCGTGTCTGGCCCGGCGGTGAAGAAGGTGATGACGAAATCGTCCAGCGACAAGGTGAAGGCCAGCAGCGCGCCTGCGATCAGGCCAGGCTGCATGTGCGGCACCAGCACGTCCCAGAACGTGCGCCACTCGCTCGCCCCCAAATCCTTGGCCGCCTCCTCCAGCTCGCGATTGAATGAGGAAAGCCGCGCCCGGACCACCGTCGCCACGAACGGAAACGCGAACGAGACGTGCGCAATGGTGATGGCGCCCAGATTGAGCGGCCATGGCAGGCCCATCGGCCAAGGCATCACGCGGGCGAAAAACACGAGCATGGCGACGCCCAAGCAAATCTCCGGCACCACGATCGGCAGCGCCATCGAACCTTCGACCACGGTTTTGCCCGGGAAGCGGAAGCGCCACAGCATCACGGCGGCCAGCGCGCCGAGGATCACCGAGATGATGGTGCAGAAGAAGGCGATGGTTAGCGAGTTGATGAAGGCCTGCAACAGCGATTCATTGTTGAAGGCTTTCACGTACCAATCGGTGGTGAAGCCCTGCCAGACAATGTTGCGGCGGCTATCGTTGAAGCTGAACGCCATCAGCGTGATCAGCGGCGCGTAAAGGAACACCAGAGTCGCGACGACGATCACGCGCAGCGGCCATTGGCGCATGTATTCGAGCGGGCCGGGCTTATCGCGCGCCTCGCGTTTCGGGCGGCCGACTTGCGGCAGCGCGGTGAGGCCTTCGTCCGCCATCAGCCCCTCCGCTCGGACTTGCGTTGAATGAACGCCTGCGCCGCAATCGCGATGAAGGTGAGGTACATAAGCAGGAACGAAAGTGCTGCGCCAAAGGGCCAGTCATTGGCGCGCTTGAACTGTCGCTCGATCACATTGGCGATCATCTGGCTATCCGTGCCGCCGAGCAGATCGGGCGTCAGATAGGCGCCGAGCGCCGGGATGAAGGTGATCAAAATCCCGGAGGCAATGCCCGGCGCCGCCAACGGCACGACGACCGACCAGATCGTGCGCATGTGCCCGGCGCCGAGGTCGAGGCTCGCCTCCATCAGCGAACGATCCATCCGATCGAGCGCCGAATAAAGCGGCAGCACCATGAACGGCAGGTGCACGTAAACGAGCCCGATGATCACGGCGGTGTTGTTGTAGAGCAGCGTCAGCGGCTCGTACTCGCCGAACGGCTGCAAGCCGATCAGCGTCATGAAGCCGCTCGCATTGTTCCAGAGCCATTCGAGCGCGAAGTTCACATAGCCCTGCTCGCGCAGCACCGCGATGAGCGCAAAGGTGCGGATCAGCAGGTTCGTCCAAAACGGCAGCATGATCAGCAGCAACAGCCACGACTTCATCTTCGGCGTCGCGAACGCAATCGCCAGCGCCACCGGAAAACCGATGATCAAGCACAACAGCGTCGTGATGCCGGCGACAATCAGGCTCTTCAAGAAGATCTGGAGATAGAGCGGCTCGAGCGCGCGGATGTAATTCGCGAACGTGCCGGTGAGATCGATGGTGATCGGGCCAGTGTTCTCGCCGAACGAATAGGCCCAGATCACCGCCATCGGCACGAGGAAGAACAGGAACAGCCAAGCGATCGGCGGCACGGCAATCGCCGCGAACGCCGCCTTCGCCTGTTTCCACGTCTGCTCCATCGCCGACGTACTCCCACCGCCAGAGAGAGAAACCGCCGGCGCGAGGCCGGCGGATCAAGTCATCACGCCGCGCTAATGCGGGTGAAGATTTCTTCGTAGAGCCGCGCGCGCTCGTCGCCCTCGAACGCGCCATATTCGCTGCGCGCCATCACCTCGGCCGACGGGAAAATCACCGGATTGTTCTGGTATTCCGGGCCCATGAGCGCCGCGACTGCCGCGTTCGGGGTCGGATACTGAATTTCCTCGGTGATCGCTTTGCCGGCTTCGGCATCGAGCAGATAATTGATGAAGGCATGCGCGCCAGCGACGTTCGGCGCGCCGGTCGGGATGCAGAGGCAATCCGAATTGATCAGCGTGCCTTCGTTCGGCACCACGAAATCGAACTGATCGCCGCCCTCGGCCGCCATCAGCTGCGCCATGTCGCCATTGTATTCGAGCACGATGTCGATCTCACCCGACGCCAGCAAATCCTGGCCGTCGTCTTCGTGGAACGCCTTCACGTGCTGCTTCTGGCGAATGAGCATTTGCTCGATCGAAGTCAGGTTCGCGTCTGGGATGCCATTCAGCGAAATGCCCTGGTACTTAGCGCACAAGCGAATGAGGTCCGCCGATTCCGAGAGCAACGCGATACGCTGCGTGAATTGCGGGCTGTCGAACAGATAGCGCCACGAATTCGGCACGAGGCCCGCGGGCATTGCGCTCTTGCGATAGCCAATGCCGAGCACCAGCCACGTATACGGCATCGAATAGCGCCGGCCCGGATCGAACGCGGCGTCTTGGAATTCTGGCAGCAAGTTCGACATGTTCGGGATGAGGGTGTGATCCAATGGCTGGATCATCTCCGCCTGGCTCATGCGTGTGACGAACTCGTTCGACGGCACGATCACGTCAAAACCCGGATTACCGGCGCGCAGACGCGCGAAGAGTTCATCGTTGGTGGCGAACAAGCTCATGTTCACGGTCGTGCCGGTCGCCGCTTGAAAGTCGTCCAGCGTCGTCGGGCCGATATAGGTGTCCCAGTTGTAGAAGTTGACGACATTGCCGCCACCGCCGCTGCCGCCGCACGCACTCAGGCCGCCCGCGAACGACAAGCCGATGGCGCCAGCGCCAAATTGCTTCAGCAGTGAACGACGCGACGCGCCTCGGAGATATTTGCCCTTAGTCATGGGGTGCGCCCTTTCCTGGTCTGCCGCTCGCGCGGCCCCGCTTAGCCTGATCCCGGCATCCGCCTGCTAACAAGCACGCAAATACCAGTCATAATCAATATCTGGGATCACACTTTGGAAGCGATCTTGCTCGACCCGCTTCACGGTGGCGTACATCCGCACGAACCGCTCGCCCAAATAGTCCTTCAAAATAGCGGATTCCGCGAAGCGATCCGTCGCCGCAAACCAGTTGGTCGGGATTTTCTCGCCGCCTTCGGCCTGGGAATAGCCGTCGCCCACGATAGCGGGGCCAGGGTCGGTTTTGTTGGTGATCCCATGGTGCACTGCAGCAAGGAGTGCGGCCAGCGCCAGCGCCGGGTGCGCGTCAGCGCCTGCGACGCGGTGCTCGATGTGGCGCGTCGGCGGCGCACCGGCGGGCACGCGGAAGGACACGGTGCGGTTGTTGACGCCCCAGGTCGGCGCCACCGGCGCATACGAATTGGCGCGGAAGCGGCGATACGAATTGGCGTTCGGCGCATAGATCGCCATCGAATCCGCCAGTAGCGCCTTCATGCCGCCGATCGCGTGCGCGAGCACCGGCTCGCCCTCAGGCTTCTCCGACGCAAAGATGTTCTTGCCCGCCTTGTCGTTGACGCTGACATGCAGGTGCATGCCAGAGCCCGCGAGATCGGCAAACGGTTTGGCCATAAACGTCGCTTCGCACCCGTGCTTGAGCGCGACGCCCTTCGCCGCACGCTTATAGAGCACTGCATCATCAGCAGCGCGCAGCGCATCGGCGTGATGCTTCAAAGTGAGTTCCAACTGCCCGGGTGCGTATTCGCTAATCGCGCCTTCGAGCGGAATGCCCATCGCATCGGCAGTCGCCCAGAGATCGCGCAGGAACCCGGACGCCTCCTCCACCTCACGGAGCCCATAAACTTGATGCTGCGTGGCGCGATCACCCGTCAGCGGTGAAGCCGGCAGCTGGATCTTGCCGTCAGCGGTGCGCCGCGCGTCGACCAGATAATATTCCAGCTCGCACGCCACCACTGGCACAAGCCCATCCGCCGCAAAGCGATCGATCACGCGCTTCAGCACATGGCGTGGATCGAGATCGTGCGGTGCGCCATCGAGTTCGTACATCGACAGCGGGATCTGCGCGACATCGGCGCCCAGCCACGGCGCGGGCGTGAGCCTGCCCGCAATCGGCCGCGCCACGCGATCCGCGTCGCCGTCTTCCCACACCAAGCCGGTCGCTTCGACGTCTTGACCGGTAATGTCGTTCACCAGGATAGAGCCCGGCAGAAAGCGCCCCTGCGCGTACACCGCTTCGATCTCGTGCCGGCGCAGACGTTTCCCACGCGGCACGCCCGCCATGTTGGTGAAGACGATCTCGAAGAACTGGATCTCGGGATGCTTGTCGAGGAAGGCTTTGACTTCCTTCGGATCGGCGATGGTCATGTTTAGGCTTCTTTGGCGGCGCCTTCTCGGGCGTACTCTTCCGCGAAGCTATCGACCGCCGCGACCAGCCGGTCAATCTGTTGCGTCGTCGTCGCCGGGCAGACCAGCATCATCATGTGAAACGGCGCGATAAGGATGCCGCGATTCATCAGGTAGAGGTGGAGCGCATGGTTCAACTCGCTCTGCGCCAGCGCCGGGCGCATCGCGGCGGCGTTCATCGGCGGCTCTGGCGCAAACACGATCTCCGCGCGCGCGCCGATATGGACGACACACCAAGGCAGCTTGCGATCCGCGATGACGCTATTGAGCTTAGCCACTAGGTCATCGGCTCCAGTCAAAATCGCCTCAAATGCAGCCGGCGTCGCCAACTCCCGCAACGTCGCGCCGATCGCGGCGATGCCCATGGCGTTGCCGGCAAGCGTCGTCCCGATGCCGGAGCGGCCCCCACTGCGCGGCACGGCCGCAATCTTCTCCGCCAACTCCGCGCTCACGCCCCATACCGCTGCCGGAAACCCGCCCGCGATCGCTTTGCCGATCACCAGCGCATCCGGCGCCAAACCCCACGCCTTCGTCGCGCCACCCGGCCCGCTCGATAGCGTGTGCGTCTCGTCGAGGATCAGCAACGCGTTAGCCTTCTTCGCCAGCGCCTGCGCACGTTTCCAGAAATTCGCTTCGGGCAAAATCATCCCGCAATTGGTCATCGCCGGCTCGGCCAAGATCGCAGCGACATCGCCTTGCGCCAACGCCGCTTCCAGCGCGCCAATGTCGTTGAACGGCACGGCGCGCGTGGTGCGCGTCATGTCGAACACCTGGCCGATCAAACCGCTATCCGGCCGCGTGCGGCCGTGGCGCAGCTCGACGAAGCAATCCTCGACCATGCCGTGATAGCAGCCATCGAACACGACGATCACCGACTTCTGCGTCACCGCGCGCGCCCAGCGGATCAGCGCACGGTTGGCGTCAGACGCAGAAAGCGTCGTCTGCCAGAACGGCAATCCAAAGCGCTCCGCCAACAGCGCGCCGACGCTAGAAGTCTCTTCCGTCGGCAACATAAACGTCGCCCCGCGCCGCGCCTGCTCCGCAACCGCACGCGCAATCTCGGGCCGGCCATGGCCGAACATGCCGGGCGTGTCGCCCAGGCAGAAGTCGTCATACGTGTTGTCGTCGATATCGGTCAGCACTGCGCCTTCGCCGTCTTCGGCGATGATGGCGACGGGTGCGGCCCAATCGTTCATCCAATGAAACGGCGCGCCGAACAGCCAATGCGCCTTCAGCGCGTCTGCGTGCGCGGCGCTCTTCGGATGCGTATCCAGGAAGCGCTGCGTCTCGCGCGCGATGAGATCGCTCAGCGCCATCGTGTTGAACATCCGTTGCAGGTCTCTCCGCTCTGCTAGCGCACAATCGACGCCGGCTGAACACGGCTGCGCAAACGGCCTATGCCTCTTGGCCTATCTCTTTGAAAATGAAGCGTAATTCATTCTTGGTTAATGGCGCGCGCACAGGTTCCCCGCACTTCAATCTATTCCGGGGGCACGACGTGAGACTGAATTTCCGCAAGACCGCGCTGCACGCAACAACGGCTTTGATGGCGACGTACGCGATGGCGCCAAGTGCTGCCGCCCACACCGACTCGCTCGGCTTCATCATTACACAAGGCAGCGGCACGGGGCTGTTCGACGTCGATATTTTCTACGGCTCTTGGCACACCACCACAGGCGCTCCGGAAGGCGCTCTCGATCTCACCAACACGACCACCAACACGCTCGTCGGCACCAACGCGTTCCAGCTTTACCCAGGCTTTGACGGCGTCGCCGACGGCACCTTGCCCCCCGGCCTGACGCCCGGCGTCAACTACTTCTTCCCCGATGGTCTCGGCGGACTGACGGGCGATCCGTCCGGCCACAGCATCTACTCGTTTCAGTACGTCACCTTCACCGACTTGGTCGCAGGCTCCTACCAGTTTGGCTACAATACTGGATCGTCGCTCTCGGTGAACTGGGAGCCGTCGGATCCGATGATCAACGCCGGCACGTTCGTCATCGCCCCCAACGGCGATATCATCATCATCGGCGCCGGCCCCCTCACCATCGACACCAGCCAGGAAACATTCAGCGT
>QBMO01000127.1:7468-8049 GCA_003242075.1 Alphaproteobacteria bacterium
GATGCCTTCGCCGCCGACACCGACCTGACGTTCGACGGCGGCACGCTGCTGGTCGCCGAAGACTCGCCGCCAGTGACCAATGACGTCATCGTCAACGCGCCAGGCGGCTACATCGACACCAACATGACCGATGTCACCTTCGAAGGCGATTTCAGCGGCGAGGGCGTCATCACCGTCGTCGGCCACGGCACGGCCAATCTGACCGGCGTCAACACCAATGCCGGCTTCTACGTCAATCACGCCGCCATCAGCGCGGGCGACGACGCCGCGCTCGGCGCCGAAGGCGCAGCCCTCACCCTCTATCACGGCACATTCACGCCGACCCAAAGCATGAGCATCGAGCGCGACGTGGTCGTCAGCTCCAATCACGGCGGCGCCTTCAACGTGGCCGAAGACCTCACGCTGACACTGAACGGCGAAGTCTCAGGTACGGGCTGTCTCTACAAGCAAGGTCTCGGCGTTCTCGATCTGCGCGCCAACGCGTCCAACGCGATCGGCGCCTGCGTCGAAGAAGGCTTGATGGCGTTCAACTCGGTGTTCACCGGCAATGTCTGGGTCGACGCTGGCGCTTTCATCAGCGG
>QBMO01000128.1 GCA_003242075.1 Alphaproteobacteria bacterium
GGATTAATGGCGAGGTATTTTTACTCCGCCCGCGGACGACAAAACGACGCCGCTTCAGTGATGTAGTTTTGCACCGGCGCACACACCCCAGCCGCAGCCCACATCCAGCACGCTCAAATCGGGACGCAGACAGAGCTTGATGGCAATCAGCTCTTTCTTGGCCTGCTGCGCCTGCTCGAGCGTGTCATCCGCCGTCTCGAAATAGGCGCAAGAATATTGTTGGTCTGCATCGAGGAAGAGCCGATAAAAATCGTCGGAAATGTCATAGTGATGCGCAACATTGCGCTGCGCCCGCTTCAGCCCATTGACCTCGCGCTTCGGGGATTTGATGAGGCGTAGACCAGCCGGCGCCGCACTGCATCTAAAGCCATAGTCGCGCAGATTCTGCAGCGATAGAGCGAGCAGGCCGTCGACATTGTCGCCCTCGATCGTCAGCAGACCATCCACGTAGAGTTCGCCGAGCGCCAGTTCGGGATTAGAGATGAGACGACGGGCCGAATCTACGCCCTGCAAGGTCACGCTGGTGGGAGCGGCATCCTCCGAACCAAAGCGGCGCTCTCGTCCGCTGGGAAATCTCACGGACAACGCGCCCCGGCGCACCATCTGACGAAGTGCCGATGAGAGCAGCTCCTCTGAAGCGTTAAAACCGGCCACGCGTTTTTTGGTGGCGGCGGGTCTCGCAGCTCGCTCGGGCTGGCTCGTGTGGTCAAGCATGCGTCGTCCGTCATTGTTTTCGCTTGGGTCAAGCGACCATGATGGAATTACGCATCTCGACTCCATTCCCCTGGACCGGTTCAGTCATTCGAACGGCGTCACGCGCACAAAAAAAGCGAAGCCAGGGGGAAGCACTAAGCGCGCGTATCTATCAGTGAGCGCGCGACACCAAGCGTCCCACCTCCCCCGCCTACGACGACGCTTGGCGGAGCGCGCTCAACCCACAAGGGGCCAAGCGCGCTGGTTCAAACGTAATCTCGCGACGCGGAGACGCCCAATGAACTGGCTCGCCAACAATTGGATCTGGATTGCGTTCGCGGTCGCCATGGTCGCCATGCATTTATTTGGTCACGGCCACGGCGGCCATCGACACGGAGGTAGATCCAACCCGGGCGCTGACGTTGAAGCGCACTTGGACGCTGCACCGGATGACCGCGAAGCGCCGGCGGACCTAGCAAAGGCCGTCCAGGCGCCCGTCGCCACAACCCCACGCACCGAAAGCGAAGACAAGCGCCGACACAGCGATCACCGGCTCGGACACTAATCGTCATGAAGCTCTCAAGAGGAGCGCATCTGATGAGCATTCTTATCGGTATTGCTGGCGCCTTCTTTCTTGCCAGCGCTTGGGCCGCCGGCGAAGGCGGGACGTTTCTCGGATTTTCCGAAGGTCACCTCTTCAATGACGCCGTCGGTTTGGAATTGATCACCATCGCTATGGCGCTTTGCACGCTCGTGCGTCTTCAGCTTGAGAAGGACCAACCAGGGACTTCTCCTTTGGTCTAACGCGAGACCACAGGCATAGGTCGCGCAAGCGACCGTCACACCGCGGCGAACGCCGTACGCAACAGGAGGCGAGTGCCAATGTCTGACGACGCTTTTTTCGAGTTGCGCAACCGCGCCTACGAACTTGCAGACACGGGCCGATTTAGGCGTTGGGAAGAAATCGCGGGCGTCTTGGATACGGAGGGTTTTCTCGTCCCTCTGATCACACGACTGCAAGACGACAAGCTGGCGGTTATGATGATCGATCGATGCTGCAATCAAGCTCGCTCCAGCTTTTAGCTGCCTCGGCCGCCAATTCCCGCCCGCCGGCGGCGCGTGCTTCTACATCCCGAGCCAACGTCGGAGAGATGTCGCCATTAGCGGACCCCAACCAGAATGTGCTTTTCCGCCACTGCGAGTTTCACCGCCGGGACCGCGTTGCTTGTCGTCGGCGCGCTGACCGCGCGGCGTGCCCGTCGGCGCACCGAGCTTCCCTTTGCTCTGATCCCGGCTCTGTTTGGCGTGCAACAATTGATCGAGGGCGCCATTTGGCTGACGCTTACCGCCGACGCGCCGCTGCTCAACACTGTACTGACGTACGTCTATTCGCTTTTTTCCCACGTGCTTTGGCCCGTCTATGTGCCGGTCGCGGTTTTTCTGCTTGAGCCGACGCCTTGGCGCCGCAGAGTTCTCGCCGCCATCGCGCTGGCCGGGGCCGCCGTGGGTTTGTACCTGCTCTATTTCCTCGCGAGCCTGCCTATCGTGTCGCAGATCGAGGGACGACACATCACGTACGTCTCACCTCATTTTTATGTCGTCGCGGTGATGGTGTTGTACGTCCTTGGCGCCTGTATCAGCATGCTCTTTTCAAGTCACAAGGCGGTGCAACTCTTCGGCGTTGCGGCGTTCGTGGCGTTCGTCGCAGCGTATTCATTCTACGCGATGTGGCTCATCTCCGTTTGGTGTTTTTTTTGCGGCTATCATGAGCGGGATAGTATTTCTGCATTTTTTTCGGCGCGCGCCGCCAAGCGCCGAGCCATTGTCAAACCCGCTCCCCGGATGAAGGCGCGCACTCGCTCCTGCTTCGACCCGCAGGCGCGCGCCACGCAACATGGACGACAATGCACATCGATATTCTTCGAGCGCCGTTGGAGGCCGCTTAAGCCAACGCCGCATCGTGACCAGCCGACGATAGCCGCGCTGGTTTGCAAGACCCGTCTACTCGGCGGGCGTCTCGACATGTCCTCCGAATCCAAAGCGCATCGCTGAAAGCATCTTTTCGCCGTAAGTGTGCTCAAGGCGCGAGCGGAAGCGTGCGTAGAGGGCGCTGGTGAGCACGTCGGCAGGGACGGCTTCCTCGATCGCGGCCTCTACGGTCCAGCGGCCCTCACCGGAATCCTGGACGTAACCTGAGAATTGCTCCAACTGGGGATCCTTCGCCAAGGCGGCGGCGCCGAGGTCGAGCAGCCATGATGCGATCACACTGCCGCGCCGCCAAACTTCTGCGATGTCGGGCATGTTCAGCGTGAACCGCTCCTCTTCCGGAAGTGCGTTGGAGTCTTTGTTCTTCAGGATGTCGAAGCCCTCGGCATAGGCCTGCATCAATCCGTATTCGATGCCGTTGTGCACCATCTTCACGAAGTGTCCGGCGCCGACCGGACCGGCATGCAAATAGCCCAATTCGGGCCGGGGATCGGCGCCGGCCGCGCGCGGCGTACGCGGTATATCGCCAATGCCAGGCGCTAGTGTCTTCAAAATCGGATCGAGCGCATCGACGACGCGTTTGTCGCCGCCGATCATCATGCAAAAGCCGCGTTCAAGACCCCAGACGCCGCCTGAGGTGCCAATGTCGACATAGTCTATGCGCCGTTCCTTTAGCACCTTCGCGCGCCTGATATCGTCCTTATAGAAGGTATTGCCGCCATCAATAATCGTGTCGCCCGGGCTGAGCGCTGCGCCCGATGCCGCGATTGCGCCTTCGGTTACAGCTCCGGCCGGGAGCATGATCCAGACAACTCGCGGCGGCTGGAGCTTACTTATTAGATCGTCGATGCTATCGGCGGCGACAGCCCCTTCTCGCACCAGTTCCGAGATCGAATTTAAAGCGCGGTCGTACACCACGCACTCGTGTCCGCTTCGCATCAGGCGACGCGCTATGCCCGTCCCCATCCGTCCGAGCCCAACAATTCCGATCTGCACTTGGAGCCTCCACATTCTACCGCGGCGATCGATCCGACGGGTTCATCAATCGCCTCACGCGCTCTTTTTCGTCCATGCGTCACCCTCGCCCAGCAATTTTCTCCGCAGCGCCGAAGACAGTTCCGATGAGCGCCTGTGCCTCGAATTGAATCTGTTGCAAGTGCTGGGGGTTGAGGAAGCTCTCAGCATAGATCTTGTAAACGTCTTCAGTCCCTGACGGTCGCGCGGCAAACCATCCGTTTTTCGCAGCTACTCTTACGCCTCCCAAAGGTTCGAGACTTCCGGGCGCAGCGTTCTCCACGGCAAGCACGGGCTCACCCGCCAAGTGCGTGATCTCCAATTGTTCAACCTTCAACGTCTTCAACAGCGTCCTTTGGCGAAGCGTGGCGGGAGCATCAAGGCGCTGGTAGAACGGCTCGCCCCGCTCTTTTGTCAGGCCACGATAAAGTTCGCTCGGATCGCCGCCAGAACACGCGGTAATTTCTGCTGCGAGAAGGCCGAGCAGGATGCCATCCTTCTCGGTCGTCCAAACCGAGCCGTCCCGGCGCAGAAAGGAAGCTCCAGCGCTCTCCTCTCCAGCGAAGCCGAGCGTGCCGTGGCGCAAACCATCGACGAACCATCGAAACCCGACCGGCGTTTCGACAAGCTGACGCCCCAGCTTGACTGCAACCCGATTGAGCATTTCGCTCGTCACCATGGTCTTGCCGACGGCGCACGATCGAGGCCACGCACGGCGCGATGCAAATAAGTATGAAATCGCCGCCGCCAGATAGTGATTGGGGTTCATCAGGCCTTGCGAACCGGTCACGACGCCATGGCGATCCGCGTCGGTGTCATTGCCGAATGCAATGTCAAAGCGATCTTTCAGCGCCACCAAACGGGCCATGGCATAGGGCGAAGAGCAATCCATCCGAATTTGCCCGTCCCAGTCTGCGGTCATGAATCCAAAGGTCGGATCGACAACCTCGCTGACCACGGTTGCGTTCAGCTGGTATCGCTCGATGATCGGGCCCCAATAGTGCACCGCTGCACCGCCTAGTGGATCGATCCCGATTTTGACACCCGACGCGGCGATCGCGGTCATGTCGAGAACGGAGGCCAAATCTTCAACGTAGGGCGAGGCGAAATCGTAGCGTTGAATTTCCGACGACGCGCGGGCGCGTTCAAATGGGATGCGGCGAACCCCCGCTAGGCCAGCTTTCAAAAATTCATTAGCGAGGCGTTCGATCGAACCAGTTGTAGCGGCGTCCGCAGGTCCGCCGTGGGGCGCATTGTACTTGAAGCCGCCATCAGCCGGCGGATTATGCGACGGTGTGATCACGACCCCATCGGCAAACCCGTGCGTTCGGTTGTGATTGTAGCAGAGGATCGCGTGCGAGATGACTGGGGTCGGCGTGTAGCCGTCGCGGACGTCGATCATTGCGGTCACGCCATTGGCGGCGAACACTTCGAGCGCGGTCTTGAATGCCGGCCCTGACAGCGCGTGAGTGTCGATGCCGACGAATAATGGGCCGTCGACGCGGCGCGCCTTGCGGTCAAGGCAGATCGCCTGAGCGATGGCCAGGATGTGTGGTTCGTTGAAGGCATTGTTGAAAGCGGAGCCGCGATGTCCCGACGTGCCAAAGCTCACGCGCTGGCCAGACTCGGCCGGATCGGGACGGCCTGCGTAGTAGGCGCTCAGAAGCTGACCGACGTCTAAGAGTGATTTTGGGTCAACTGGTTGGCCAGCGCGTGGGTCGATATCGCCAAACATCAAATTCTTGCGTCCCCCGCACGCTCTTCGGCTGACGCTGCGTCGCTCGATTGAGCCCGCCTGTCCCCGTTCGCAAATTCCGTCGGGCGACTTGGATCCGGGTCGCCTCGTCCGCTGTCGGCTCGATGAGGACCCAGCCGCACCAACAGCCGGTGAACGGCGCCGTCATCACTGAACGGAATTAAAACTGGGCTTGTGGCGATCGGCGCGCCGTCGAACTCTGCAGTGGCGACGCCGCGCTGCACGCCCTGCGGGTTTTCAACGACGATTTCGTAACGCGATGCGCCATGTTGCAGCGTGAGTTCAAATCCAGGCCAAGAACTTGGAATACACGGGTCGAAACGCAACGCGCCCTGCTCGATCTGAACGCCGAGGATGGCTTCAACACCAGCGCGTTGCATCCAGCCCGCTGACCCGGTGTACCAGGTCCAGCCGCCGCGTCCGACATGGCCGGTGGCGGAGTAAACGTCAGCAGCGACAACGTAGGGCTCCACCTTATAGCGTTGCATGTCGGTGCGCGTGCGCGCGTGATTGATTGGATTGAGCATCCAGAAGAGCGCTGCCGCCTTGTCGCCTTCGCCGATGCCAGCAAAGGCCATCACCGACCACAATGCGGCGTGGGTGTACTGGCCCCCGTTCTCGCGCACGCCGGGTGGATACCCCTTGATATACCCAGGATCGGGCGATGATCGGTCGAAAGGCGGCGTGAAGAGCAAGGCCAGGCCGTCGTGCGGCAGGATCAACTCACGGTCGACGGCGGCCATGGCTTGAGCAGCGCGCTCGGGCAGTCCGGCGCCCGATAGAACCGCCCAGGATTGAGCGATGGAGTCGATGCGGCACTCTTCGCTCGCCGCCGAGCCCAGCGGAGAGCCGTCGTCGAACCAGCCGCGCCGGTACCAGAGACCATCCCAGGCTTCGCGCTCAAGAGCAGATTTCAACGCCGTGATGTGGGCGCGCCATGTCGCTGCTCGGCGCTCGTCGCCGCGCCGATCTGCGAAGCCGGCGAAATCATCGAGCGCAGCGTACAATAGCCACCCGAGCCAGACGCTCTCGCCCTTGCCTGCCTCGCCGACGCGATTCATGCCGTCATTCCAATCGCCGCCGCCGATGAGTGGCAGGCCGTGCGCGCCGACAACAAGGCTAGCGTCCAGAGCGCGGGCGCAATGCTCGTAGAGGCTTGCAGCGTCCTCCGAGATCGTCGGCAACGAGAAGCTGTCGCTTTCGCCCGGCGCCAAGGGCTCGCCCTCTAGAAAAGCGACTGTCTCTTCGAGGACGGCGACGTCCCCAGTGACTTTTAAATAGTGCGCGGCAGCGTAAGCGAGCCACGCACGATCGTCGGATATGCGCGTGCGCACGCCCTGGCCCGAATGCGGCAGCCACCAATGCTGCACGTCGCCCTCGACGAATTGGCGGCTCGCCGCCGCCAGCAGATGCTCGCGTGTTACTGACGGATGCACGGTCGCAAGAGCCATGCAGTCCTGCAGCTGGTCCCTGAAGCCGTACGCGCCGCTGGCCTGGTAGAAACCCGACCTGGACCACACCCGGCAGGCCAGAGTTTGGTACGTCAACCAGCCATTGAGCATGATGTCCATCGACCGGTCCGGCGTCTTCACTTGAACCGTGCCGACCGTGCTTTCCCAGAAGCGCTTTACCTCCTCCAGCACGGCGTCGAGATCTGTCTCCCGGTATCGCGCAATCAGCGACCGCGCTTCGCCATCATTGGGAGCATCACCAAGGAAACAGACAATCTCTGCGACGCCGTGCGGCGCGATCTCAACGGTGGTCTGGAGAACAGCGCAAGGATCTAATCCCGAGCCAACGCGGCCCGACAATGAACTCCCATCGACCAGCGCCGCGGGCCAAGCGAGCACGCCGTTGCGTCCGATGAACTCGCGACGGTCACCGGTCCACTCCCTTTGGCGGCCCGCCAGATCAAGGAAGGCGACCCGTTCGCCAAAGGCGGGGTTCCAAAGGTTGTTCGCGAGCATCGCTCCGCTTTCTGGATCGATCCGCGTCGTTACAAAGGCCGCCCCCGCCGCGCGCGAAGCGCCTAGCACCCATTCGACATAGGCTGTCATCGAAAGGCGGCGGACGCGGCTTGAAGTGTTGCGCAGTTTCAGCCGTGAAATCTTTATCGGATCGGCGCGCGGCACATACTCCAAGAGCTCGGCGGCAATGCCGTGCGCACTGTGTTCAAAACGGCTGTAGCCCCATCCATGCCGCGCCACATAGGTTGCCGCTTCATCCCTAATCGGCAGCGCTGTTGGGCTCCACACATCGCCTGTGTCTTCGTCTCTCAGATAGAAGGCTTGGCCTGGCCGGTCGGTCACGGGATCGTTGGACCATGGAGTAAGCTGATGCTCGCGGCTGTTGACCGACCACGTATAACCGCCGCCCTCTGCCGACACCTGAAAGCCAAAACCGGGATTGGCGATGACATTGATCCAAGGGGCGGGCGTTGATTGGCCCGGCCCCAGAACAATGACGTATTCC
>QBMO01000129.1:0-4164 GCA_003242075.1 Alphaproteobacteria bacterium
CTTTCAATTACCCGTATTTCGGAACCGATTCGATTGGTCGGGTTTGCCGGAAAAACTTGAACCCGATGAATCGGTTGTGATTCATTGTCGAGCACCTGATTTGCAGTGGCGAGGTGCTTCGTGGCGTCGAAAACCGGAAATGCGTGCGATCGAGCAGAGGCTGATGGCGGGCCGGACGCAGGTACGTCGCATTGGACGGACGCCGAGATCGACGAATCTGCGTTCAAGGATGTCCGGCTTGGACGGCGTTTTTCGGAGCTGATCCGTCAAGTCGGCGATCGCATGGGTGAGAGCATTCCCTATGCATGTCAGGATTGGGCAAGCACAAAAGCCGCCTATCGATTTCTCGCCAATGACCGCGTTGAAGAGGGCGAAATTCTGAGCGGCCACTTCGCCGCCACGCGTGATCGTTTCGGGCGTTCAGATGGCCCCGTATTGCTGATCCAGGACACGACCGAGTTCGTCTACAAACGCAAACGCCCGCGCGACATCGGCTTCACGAAGGCCATCAATAGCGGGCGCGACAAACTTGGCCGCACTCGCCACCACAAGCTTTGCGGCATGCTGATGCATTCGAGCCTGGCTGTCACCACTGAGGGATTGCCGCTTGGCTTGTCTGCAGTGAAGTTCTGGACCCGGAAATCCTTCAAGGGAACCGCGCAGCTTAGGAAGAAAATCAACGGGACGCGTGTGCCTATAGAGAAGAAGGAGAGCGTGCGCTGGCTCGACAATTTGCGTCAGTCGATCGCCTTGCTGGGCGCGCCAGAACGGTGTGTCCATGTCGGCGACCGCGAGAGCGATATCTACGAATTGTTCTGCCTGACGCGGGACTTGGGCGCGCATTTCCTGATCCGCGCCTGCGTCGACCGGCTTGCAGGCGATGGCGGCCACACGATTGCGGACGAAATGGAGGAGCAGGCTGTCAAAGGGCTGCACCACATTGAGATGCGTAATGACAAGGGCGAAATCGCCAAAGTTGCGTTGGAGATCCGGTACAAGCGCATTCGCGTCAACCCACCAATCGGCAAGCAGAAGCGATATCCAGCATTGTCGCTGACCGTCATCCACGCCACCGAGCGCAATCCGCCGAAGGGGCGAAAGCCGCTCGAGTGGAAGTTGATGACGGATCTGCCCGTGCGCACGCGCGCTGAAGCGATCGAGAAGGTCAATTGGTACGCCATGCGGTGGAAGATCGAAGTGTTCCACAAGGTGCTGAAGTCGGGTTGCAAGGCGGAGGAGTCAAAGCTGCGTACCGCCGAGCGTCTCGCCAATCTTATGGCGGTTTTCTGCATCCTGAGCTGGCGTGTGCTGTGGCTCACGATGCTCAATCGGACTGCGCCCGATGCGCCGCCCGAAACCGCCCTGACCACGACCGAGATTGGCCTGCTTGACCGCCTGATCGGTGACACCGGAAATCGCCGATGTCGAACAGGCACTATCGCCTTTTATCTCACAAAACTTGCGCGCCTCGGCGGCTACCTCGCCCGCGCCAGCGATCCACCGCCTGGAAACGTTGTGATCTGGCGCGGGCTGGCAAGACTCACCGATATTGAACTCGGAGCGGAAATTGGAGCGACAGGATTTGTGGGTAATTGAAAGACGCCGAAGCGTGCGCCGAACCGCCGCGGATCACGACCGTGGTGCTCGAATAATAGCCACCGCCAATGTCAGCGCCGACACCGCCGCCGCCAGCGAAGAACGAGTTCGACAATGTGACAGTCTCCGGGCCCGTCTCAACGACCGGCGCTGGCGCTGGCGCCACGAGTTCAGGCGCCGGGCGTGGGCGCGGAAGAGCCGGGCGCGGCTGACGCGGACGCTCGATGCCATCAGCGTGCGCGATGCTCGGCGTAAACGCGATCGGCGCGGCGACGAGCGCCAGGGCGGCAAAAAGCGCGAGCATGCGCATGAGATAATCTCCAGAAATCCGAAGCACCCTCGCGCGCGTATCTCCGAATGCAAAGCTGCTTCGCCGGAGGGGCGCGAACTTCGCCTCAACGAAAGGCCGTTAATCAGAAATCGGTAGCGATGCCCTTCTTCTCCCAATCGCCGAAGCGGGTCGGTTCCGGGCCGGCGGGGCCGCCAAATTCCTTGGGCTGCTCTGCGGCCGCTTTGCGGCGGGCCTCCGCCTCGGACAGCGCCCGCTGCGCCTCCGGCGTCAAGACACGCTTTGGCGCCAATGACTCGTTCTCATCCATATTGAACCTCAGCTTTCGGCTCTCAATATCATAGCGCGTAGAGGAGTCCGATGAACCACCTGAAGACCTATGTCCTGCTCGCCGCCATGACCGCCCTGTTCGGCGGCGTCGGTTACTTGATCGGCGGAACCGGCGGCATGTTGATCGCGCTCGCTGTGGCGGCGGCGATGAATATGTTCGCCTATTGGAACGCCGATAAGTTGGTGCTGCGCCATTTCCGCGCCCAGGAGGTCGATCCGCGCCACCCCGATCCGCGCGTGCAAGCGTACGTGCAAGACACGCTGGCGCTGGCGCAGCGCGCCGACCTTCCGGCGCCGAAAATTTACATCATCGACAACCCACAGCCGAACGCGTTCGCCACCGGCCGCAATCCGGCCAACGCCGCCGTCGCCGCCACCACCGGCCTGCTTGGCCTCCTGTCGCGCGAGGAAATTCGCGGCGTCATGGCGCACGAACTGGCGCACGTGAAGAACCGCGACACGCTGACGATGACGGTCACCGCAACCATCGCCGGCGCCATCGCCATGCTGGCGAATTTCGCGCTCTTCTTCAGCCCGCGCGACGCCAACGGCAATTCCAACCCGATCGCCGGTCTGCTGATCATGTTGCTCGCGCCACTGACGGCATCACTAGTGCAAATGGCGATCAGCCGTGCGCGCGAGTACGAAGCCGACCGCATCGGCGCCGAGATTGGCGGCGAGCCGGAAGCGCTGGCCAGCGCGTTGCAGAAGATAGAAGGCTATGCGCGTCAGCGCGTGAACGAGGACGCCGAGCGCAATCCGGCGATGGCGCACCTCTTCATCATCAACCCGCTCTCGGGCCGTGGCGCCGACAACCTTTTCTCGACGCACCCGAACACGAAAAACCGCATCGCTCAGTTGATGCAGATGGCGCAGCGTCTCGGTCGCGGAACAATGCGGCCTGCGCCTGCCGACCGGCAGGGTCCGTGGACGCGTCGCCAGGGTCCGTGGGGTTAAACCGCAGCAAGGCGCCATCGGCGCTTCACATCTGATTGATTTTGTGAATATTTCCTATTGGGCGCGGGGACAGGCCCGCGCACTATGGTTGATGAAGCCTTAACCGGCGCACTGCGAGCCTTAGCGCGGCTCGCGATGCGTCTTTTTCCCGTCCTCCCAGCCGCGCTTTGCGTGGCGATCGGCATGTCTGCCGCGCCGGCCCCAGCCTGGGCCGACAGCCCCGTCGTGATTGACGGCGCCGACGAGGACATGCGCGAGGGCATTCTGGATTTGCTCCCCGATCGCGAAGAGCCAACAACGCTATTTGAAGCCGAGCGCATTGCCGAAGAAGCCGCCGCGCGCGCGCTCGTGTGGCTGCGCTCCGAAGGCTATTACGGCGCGACCGTCACGCCAGAAGCAAGCGAAGACCCGCCGTCAGCCCGGCTCGTCATCGCGCCTGGCCCGCGTTTCCGCTTCGAGCCGGTTGAAGTCGCGTATGTCGGAGAGCCGCCAAACGCAGCGGCAGCGAGCGAGATCACGCGCGCGCTGCAAACCGTGGAGCCCGGCGCCCCGGCGCGCGCGGCCAGCGTGTTGGAAGCGGAAGCCAACGCGATTGCGGCGCTGCAATCGGCCGGTTACGCCGAAGCCGCCGCCGGCGAGCGGCGTGTCGTTGTCGATCACGCCACCGCACTGGTCACTGCGCGCTATGAGTTCAATGTCGGCGCGCTCGCGCGCTTGGGCGACGTTCGCGCCTCGCCCGACAGCATCATCCGGCCGAGCTTCATCGACAGCTTACAAAACTGGGAGGACGGCGAAACCTACTCGCCGCAGGCGCTGGCGCAGCTCCGCCGCGACATCACCTCCACCGGCGCCGTCTCCCTCGCCACCACGCGGCTTGAACCGCCAAACGCGGCAGGCGTGCGTGACGTTGTCGTCGAGATCGAGCCGGCGCGCCGCAACGCCTACGAACTCGGCGCCAGCTATTCCACCACGGAAGGCGTCGGCGTCGTCGC
>QBMO01000129.1:4174-7062 GCA_003242075.1 Alphaproteobacteria bacterium
ATTACACGCGGCGCGCCGATTCGCTCAGTGTCGAAGCAACGTTGGCGGAACTGCAACAAGGCCTCACCGCCGAATGGCTGCGCCCGCACGCCGCCGGCCTTGGCCACGCCATCACCTTCGGCGCCGAGATCACGCGTGACGATCTCGACGCGTACACACGAACCGGTGCGGCCATTTATGGCTCGGTCGATGCATCGAGCCGTTTGCGGATCGGCCAGAGTTACGGCCTGCGGCTCTCCGCCGACCAATATGACGACATTGGCGGCGCCGCCGTCAGTGACGCCATCGTGCTGTCGGGCTTCTACAATCTACGCAACGATTCGACCGGCTTCTCGCTCGATCCGCGCGACGGCTCGATCGTCGATCTCCGCATCGAACCGTCCGTCTCGGCCGGCGACGAGACGCTCGGCTTCGTCCGCCTCATCGGCGATGGCCGCATCTACGAATCGTTCGGCGAGAATGACCGTCTCACCCTCGCCGCGCGTTTGCGCACCGGATGGCTCGAACCCGTCTCTGGCAGCGCCGACGATGTGCCGCCGGATCGCCGCTTCTATGCCGGCGGTGGCGGCTCGGTGCGCGGCTACGCTTACAACTCGATCTATCCGGAAGAGCGCGACCTGCTCGGACTCACGCCAGGCGGCCAAGGCGCAGTTGATGGCTCGCTCGAAGCGCGCTGGCGTTTCGACAATTCGTGGGGCGCGGCCGTGTTTGTCGACGCCGGCACGGCGTTCGACGATTGGGGCGATGCAGGCGACTTGAGCTGGGGCGCAGGTGTCGGCGTTCGCTACGATCTGGGTTTTGCGCCGCTACGCGTCGATATCGCCGTGCCTTTGGACGAAGACGAGTCTGGCGACGACTTCGTGCTTTATATCAGCCTGGGCCAAGCGTTTTGAGCGAGGACGCGTCGCCTCCTCCGCCGCGCAAGCGCCGGCGTCATTGGCTCTTTCCTGCAACGGGCGCCGCCATCATGGCGAGCGGCGCGGCCGTCGGCATCGGCCCGCTGGCGCCGTGGGTGGTCGATCAATTCGCCGACGGCGCACGCATTTGGAGGCTGGGGCGCCTCGAGGTTGAAGGCGTGCGCGGCGGCTGGCTCGGCGCGCTCACCGCCGAGCGCGTCACCATCGCCGATGAGCAAGGCGTCTGGCTCGAAGCCAGCAATCTGGAACTCAATTGGCGCCCGCAGGACATTCTCGGCGGCACGGTGCGTCTCGACGCTGCGCGCGCCAATTCAATTGTCATCCTCCGGCAGCCGACTTTACTACCAAGCCGTCCACCCAGCGGCGCCACGTTCGATATTGATCTGCGTGGCATTCACGTCGACGCGATCACGGTTAAAGAAGCCGCCTTCGGCGTCGCGGCCGCGTTTACCGCCGATTTCGAATTGCGCATCGAAGACGATGCATTCCAAGCACTCGACATCGCCTTGCAGCGCACCGACAGCGACGCCGACCGCATCATCGCGCAAGTCGGCGTCGGCGAAGCCTACGTGCTGCACGCCGACATTTACGGCGCGCCCGGCGGCATCCTTTCGCGCGCGCTTGGTGTTCCGGACGAAGAAGTTCGCGCCACCGCGCGCGGCGAAGGCGATGCGCAGACCGGGGCGGCTTCGGCTCTCGTGCGCATTGGCGCGGATGAGAGCGAAGCGGCAAACTTCATCAGCATCCTCGGTAACTGGACGCCGGAGCGCTGGGCCATCACACGCGCCACCGCCCGGCTCGATCGCCTGCCCGCGTTTGAAACGCTCGCGCGCCGTATTGGCCCGAGCGTCGAACTTGCCGCCAGCGGGGCGCATGCGGGCGCGTTCGAAGCGCGGGCTGAGACGCCGTTCTTGGCTGTCGATCTGGAAGGCGCGCTCAACGAAGAGTGGGAACTCGATGGCCCCGCGCGCTTCGTCGCGACGACCGAGCGCCTTTCCGACATCGCCCGCGAGTCCCCGTTCGAGCTTGGCGCAGCGCGGCTGGAAGGCGAACTACGCGCCGCACGCGGCACGACCGCCATTCAAGCTACTCTGGATGCTCAGGCCATCGATGCACTCGGACAAACCGCGGAACTTGCGGGCCCGGTAAACGCTTCACTCTCACGCGCGCGCTTTGAACTCGACGCCGATCTCCGCGCGCCAGCCAACGCTGCGCCCTTGTTTGCCCAAGCGCGCTTGCGCACCGGACTAAATTTCGACCGCGCGCGCGGCCGCTTCTCACTCGATCGCGCCGAACTCACCAGCGACGCCCTCGCGCTGACTGCGCAAGGCTGGGTCAATCGCGGCGACGGCGAATTCTCCGGCGACTGGCGCATACGCCGCCTGCAAGCCTTGTCGCCCGATCTCACAGGCCAAGCCGCCGGCCGCTGGCGCGCCTTCGCCGAAGACGCTGGCGAGGAGCGCGTGTGGACATCCACCGTGCAGGGCGCTGGCGAACGCATTGGCGGCGCGCCAGCAATCGTGCCGCAATTGCTTGGCGCTTCGCCAAGCTTGGACGGACGCTTTACCTACGAGAATGGCGGCATCACCGTCACACATGCGCGCGTCGAAGGCGCACAACTCCGCGCCGGCGCCACCGGCCGCATCGTCAGTGGCCAAGCCGATCTCGCGCTTGAAGCCACGGCGCGTGGCCCGCTCTCGCTCGGTGGCGCAGAGATCGCCGGCGCAGTTGACGCGACCGGCCGCATCACCGGCCGCATCGCCCGCCCCACGCTTTCTGCGCGCGCCTCGGTTTCGAGCTTCGCGGCTGGCGGCGTTGTCGTCGAACAACCGATCGTGGACTTCACACTCGCGCCCGCCGGCAACGCCTATGCCGGGACAGCGACCGTGCAGGGCGCGGCATCCGGGCAGCCGCTCAACGGCAGCGCCAACATCAACATTGCCGGCGGCGCGTTCGGGCTCAGCAACCTCG
>QBMO01000129.1:7072-7724 GCA_003242075.1 Alphaproteobacteria bacterium
ATGCGCAATGGGGCGGCCTCGCTGCGCAAGGCTCAGCCTCGTTCGGTTCGCGCGGCGTGACGGCGGCGCTCGATGTCAACGGCGCACTCGACGGCATCGTGCCCGGCGTGACCGGCCGCTTCAGCGGCGACCTTGCACTCAGCCCCGAGACGCTCACGCTGGACGCACAAATCGTCGACGCGCGCGCTGGCGAGTTGCGCATTCGCGCCGCGACGCTCCGCGCGCAAGGGCCCATGAACGCCATCGCCGCAACGTTCGACATGCGTGGACGCCTACGCGATGCGCCACTGCAGTTTGCAGGCACGGCCACAGCCGATCTCGACGGCGCCTCCGCGCTCAGCGCCGAAGGGCGCGGCACGCTGGCCGGCGCCGATATCTTCACGCGCGCACCGATGCGGGCCGAGTGGCGCGAAGGGCGCATGGACGCATCGCTCGATGTCGCCGTCGGCGACGGCGTCGTGCGCGCAAGCTGGACCGATCGCGGGCGTGCACTCTCCGGCACGGCGGAGATCGACGATGCGCCGCTCGCGCCGCTGGCTGCGATTTGGGGCGAGCGCGCCACCGGTCGCATCGACGGCCGCGTGACGCTCGCCAGCAATGGCGGGGGCCTCTCCGGCGACGCCGACATCAGCTTCGACGACGCCCGCTTCGC
>QBMO01000012.1:0-5216 GCA_003242075.1 Alphaproteobacteria bacterium
GCCCACCCATGAGCGCGAGCAGCGTCGCCAACAACTTCTGGCCCGCGCCTGTGCCTGTGGACTATCTCGAACGCGCCGCCGTGCCGCTCATCTTCCGGCCGCGTGCGTTTCGCGCATCGGCGCTCGATGTCGGCGCCTCGAACGTCGAGTTCGCCGCGCAAGCGCCGCGCTACGCCGACTTACTCACACCCACGGTGATCATCACCGCCGAGAAGGACCGCATTGTCTCGCCCAAGCGCCACGCCCGCGCTTTAGCGGCGACTTCGCCGGCCGGCGAACTCGTCATCGCCCCCGATACCGGCCACATGCCGCATCGCCTGAGGACAGATCTCGTCATCGCAGCGATTCGGCGTGTCAACGAGATGACGAGTGCGCCGAGCCAAGCCTAGAGTTTCGTAACGATTCGATTCTCGAAACGAAGGTTGGGGCAGATGCCGGATTTTGGTGGAACGGACACAGTCGTCGCGGTGCAATCGCTGACGCAATCGACACAAGAGAAGTTGCGCCAGATCGTGGCGCGGATCGAGAAGCTCGAAGAAGAGAAAAAGTCGATCTCCGACGACGTGAAAGAGACCTACGCCGAGGCCAAGAGCTTCGGGCTCGATCCCAAAGTGCTCCGCCAAGTCGTCCGCATCCGCAAACAGGACCGCCAAGAGCGCGAAGAGCAAGAACAAGTGCGCGATCTGTACCTGCACGCGCTCGGCGAAATCTGATTGGGGATTGGGTTTTGGGGATTAGGGATTAGGCTCTGGCCAAGCCCCCATCCCTAACCCCCAATCCCGCGTGCCAAGAGACGTCGATCAGAAGAAGACGCGCAAAGCGCAGCGGTTGATCCGCAAGCTCGCAGCCAAGAGCGCTGCGCCGGAAACCATCGATCCCGAAACCGGCGAAGTGAAACCAGGCGAAGGCGTGGTCGATTACTCGCAATGGGAAAACGAGTTTCTGACCGAAGTCGATAAGCGCCTCGAAAAATACGGCTCCGCCTTCCACGACCTCAGCAAAGGCCGCAAGGACGAGGCGCTCTCCACGCTGCAAACCGTAAAACTCAAAGAGATCGCCGCCAAAGCACGCGGCAAAAAGCGCAAAGGCATGACAACGAAAAAGCCGCTCGGCTGGAAGAACCGGCGTCCGCCGCGCGAGGAAGAATAAGGCTCGGCCAGTCTGGACCGCCGGCGCCCTCGCCGGCATCTTTACCAAATGACGCACGCCGGCTGGAGATCGCGAGGCTACCTTCCTCACTGCGACGAACGCGGTCTAGTACAACACATCATCTTCGGCCTGTTCGATGCTTTGCCAGTCGGCATCCCGCCAAGCCTTACGCGTCCGGACCTTCGCGCGGATTGGGCCGACGAACAACTCGACCGCGGAGTTGGCTGTCGGCTCCTGGCGAAGCCGCAAAACGCCGAGATCGTTCAAACATCTTTACTCCGAGATGACGGAGAAAGGTACGCTCTTGCCGCTTGGTGCGTGATGCCAACACATGTCCATGTGCTTGCCGAGCTGGGATTTGATGCGTCGCTCGCGAGTATCGTCCAGACTTGGAAATCCGCCACGTCTCACGCCATCAACAAACGGGAAGATCGACGCGGCAGCCTGTGGCGGCGCGAGTATTTCGATCGATACATGCGGTCGGAGGATCAATTTGCGAATGCAGTGGCATACATTGAACGAAACCCTGTAGCCGCGGGCCTTTGCGAAACGCCCGAGGAATGGGCGTTCTCTTCAGCGTCCCGGCGTCGGACAAGTGCCGGCGAGGGCGCCGGCGGTCCAGACTCGTAGTCCACTAACCGGCCAGCCAATCCACGCGCATCACCACAACAGCCGCCAGTATATTCACCACCGCCGCCAGCCACAGCAGCGTGCGGAACGGTTGCTTCTGGGTTTTGTGGCGAAAGACCTGTTGCCCAATCAGCGCACCGAGCGCACCGCCGAACAGTGCGAGCGCCAACAGCGTGCGTTCAGCCAGGCGCGAGCCGTGACGGATCGATTGGCGCTTGTCCCAACCGAAGGCGAGAAACGCGATGACGTTGATGCCGGCCCAAGCAAGCAGCAACGCCATCGCTCAACTCCTTAGCCTTCGCCGACGGCTTTCTCTTCGAGCCCATACTCGCGCAGTTTGCGGTAGAGCGTCGAGCGGCCAATGCCCAAGCGGCGCGCCACCTCGGACATATGCCCGGAATAGTGATCGATCGCGAGTTCGATCAGATCGCGCTCGATCTGTTCGAGTTGGCGCAAATGGCCCTCGCCGTCGAACACGGCGACCGGCTGCGGGGAAATCTCCGCGGCGGCGGCGACCACCGACGTGAACTGCATGTGCGCGGCCGTGACGTGGTGATCGTTGGCCGGCACAGGCACATCGACCGGCAGCGCGTCATTCGCCGCCATTAGCGGTTTCAGGCCGGAGATTTGTGGGAAGTCTTCCGGCTGCAGCACGTCGCCGTCGCACAGAATGACCGCGCGGAAGACGCTGTTCTCGAGCTGGCGGACATTGCCCGGCCAATCGAAGTCCATCAGCATTTGCATTGCCGCCGCCGACGCGCCGCGCACCGAGCGGCCCTCTTCGGCGTTAAAGCGCGCGATGAAGCGCGAGACCAACGCCGGCACGTCTTCCTTGCGCTCGCGCAGTGGCGGCGCTTCGATGGGGAATACGTTCAAGCGATAATAGAGATCTTCGCGGAAGCGGCCGTCGGCGACGAGCTTAGCCAAATCCTTGTTGGTGGCGCTGACGATGCGGACATCGACCTTCACCGGGCGCTTGGAGCCCACCGGATCGACTTCACCTTCTTGCAGCACGCGCAGCAACTTCACTTGCATGTCGAGCGGCAGTTCGCCGACTTCATCCAAGAACAGCGTGCCGCCATTGGCTTCGACGAACTTGCCGGCGTGATTGTCGGTTGCGCCCGTGAACGAGCCCTTGGTGTGGCCGAACAGGATCGACTCCACCAAGTTTTCCGGAATGGCGCCACAGTTCACCGTCACGAACGGACGGCCCGCGCGCTCGGATGCGCCTTGAATGCAGCGCGCCAGCACTTCCTTGCCGACGCCGCTTTCGCCAGTGATCAACACTGGAATGTTCGACGCCGCCGCACGGCGGCCCATGCGCACGACCGGGCCCATCACGGCCGCGTTCGCCACCATGTCGTCGAAGGAAAGCTGGCCGGTCGCGCGCTTCTTCAGGCGCACGACTTCGGTTTTCAGGTTCGACATTTCGAGCGCGTTGCGCAGCGACACCAGTATACGTTCGGGAGACGCGGGCTTCACGAAGAAGTCGGACGCGCCCGCTTGCATGGCAGTGACGACCGTGTCGATGCCGCCCGAAGCCGTCAGCACGATGCACGGCAGGTCGCCGCGGCGCATGCGAATTTCCTTCAGCGCCTCTTGGCCGCTCATGCCCGGCATGACGAGATCGAGCAGAACCGCATCGATATCGGCGTGCGTATCGACGGCGGCGACGGCTTGCTGGCCGTTTTCCGCCGCGCGCGTGAGGAAGCCGTTGCGCTCTACGGCCGCCTGCAACAGACGGCGCTGCGCAGGATCGTCATCGACGATCAGGATCGTCTTACCCATGGTACCCACCAATTCTTTGCCGCGTTTCTCTGATGGAAACGCTGGTCATTGCGGGCACCTTACGGAGGGGAGGTTCAGGTCGCGTTAAAATGGCACAGCAAACTGCGATATTCGTAAGGCCTCATAGGCACTAGATAAACACCGTGTTCACCATCACCTCCCCCGCATGAGCGACGAACCGCGCGATCCAGAGCGTAACCGCATAACCGCCCGCATTGGGCGCGTAGCGAGCGTGGGCGCCAACATTTCCGGCGCAGTCGGCGCGCGCATGATGGGCGCCGATCAAGCAGCGCTTGCCAAAGCCGTGCGCCAAGCGCTCGGCCGCTCCAAAGGTCCGCTGATGAAAGTAGCGCAGCTGCTTTCCACGATCCCTGATCTTTTGCCCGAAGCGTACGCGAAAGAGTTCCGCACGTTGCAGGCGCATGCGCCGGCGATGGGCTGGCCATTCGTGCAGCGTCGCATGCGCGCCGAACTTGGTGACGATTGGCTAACCAAATACGCAAGCTTCGATCGCGAAGCCGCCGCCGCCGCGTCACTCGGCCAAGTGCACCGCGCCGCCGCCCATGACGGCCGCGCGCTGGCCTGCAAGCTTCAGTACCCGGACATGGCCAGCGCTGTGGAGGCCGATCTCGGCCAGCTGCGCACTTTGCTCGGTCTGTTCAAGAACATGGACGGTTCGATCGATTCTTCGGAGGCCATCCTCGAAGTCGGCGAGCGCCTGCGCGAGGAATTGGATTACGCGCGCGAGCTAAAGCAGATGCGTCTCTTCGCGCTGATGCTGGCCAACGAGCCGACCATCAACACGCCCGAGCCGCTGGAGGAACTGTCCACCAAGCGCCTCCTCACCATGACCTGGCTCGACGGCAAAGGCCTGATGCATTGGCTGGATGAAAGCCAGGAGACGCGAAACCACATCGCGCAGATGCTGTTCAAAGCCTGGTGGGGCCCGATGACCCATTACGGCGTCATCCACGGCGACCCACACCTGGGCAATTATGCGCTCACCGAAACCGCCGAGCGGCTACAGCTGCTCGATTTTGGCTGCGTCCGCATCTTCCCGCCGCGCTTTCTGGAGGGCGTCGTGGGCCTCTGGGGCGGGCTCAAAGCCGGCGACATGGATCAGGTGGCGCACTCGTACGAGATTTGGGGCTTCAAGAATTTGAACGCCGAATTGATCGAAGCGCTGACCATGTGGGCGCGCTTTATCTATGGCCCGATGCTTGACGACCGCGTCCGCACCATCGCCGACGACGTGCCGCCGTCCGAATACGGCCGCCGCGAAGCCTTCGCTGTGCGCAAACGGCTCCAGACGTTAGGCCCGGTGCTGATCCCGCGCGAGTTCGTGTTCATGGACCGCGCCGCCATCGGTCTGGGCGCGGCTTTCCTGCATCTGAGGGCAGAGCTGAACTTCAGCGCCATGTTCGCAGAAAGCGTCGCAGACTTTTCGCCGGACACCCTGGCGCAGCGCCAAACCGAGGCGCTGGCCGCGGTGGGGCTCAGCTCAACATATTGACGACGCCGAGATAGGCAGCGCCGGCGCAGACGATCGCCGCTTGGCCCGAGAGCCGGTACACCGCCGACGACGCGCCGCTCCAGCATGACGCCAGCAGCGCCATCGCAGCGACAGCTGCCGCCGGGCCAGCCCAGGT
>QBMO01000012.1:5226-9106 GCA_003242075.1 Alphaproteobacteria bacterium
CGACGCCACCACCAAGCCGGCAGCCATTGCGCAGCCGAAGGCGCGCCGCGAGATCGCATCGCGCGTCGTGGCGCACGCGAGATAGAGCGCAAACACGAAGAGCGGCGCGCCAATCATGAGCGGCCACATGCCGACGCGTCCCAGCGCCAGCGCGACGCCAACGCCTGCGACCAAGCCAACCGCCGCGCCGCCGGCCAACACGATCAGTCGTTCATCGCGGCGAAAATCATTGCGCATCGGTGCATCCGCCACCGTCGCCGCAATCGTTGCATCGTAAGCCATAAGCAAAGCCCTCAAGCGCCCTCGGGCGATCTAACGGGCCAGCGCTGAACTTTGTTCCAAATGGGGCATGCGTTCGCCTTGTGTGGCGCAGCCGGCTTCCCTCATATGGCGAAGAGGGAGAAGCGAACGGATGGAGCAGCACGGCCTGATCTCGACCTTGGTGGCCGCGATCGTGCTTGCGTTCGTGTTCGGCTTCATCGCGCAGCGCCTGCGCCTCTCGCCGATCGTCGGCTATCTGATCGCCGGCGTGGCCGTCGGCCCACACACGCCGGGCTTCATCGGCGACACAAATTTCGCCCTCCAGCTCTCCGAGATCGGCGTCATTCTACTGATGTTCGGTGTCGGGCTAAAAATATCGGTCGAGGATATCTGGTCGGTGCGCTGGGTCGCGGTGCCGGGCTCGGTCATCCAAATGCTGCTGGCGACGCTGATGGGCGTCGGCGCCGGCATGGCGATGGGCATGCCGCTGGCCGAAGCAGTGGTGCTCGGCATCTCGCTCTCGATCGCCAGCACTATCGTCTTCATGCGCGCGCTAGAGGACCGGCGGCTGCTGAAGACCGAGGAGGGCCGCATCGGCATCTCCTGGCTGCTGGTGGAAGACCTCGTCATCGTGCTGGCCATCGTCGTGCTGCCGGCTTTGGTCACGGCCATGGCGGCGCGCGTGGCCGAGGTCTCGCCCATGGTGGTGCTCGGCGCGCTCGCCGTCACCTTCGCCAAGATCGCGCTCTTCGTGGCGCTGATGCTGGTGATCGGGGCGCGCTTTTTCCCGTGGCTGATCGTGCGCATCGCTCACGCCAAATCGCGCGAGCTCTTGTCGCTCGGCACGCTGGCGCTGGCGCTCGGCGTCGCCTGGGCGGCATATTTCTGGTTCGGCGCCAGCTTTGCGCTCGGCGCGTTCCTAGGCGGGCTGGCGCTCAACGGCTCGAAGTTCAGCCACAAGGTGGCCGAGGACTCGCTGCCGCTGCGCGACACCTTCGCCGTTATCTTCTTCGTCGCCGTCGGCATGTTGTTCGACCCCGGCGTGCTGTTGCGCCAACCCATTGAAGTCGCCGCCATCGTGCTGGTGATCATCGTCGGCAAAGCCGTGCTCGGCTACATACCGATGCGCATGCTGGGCCAATCGAAAGAGTCGAGCCTGCTGATCGCGCTTGGAACCGCTCAGATCGGCGAGTTCTCGTTCGTGCTCGCTGGCCTTGGTGTGCAACTCGGCGTGATGGCGATGGAGACCTACAATCTCATCCTCGCCGGCTCGATCATCTCGATCGCGCTCAACCCGTTCCTGCTGCGCTTTGCCCCGCACATCGCGCCGAAGCCAGAACCCAAGACCGAACCGGCCCCCGCCTCAGCGTAGCGCTTTGCGGATCACCAGCTTCAGCCCCGACCACGTCTCATCTACCGCGCACACTTTCACATCGACGAACCCCATCGGCAGCGCCACGGCGCGGATGACATCCTCACTGATGTCAGTCTCCGCCTTTGCGGCCTTCTTCGGCCACGACACCCACACCATCCCGTCCGGCGCGAGCTTCGCCCTCAATCCCTCAAGTTCGGCTACGAGCTTCGCCTTGCTGACGTGAAAGATGTGAGCGGCGGCGAGCGCCTTGGTGGGCCGCGAGAGGTAGCGGGGCCCCGCTTCGGCATCGAGCACCGCCTTCACCGACGCCGGCATCCCCGACGCCCAAAGCGGCGCGCCCGGCGCCAGCCCCAACTTCTTCGCCAAAGGCGTTCCCGAATATCCCGTCCGCATTGCCTACTTCGCTGTAATTAAACCCGGAGATGTCCGCTATCGTACCGACAGGCGAACTCCGAGGTTGCATTCTCCTCACGCGCTAGGGACTTCCCCCCGCCAAATTTGGTCCTTAGCGCGTCGCTTGGATCGGCTTCTCCAACCACCTTTGGGGAAGCCGCTTCAGCCCTCCGATCGGAGATCACGATGCGCCCGCCTCCACGCCAGGACCCGCGCTTTGCCCTCATGATTGGGTTCTGGCTGGCGTCCTGCACGCTCGCGGCGGCCTATTGCCTGCTTTGGCTTGGCTAAAGCTGCCCCGCCTTGCGGTCCCCACGCCTTTCCGCTATCAGCGCCGCTTCCAATTTTCCCGCCCGAAACAGGCGGACCTCCAGGAATCCGGGTCATGAAAACCGAAGGCCATCCCGACTACCACTTCATCACGGTCCAGATGACCGACGGCACCACCTTCAAGACCCGTTCGACCTACGGCGAAGAAGGCGGCACGCTGGCGCTCGAAATCGATCCGAAGTCGCACCCGGCCTGGACCGGCGGCAACCAGACGCTGCTCGATCGCGGCGGCCGGGTCTCGCGCTTCAACGACAAGTTCGGCGGCTTCATGAAGAAGAAGGAAGGCTGAGCCTTCCACCGCTTGCGAAATTCGAAGGCGCCGGAGCGATCCGGCGCCTTTTTCGTTCAGGCCTCTTCGGGGCCGAGATAGATGATGTGCTTGCGGTCGCGGTGCCGCTCGACGCTCCTCAGGCCCTTGGCCTCGGCGACCTCGCGGCTGGGCCAGAGCTTCCGCGACGCAAAGCGCCCGGGGCCATATTTGCCCTCCGCGTGATATTCGCTCTCGCGCAGCTCGATGCGCTTGGCCAGCCAGTAAACATTGCGCCAACGCTTCGGCGGCGGCGCAAGACGGGCCTGCGTGCCGCGTTCAACAACGATGTCAGACATGCGCGAAGTATAGCACATCACGCGGCGGCGGCCAAAAGCGGGCTATTGGCCGTAATTGTAGTAGTAGCCGTAACCCGCGTTCAGATCGTCGCTGCGGTTCGTCGGGTCGTCGGCATCGTTAGCGCCTTCGAGGCCCGGAAACTCATGAAACGGATTGCCGAACAACGGATAGGTGGCGGCGCCGAGCGAACTTTCATAGCTGCCGCGCCAAGTGAACGGACGCGACGCCGTGCCATCGGCAAAGAATTCCACCGCTTGACCGGGCCGAGTCAGTTCGATGGTTTGCCCGTTCGCGAGCGTGAATGTCAGCGCGCCTTCATCGAGGATGCCAAACATGCGGCCATTGACGAGCAGGAGATCGATGATGGTGCCGCGTACGCCAATCGTCGCGACCGGGGTGCGGACGCGATAGTTCTGCGGACGCTGGGTGCCGCTGACAAAACGCAGTGCGCCGCTGCCGACTGACACCGCGACATCGCCCGCACCTTGGCTCGGATCGTAGACATAGCGATCGAGCGTGACCTGCGAACGCGGGCCCACACTGAGCGTGGTCTGATCCGCAAACATCAATTGCGCGACGGCATTCGCCCCCGTTGTGATGCGGTCGTTTTCAAACACGCGGCCGCCTGTGGCGAGCACGCGCTCCTGGCCGCTATGTGCCCCGGTCACCTGGTTGCGCACCGCAACAGCAGCGCCAATGTGACTGCCCGCCGTTTGGGCTACGGCGCCAGAGGCAAAGAGCGCAGCGGCGCAAAGCGCGCCGAACGCCAGGATTGAACGCCGCATGTCACGTCCTTTTCACGTAGTCTTCGGCCAAGCCTAAACCCGGAACAGCGAGCCTTGCAACGCGGAACACGCCCCGGGGCGTGACGGAAGTAATTGCTTGAACTCTGGGCGCGAACCGGACTTATTGAA
>QBMO01000012.1:9116-11406 GCA_003242075.1 Alphaproteobacteria bacterium
GTGGTAGCGGGGACCCGCCATGAAAGTTCGGGGAAAATTCGGCGCTTTGGCCCAAGCCTTCTTGCTTGCTGTGAGCGTGACTGCCCTTTCCGCCGGCATGGCGCACGCGCAGCAGGCCGGGGATCTGGACGCGCTGGGCCAGAGCATTCTCGACAACCCGCAGGACGTCGATCTCAACTTTCGCTACGCGGCTGCGGCCGAAGCCGCTGGCAAGCCGCGCCTGGCGCTCGTCGCCTACGAACGCATTCTGATTAACGATCCGAGCAACGAAACAGCCCGGCGCGGCTATGAGCGCGTGCGGCGCTTGATCGAGCCCAGCTACACGGTCACCCGCCTCGAAGTCGGTGCGCGCTTCGACACCAACGCCGAAAACCTGAATGAAGACTTCTTCTTCACCGAAGGCGATTCAACCACCTATTTCGGCCGCCTGATGATCGCCGACGAACGCGAAGCGCTGGGTACGCGCTGGCGCACGATTGTGAACGCCGTCATCGAGGACAACGACACAGTCGAGGTGCTCGATTACGCCTTCATCGGCGCCCAAATCGGCCCGCTGCTTTATCTCGGGCCGCACTTAGCCGCGATCCCATCGATCGGCGCGGGCGCTTCCATGCTCGATGGCGACGCCTACTTCAACGACGTCAATTTCGGGGTGACGCTCGAAGGCCGCGCCGCTGGCATGTCGTATTGGCTGCGCGCGCGCCACGGCTACCGCGATTACCAGACCGACCTCAGCACATTCACATTTGTGGTCGAGGACGGCGCCTATACCGAACTGCAAGCCGGTTTAACCAAGCCGCAGCTGATTTTCGAACGCGATACGCTGGTGGTGCAGCCGTTCGTGCGCTGGAGCGATATGGACGGGGATTCGTTCGGCTATGCGCCGGGCAAGTTCGAGGAATACGGCGCCGAGATCGCCTACAATTTCCAAGCCGGCGATCACATCGAGTTTTCAGTCGGGGCGCTGGTGCGCGAACGCGAGTTCGACGGCTTTGAGCGCACCGATAGCTATCTATCGCCGCAAGCAAGCGTGACGCTTCAGCGCGTGCTGCCGTGCGATTGTGATGTCCGCTTGCAGTATCGCACGCGCGAGAACGACTCGAGCGACGACCTTTTCGACTACGATGCCGAACAAGTAACGCTGTCGCTGACGACGCGCTTTTAAGCCTTAACGCCCGAACGCCTGCTGCAACATGGCCAGCTGATCGCTGACCGGATTGACGGTGTCCATGTCGCCGCCGTCATACATCGTCTCATCGAGACGGCGCACACGCTCATAAATCGCCCCGCCCTTAATGATCAGCGCCTTCAGCGCCTGCGGCAACTCATCGGCGCCGGCAAAGCTCGTGGCCGCCTGCGGCTCGCGCGAGATTAGCCGATACTTGTCGCTGGCCGCTTCCGTGAGCTGGATCTCGCCGTCGCGCACCGCCCGCTGCACCAAGAGCCACGAGGCCACCTGCATGAGGCGCGTCGTCAGCCGCATGCTCTCGCCAGCGTAAGCAAGCGCCGCAGCCCGCGACAGGCGCTTGGACGCCGCCCGGCCGGGGCCATCGAGATAGGCGGCGGTTTCTTCAACCATCGCCATACCCTCTTTGAAGGTGCGGTCGAACACCTCCGATCGGGCGAATTCGAGCGCCCGCTTCGGGTCGAAACCCGCCTTGATTGGGGAAACTTGGATCGTGTCGGTCATACGCTTGAAAGTTCGCAAGGAGTGGGCCGCCTGTGGCCCGAATATTTACGATGAGCCCGAGCCGAAGACGCTCTCGGCCGCGGCGCGCTGGGCCCTTTTGGCCGCGATCGCTTGCTCGCACGCCATGATCTCGGCCTTCAACTTTCCGATACGCGCCTCCAGATCTTCGATGGAGGCGTTCTCAAGCTGCTGTTCCAGCGGTAAGGTTTTCTTTGCCGGCGGAGCAAACGGATCGTCTTCGAACATTGGCCTCACCTCCTCCGCCTTACTCTAACGCACAACGGCGCCGCGTTTAAGCGTCGCCGCGGAGCAAAGCTCGCATGCGCAAGATCATCCACGGCGCCGATCAACCACTCACCCTCGCCGTCGTGGCGCGTCCGGACCCCGGACGCGGCGAGATACTAATCCGAGTAGCGGCGGCAGGGGTTAACCGCCCCGATCTGATGCAACGCGCCGGTCTCTACCCGCCGCCGCCCGGCGCGCCCGAGACGCTCGGCCTCGAAGTATCCGGCGTGATCGAAAGCGTCGGCCCAGGCGTGACGCGCTGGCACGAGGGCGACGAAGTCTGCGCGCTGCTCTCCGGCGGCGGCTATGCGACAT
>QBMO01000012.1:11416-20191 GCA_003242075.1 Alphaproteobacteria bacterium
ATGCGACATACGCGATCGCGCAGGAGGGCTCGACGCTGCCGCTGCCGAAAGGCCTGTCACTCACCGAAGCGGCGGCCCTGCCGGAAACCGTATTCACGGTATGGGCCAATGTTTTTGAAGCAGCGGCGCTCAAGTCTGGCGAAACGCTGCTGGTTCACGGCGGCGCCTCCGGCATCGGCACCACGGCAATCCAAATGGCCAAAGCACACGGCGCCCGCGTGCTCGCCACGGCGGGCGACGACGCCAAGGTCAAGCTCTGCGAAAAGCTCGGCGCCGAACGCTGCATTAATTATCGCACCGAGGATTTCGAAGCCGTCGTACGCGAACTCGGCGGCGCCGACGTCGTGCTCGACATGGTCGGTGGACCGTACGTGCAGAAGAACTTGAACCTGCTCAACGACAACGGCCGCTGCGTGATGATCGCCTTCCTGCAAGGCCCGCACGCCGAGGTAAACTTGATGCGCCTCATGCTGAAACGCCTGACGCTGACGGGCTCCACGCTGCGCTCACGCTCGAACGAGGAAAAATCCCGCATAGCGCGCGAAGTCGAACACGTCGTCTGGCCCTGGATCGCCGCCGGAAAAGTAAAGCCAGTGATCGACTCCACCTTCCCCCTCGCCGAAGCCGAAGCCGCGCACGCCCGCCTGCAAAGCGGCGGGCATGCTGGGAAAATCGTGCTGCTCGCGAGTTAGGGCTTCACGCTTCCGGACTCGACATCGTCGGACTTGTGCGTGCGCTCGTGGCCGCCGAACACGTCCTCCTCATCCACCGGCCGGTCGGGCTTGCTCGACTTATCCGTGCCCGGCGTTTCGCCGGGCTTCACACCTGACTTGGCGTCTCGTTCGTGCGGCGGTTGCTGCGGCGCGGTCATGAATGCCTCCTGCAAAGGCAAACGGCGCCTGGAGCGCATGAGTTCCCGCCCCGGCTAGTCCTCGGCTGAGCCTCCTGCGCGGGGCGCCTCACTAAGGCTGGTCATTCCGTCCAAGCTCCGGCTAACTTGCCCCCAGGGACGCCGCGTCGCGGCGAGCAGGGGAACTCAGGCATGACCGCAGCCGTGTCACCGGTGGAGCAACTTTACGCCCACGTCACCAATGTCTCGGACTTCATCTGGGGCGGGACTTGGAATAGCGAACAGATACTACCCTTCCCGCCCATGGTCATCGCGCTCTTAGGCGCTGGCCTTTATTTCATGATCGGACTTCGGTTCTATCCGATCACGCATCTCGGCGCCGCCTTCGCTGGCTTGTTCAAACGTAGCAAAGAAAAAGAAGCCGGCGAGATTTCGCCGTTCGCTGCGCTCTCGACCGCGCTCTCGGGCCAAATCGGCACCGGCAACCTCGCCGGCGTCGCCACCGCCATTACGCTCGGCGGGCCTGGCGCACTGTTCTGGATGTGGATCACCGCGCTCTTCGGAATGGCGCTCGCCTTCGCCGAAGGTTCGCTCGCCGTGCGCTTCCGCGACAAGACGCCGGATGGCCACTATCGCGGCGGCCCGATGACCTACATCCGCAAAGGGCTTGGAAAGAAATGGGCCTGGCTCGGCGGGTTCTTCGCCGTTGGCGCGCTTATTTCCTCCATCGCCACCGGCAACGTCATCCAAGCCAATTCCATCGCGGACTCGCTCACCGGTCTATTTCCAGTTCTGCCCGATTGGGGCGCGGGCTTGATCGTCGCGGCTTTGGTGTTCGTCGTCATTATCGGCGGCATCAAGTCGATCGGCAGCGTCGCCGAAGCAGTCGTGCCGGTGATGGCGATCACCTATATCGTCATGGCGCTCTGGGCGCTGGCGCTTAACGCATCGGACATCCCAGCCTCGTTCGCACTCATCTTCGACAGCGCCTTCAACGGCCACGCCGCCACCGGCGGCTTCCTCGGCGCCGGCATGATCATGGCGATCCGCTTCGGCGTCGCGCGCGGGCTCTTCTCCAACGAAGCCGGCCAAGGCTCGACCCCGATGGCGCACGCCGTGGCGCAAACCAGCGATCCAGCCCGCCAAGGCCGCTTCGCCATGATGGGCACGTTCATCGACACCATCATCGTCTGCACCTGCACCGGACTTGTCATCCTCACCGTACAAGGCGCCTTCCCATCGGCGGCCGGCGTACAAGAGCACGTCTGGAGTTCGGACCTGCGCGGCTTCGACATGACGCAAGCCGCCTACGCGACAGCGTTTCCAACCCTCGTGCTCGGCTTTCCCATCGGCCAGCTGATCGCGTCGCTGGCGCTCATCCTGTTCGTGTTCACGACGCTGATCACCTGGTCCTATTACGGCGAACGCTCGATCACGCACCTCTTCGGCGACCGCATGATCCTGCCGTTCCGCCTGGTCTGGGTGGCGATGATCTTCGTCGGCTCGTTCCAAGATTTGGACTTCGTTTGGCGCTTCGGGGATATCGCCAACGCCGCCATGGCGCTGCCGAACCTGCTGGCGCTGGTGCTGCTCTCCGGCGTCGTCTTCAAGCTGGCGCGCGGCGACAAGACCGCCGGCAAGGACCACGAATAAAGGCTGCGGGATCGCGTCTGAAAGGCGCGATCCCGCCTTCCCTTCGCCCACAACCGGCGCTATATCGCGGGCAACTGATTTACCGCGCCCGTGGTGGTCAGCCCGTTGCTCCATCTGGCCCCGCGCCTGGCGACGCCGCCGGGCGCGTTTGCGTATCTGGAGCCCAAGCACATGACCTCGAACGTCCTCATGCCCAAGGCCACCGCCGTGTGGCTGATCGAAAACACCTCGCTTGCCTTCAAGCAGATCGCCGATTTCACCGGACTGCATCCGCTCGAAGTGCAAGGCATCGCTAACGAAGATGTCGCCAAGGGCATTCGCGGCGTCGACCCGATCGCTGGCGGCTTCCTGTCGCGCGAAGAGATCGCCAAGGGCGAAGCTGAAGAAACCTACGTGCTAAAGCCGCTCGAGCAAAAGCGCATCGACCTGCCGCAAGTGAAGAAGAAAGGCGCCCGCTACACGCCGATCGCCCGCCGCCAGGATCGCCCCGACGCCATCAACTGGTTCTTGAAGAACCATCCGGAAGTGCCGGATTCCAAGATCGTGAAGCTGATCGGCACGACCAAGTCGACGATCGAGCAAGTGCGCAACCGCACGCACTGGAATTCACCGCAGATCAAGCCGGTCGATCCGGTGACGATCGGCCTGTGCACCCAGATCGAACTCGACGCCGTCGTCGCCGACGCCGCCGCCGCCAAAGCCCGCACCGACGCCCGCAAGGCCAAGGAAGAGTCCAAGACGCTCAAAGGCGCACAAGAAACCGTGCCGGCGGAAACGTATGAGCAGGCCGACGAAGGCTGAGGGCTAACGGAGCGTCGGCATCCGCGCTGGCGTTTCTCAAGCGGCGTCCGGATTGACCTCGCTGGCAATGCGGGCGCCGATTTCCTTTTCCGCCAGGGCCAGTTCGTAGGCGGTCTGCAGATTGAGCCAGAAGCGGGCGCTATTGCCGAAATATCGCCCTAGGCGCAATGCGGTGTCAGGCGAAATACCCCGCTTGGCGTTCAGAATGTCCGTGATGCGACCGGAAGGCAGCCGCAACGCGAGCGCCAAGCGATTGGCGGACAACTCGCGTGCTTCAATCTCGCGTTTCAAAACGCGGCCGGGGTGAACAGGCGCCATTCGCATCGGATTTTTCTCAGTGATAATCGACAATCTCTACGTCCCAGGCATCGCCGTCTTTGAAGCGGAAACATATCCGCCAGCGGCCGTTCACGGTCATCGCCCACTGCCCTTTGCGATCGCCTTTGAGCTTGTGAAGCCCGACCGATTTTAGCGGACTCAGGTCGTCAAGCGATGTGGCGGCGTCGAGCGCAGCGAGCAAATCCATGGCGGCGTCTTGATCCATTCCGGAGAACTTCGCCTTGCCGCTTTCCGCAAAGCGGCGCGTGGCGGCGTTCGCCCAGGACTTGATCATGGCGAAGCATACTACGTCGAGCGTAGTATGGCAAGCGCCGCTGCTAACGCCGCCAAACCTGCCGCAGAACGCGATCGCGTCCGCACGCAGCGCGGTAGGCGGCGTAGCGCGCCGGATTTCGCCGCGCGTAATCGCGGTGGTATTCTTCCGCGGGCCAGAACGTCGCCGCATCGAGCACCGGCGTCAGCACCCGCCCATTGACCCGCTCAGAGGCGATGATCGCGCGCTTACTGGCTTCCGCTTCAGCGCGCTGCGTGGCGGTCACGAAAATCGCGGTGCGATAACTGGAGCCGCGGTCGCAGAACTGGCCGCCATCGTCGGTGGGATCGACCAGCGGCCAATAGCGGTCGAGCAATTGGCGATAACTGATGCGGCCTGAATCGTAGCGTACCCGCACGGCCTCATAGTGGCCCGGATGGTTCTCGTAGGTAGGGTTCTCGTTGCGCCCGCCCGTATAGCCGCTCTCAACCGAGATCACGCCCGGGATCGCGCCCATGTCGTGCTCCATGCACCAAAAGCACCCGCCCGCGAACACAGCCTCCTCGACCGCGCCAGTCGGCGGCGTCTGAGGCTGCGCGGTCGCCGGCGCCGGCGGCGAGCACGCGGCGGCGACAAGCAGGAAGAAGCTGGCGAGGATTGAGCGACGGATCATGTGGGTGCTTACGTATGGCGCCCTGTCTCTGGTTTCCAGCGCAACCGCGCGACCTACTGAGGCGTATAAGCTCTCAACACTGGAGCCCCCCCATGCGCCTCGCCCCCATTTTCGCCGTCGCCCTGCTCGCCGTCAGCGGCGCGGGCTACTACGCCTACGCCCAGACCCGCGAGCGCCCGGTCGCGCAAACCGAGCGCAACCCCAACGCGCTGGAGCGCCTGCGCAATTGGGTCATGGACCAGGGCGGCACCGAGCGCGCCTTCGACAACGAATACTGGAACCACCACGAAACCGGCATCTATGTCGAAGCCCGCACCGGCGAGGCGCTGTTTGCCTCCACCACCAAGTTCGACAGCGGCTCCGGCTGGCCGAGTTTCACCACGCCGATCGATCCCAACGCCATCACCATGCACGAGGATTACACACTCGGCATGCGCCGAATCGAAGTGCGCTCGCGCGAAGGCAACGCGCATTTAGGCCACGTGTTCGACGACGGGCCGCGCGGCACAGGCGGCCAGCGTTTCTGCATCAATTCATGCGCCATCCGCTTCATCCCACGCGAACGCATGGCCGCGGAAGGATACGCGCGCTATCTGCCGCTGGTGGATGGCGAGACCGAGACCGCAGCGCGCTGACAGCGCCGCCCCAAAACCCAGGGCGGCGCGTTACACACCAGGGCGAGCGCTCAGTTCAGTGACTGAGACTCTGTCGGATCACTTCGATTTGTTCTTTGAGTTTGAGTTTTTGCCGCTTCATCGCGGTGAGCCGGGCAGGATCCACGGCCGGCCTTTTGGCCTCATGTTCAATGATTAAGTCGAGATCCCGATGCCGGGCGTCGAGTTCGCGTAAACGCTGCTCGATAGCCATCGAAGGCGCCTCCTTTGGTTGGGCGAGTCCGAGGATGCTCCCGAATTTGACTGTTGTCTCCTTACATCATCAACAAAATTTACATTTCTTTCGCCGGCCCTTGTTCCTGCTTTTAAATTTGGCGAGTCGTGGCGCTTTACAGCGCCTTTCTGGCGTGGCTTAGCTCGGCGCGCGGCCCTCGGGGTTCCGGCCGCGCACGGCGGAACAGGGCTCATGGACGCCGACGATCCTGACGAATTCGACATTAACGATACGCCAGAAAAACGAGCGTTACGCGCACGGCTCATGGAGCTGCGCGAGGAGCATCGCGCGCTCGACAGCGCGATTGCTGCGCTGCAAGAGAAGACCAGCGGCGACATGCTGCAAATTGCTCGCTTGAAGCGCAGCAAGCTCGTGTTGAGGGACCAGATTCAATGGATCGAAGACAGGCTGACCCCGGACATCATCGCTTGAAGCGTTGGCTGACGGGCGCGGCAATATTGGCGGCGTTACCGGGCGCGGCGCTCGCCGAAGATCGCCCCGATGAGTTGCAAGGCGTGTTCTCGATCGCGGTCGAGAATGACAGCCTCTCCTCCGGCGCTGACCGCAATTACACCTCCGGCATCAAGCTCGCTTACGTTTCGCCCGACGAAGGCGTGCCCGATTGGCTGCGCGGCGCCGGCGGCTTCACGCGCTATTTCTCGAACTCACAGCCGGACTTCTGGGGCGTCGCCATTGGCCAATCGATCTTCACGCCCGAAGACATCGCCGCCGTGCCCGCCCCGGCAGATCAGCACCCTTATGCCGGCTGGCTCTACATGCAGCTCATGGTCGGCGCCGAAGAGGATCGCACCGATGGCCGCGCGCCGCGCTATCTCGACACCTACGAGCTCGAATTCGGCATCACCGGCCCTTCAGCGATGGGCGAACAAGCCCAGCGCGGCATCCACGAATGGCTGGGCGCGCCCGATCCACAGGGCTGGGACAGTCAGCTCGAAGACGAGTTCGCCTTCGCCGTCTCGTTCGATCGCCGCTGGCGCGCCGTGCGCGCGTTCATAGACGTTCCCGGCGGCCTCGAGTTCGATCTGACACCCAGCGCCGGCGCCAGCCTCGGCACGCTGCGCACGGAAGCGCGCGTGGGCCTCACCGCCCGCCTTGGTTGGCGCATCGACAATGATTACGGCCCTCCACGCGTGCGCCCCTCACTCTCCGGCGTCGAACACTTCGCCGGCGGGCCGCTCTCCTGGTCGGTGTTTGCCGGCATCCAGGGCCGAGCCGTGGCGCGCAATCTCTTCCTCGATGGCAACACCTGGGAAGACAGCGCCTCTGTCGAGCGCACGCCCTACGTCGCCGACTTCCAAACCGGCTTCTCGGTCAGCGCCGGAGACTGGCGCCTTGCCTACACATACGTCTGGCGCACCGAAGAATTCGAAACCCAACCCACGCGCCAAGACTTCGGCGCGCTTGCACTTAGCTGGCGGCTCTAGCCCTCGGCGTGCCGGCGCATCCGAAAGACGCGCCGTCAATCTGGACCGCCGGCGCCCTCGCCGGCTCTTTTGGTTGAGAACCCCCGCTACGTCAGAGCGCGCCGCAGACATGCCGGCGAGGGCGCCGGCGGTCCAGATTTTACGGGGATAGATCGCCGCTTATCCGACAGCACTCAAACCGCGCTACAATGCGCGCATCATCTTCGCAGGAGGGCAGTTGGATCCCTGTTCAGCCAACGCGGAGATGATGTGATCGAGCGTGATGCAATTGATGCTTCTCTTTCATGAGAAGGCGCCGCGAAGAGACGGACAGACCCCTTGGACGCCCTCCCGTCGCGTAGCGCATTGAACGCAGAAGCCAGCGGGGTCGCAACCGCGCGGAGCACGGACAAAGGATCGCTGCGAACAACAGCGACTTTCACGCCATCGGCCGCGCCGCCTCCTGGAGTGAAACACCTCCAGCGACGGCGCCGATGAAGCAGATCACGGAGACGCGAGCGAAGCGTCTGGCGCCGAGCAATCGGCGCACACTGTAACTGCCTTGAGATGCAACCCTCGCGTCTCCGCCCTCCGATTTCGCTCAAGCGAAATCGTCCGCCGTAGCCTTGGCGAAGGCGGACTGGACGAAACTAAAATCCCGAAAACGCCTGCGCTTGCTGCGCACGGCGGGCGTACTTCTCTGCGTACATCGCCTCGTCGGCGCGCGCGATCGCGTATTCGGGATCTTCGACCAGCGCGATCGGATGCACGCCAACGCTTGCCCGCACACGATGATGCATGCCGGCATACACGACGGCGGACGAGTTGATCGCCGCGCTCAGCATCGCCGATTTGGCACGCGCTTCGTCAGCGGTGGCGCGATTCAAGATGACGCCAAACTCGTCGCCACCAAGCCGGCCAACAACATCGGACTCACGCACGTTATCGACCAGAAGCCGTCCGACATGACGCAAAATCGCATCGCCGGCGCCGTGGCCGAAGCTGTCATTCAGCGCCTTGAAGCCGTCGAGGTCGATGTAGAGCACGGCGGCCGGCGTCCGGTAACGCTCGACCTCGGACATCGTCCGGTGCAGGCCGCGCAGAAAGGCGCGGCGATTGAAGACGGGCGCCAGCGTATCGCGGTCGGCCAGCGTCTCGGCGTCGGCCAGTTGGGCCCGCATGGCCTCCAATTCGAGGGTGAGTCGCGCCAAAACTTCGATCGCGGGCTCGGAAACGTCGCGCGCGTCGAGGCCGAGCCGTTGCAACAGCTCGCTCGTTTCGGGTTCGGTCCTGGCGGGGCCCAAGGCCATGTCAGTGCGCCTCTCACCTCGAGGGATGCGCCATGGAGGTAAAGGACGCGTTAGCCTTCCGGACTGGACGCCTGCGGCGGCTTCCTTTACTGGCCCATTTTTTAGGAGCAGCCGAAACATGGCTACCCCCGCCCCGTTGGTCGGTTTGATCATGGGCTCCAAGTCCGACTGGGAAACCCTGAACCTCGCCGCCGAAACGCTGAAAGCGCTCGGCGTGCCGTTCGAGGCCAAGGTCGTCTCCGCCCATCGCACACCGCAGCGGCTCTACGAGTACGCCACCAGTGCCAAGGCGCGCGGGCTCAAGATCATCATCGCCGGCGCCGGCGGGGCCGCCCACCTGCCGGGCATGGCCGCCGCGATGACGCCACTCCCGGTTTTGGGCGTTCCAATTAAATCGCGTGAACTCAAGGGCCTGGATAGTCTTCTCTCGATCGTGCAGATGCCGCGCGGCGTGCCGGTTGGGACGTTGGCGATCGGCGAAGCCGGTGCGGTGAACGCCGCTTTGATGGCGACGGCGATTTTGGCGTTGAGCGACGAAGCGCTGGCGTTGCGGCTCGATGCCTATCGCGCGGCGCAAACTGAAG
>QBMO01000012.1:20201-21199 GCA_003242075.1 Alphaproteobacteria bacterium
AACTGAAGCGGTGAGCGAAAGCCCGACATGACGCCGCTTCAGCCGGGTTCGACGATCGGCATTCTCGGCGGCGGCCAATTGGGCCGCATGCTTTCGATCGCCGCCGCGCAGCTCGGCTTCGACGCGTGCATCTTCACCGACGAACCGGACAGCCCAGCGTCGCGTGTTTCGGCCAAGACCATCATCGGCAATTATCTCGATGACGCAGCGCTCGCGGATTTCGCGCGCCGTGTCAGCGTCGTGACGACCGAGTTCGAAAACGTGCCCGCGCAGACGGCGGAAGCGTTGATCGCCGCTGGCGCACGCGTCGCGCCTTCGCCGAAAGCGCTGGCGATCGCGCAGGATCGCTTCGACGAAAAGAGATTCTTGGAATCCATTGGCATTGCGACGCCGCCGTTTGCTGCGGTCTCATCACAAGCGGAGCTAGAGCACGCGGTCGCACGCATCGGCCTGCCCGCGATCCTGAAAACGCGCCGGCTTGGCTATGACGGTCGCGGACAATTGCGCCTGAAGACGGAAGCCGATGTCGCTGGCGCCTTTGAGCAGCTCGGCGCGCCGGGCATTCTGGAAGGCTTCTGCCCGTTCGAGCGCGAAGTCTCCATCATCGCCGCTCGCGGCTGGGATGGCGCGATTGTGCACTACGATCTATGCGAGAACGAACACGCTGGCGGCATCCTTTCGCGCACGACTTTGCCTGCGCGGATCAGTGACGCCATTCTCGGCACAGCGCTCGAAGCCGCGCAAAAGGTGTTGCAGGCGTTCGATTATGTCGGCGTGCTGACGATCGAATTTTTCGTGATGCCGGACGGCTCGCTCGTCGCCAACGAAATGGCGCCGCGGGTTCACAATAGCGGCCACTGGACCATCGAAGGCGCGCTCACCTCGCAATTCGAGCAGCACATCCGCGCCATCGCCGGCTGGCCACTCGGGCCGACAACGCGCATCGCCGGCATCGAAATGCTGAACCTCATCGGCGAAGACGCCGACGCATGGTCAGC
>QBMO01000012.1:21209-26348 GCA_003242075.1 Alphaproteobacteria bacterium
CCGCCGATCCCGACGCGCGCCTCCACCTCTACGGCAAACGCAACGCCCGCGCCGGCCGCAAAATGGGCCACGTGACGAAGCTGAAATTTTAGCTTTGCGGGGAAACGCGCCGCCCCAGTATGCGAGTGTCTTGGCAATTCCCAATTGCGCATTAGGCTCTCTTTGCAACTCGGGGAGGAGCGGATGCTGGCGCGTCTGATTGCGAGCGTACTATTGATTACGGCTGCGCTGACGGGCGCGGCGTCCGCACAAGACGGCCGCTGGTGGCGCGCCGAAAGCGCCAACTTCATCGTCTATGGCGATCTGAACGAACAGCAAGTCCGCAATGCCGCGCAATCGCTCGAGGATTTCGATCTCGTGCTGCGGGCGCTTACGCGACTGGAGAGCCGTGAGAACCAGAACAAGCTCGAAGTGTTTCTTGTGCGCAACTTACGAGGCCTTCGCGTCGTCGCGCCGCACATGTCCGAGAGTGTCGGCGGCTTCTACATAGCCAGCGGCGACATGATCGCGGCCTTCTCACGATACGATCGAGACTTAGGCATCGATCGCCGCACCATCTTATTCCACGAATATGCGCACCATTTCATGCTGCATTATTTTCCGAGCGCGTATCCGCAATGGTACATTGAGGGGTGGGCCGAATACGTATCAACGACCGACATCAGCCGTCGGCGCGCCACCATTGGCCGGCCGTCTGAGAACCGTTCAAGCTGGCTGAATTACGGAGACCCTTTCCCAGTAGAGCATTTACTCGCACCAGAGAGCGTCGCGCAGCGCGACGGCGAATTTACGGGGCGGTTCTATGCCTACTCGTGGTTTGCGGTGAACTACTTATCGAACACGTCTGAACGTCTGCGGGGATTGGAACGCTATGTTTCATTGCTCGGTGAAGGCGGCGGCCCTCTCGAGTCTTTCGAGCCCGCTTTCGGCATTACGGCCCAACAATTCGGCGAAGAGCTTGAGGCCTTCAAGGACGGCCGCTCGCGTCTGCTTCACATCGATTTGCCGCAAGAACTTGCGCCCATGACAGTTAATCGCCTGCCGCGCGCGGCTGACAATATGCTGCTTCCGCTTGCGCGGCTGCGCACCAGCCAATCGGCGGTCAATGACGAAGACGCCGCAGAAATTAGCGCCGCTGCACAACCGCACCTCGACGATCCCATGGCCCGCATCCTTCTTGCGCGCCTCGCTATCCGACGCGGCGACAACGCGGGCGCGCGCGATCAATTGAACGCCCTCTTCGCTCAAGAAGAAAATCACGCAGAAGGACGTTACCTTCTGGCCGACATGATCCTGGAAGAAATGAACGCCAAGTCAGGCGAAGAAGCGCGCGCGGATCTGACCGAAGCTCGCCGGCATCTCGTGCGTTCCTTCCGCCAAGACCCTTCCTACTATCCGACGCTCTATCTCTACGCGTCGACCTTCGCCGGTGAGCCGCAACCGATGAGTGACGAGCAGCTTAACGTGCTGGGTCGGGCGCTCGAACTAGCGCCCCAAGCCGACCACATTCGTTTGCTGCTCGCGCGTGAACTGATCCGGTCAGAGGAGTATGACAACGCCGCTGCGTTGCTACGTCCAGTTCTCTATGCGCCGCACGGCGGCGACCAAAGCGCGTATGCGCGCTGGCTGTTCGACGCAGCGAGACTGCGTGCGCCGCCGAGCGGCGACTGGCAACCGCCCGAAACGCAGCCGGCCGCCGCTGGCGAACCCTAAAATTCAGCGCCCATACCTAAACCGCGCCGCGATGCCGACAGCGCTTTGCACGTGTTCGCCGAGCGGCTTCATGCGCGCTTTGAATTTTTCGAACTGCATCACGTTGTCGATGCGCGCGTCGAGGAAGGCCCAGGTCGCTTCGTGGTCGGCGCTCTCATCGGCGAACCAGCGCGCATAGGTGCTGGCGAGCACGCCGGAGAGAATGGCGCGCTTGGAGTAGAAATTGCCGTCCGTACTGGTATCGCCCAGAGCGCGCCAAATGCGGTCGGCGGTGCGCCAGACGAGCCGCGCGGCGAGCGGGCCGCGATCAGGGCGCGTCAGCGCGCGGGTCATGGCGCGGGCGGCTTCCTTGTAGGGCGCTTGCGCTTCGAGGCGGACCTGGACGCAGGCTTTGACGCGCTGGCTGTAGCGCATGGCGGCGAGGTCGAGATTGTCCAAAGCGTCGAGCATGGCCTGATCGGCCCGGTCGGCAAAAGCGTCGAACAGGTCCTCGGCGCCACGCGGACAAGCCAAAGCCGCTTCGCCTTCGGAGAGCTGAACTTCTTCGCAAGCGGCCTTAAAGGCGGCGTCCGTCCAGCCCAAACGGGCGGCATGGGCCGGAAAAGCCTCAAGAATCCGGGTGCGGAACCGGGCGGAGGGCGCTTCAGTCATACTGAGAGGGTACGCCCGGCTTGAGGACACGTCGACCGGCTCCGGCATGGACAGGGGCGCGGCCTTTTGCTATCCCCCCGCCTTCGCTTCAGAACGGGGCTCGCGGCGCAGCGGCGCTGGCGGCCGGCTTGGTATTGGTTTCGGGTTACGGGAGACGTCCCCTGGTACAGATTTTCGTTCGCGACAACAACGTCGATCAGGCGTTGAAGGCGCTCAAAAAGAAGATGCAGCGGGAAGGCACTTTCCGCGAAATGAAGCGCCGTAACCATTACGAGAAGCCGTCGGAAAAGCGTGCGCGTGAACGCGCCGAAGCCGTACGCCGCGCCCGTAAGCTGGCCCGCAAGCGCGCCCAACGCGAAGGCCTCCTGCCGAAGCCGCCGCCACGTCCGCGGTAAGACCGACAGCACTAAAGTTTTGAAAGCGCCGCTCGGGTTTCCCGGCGGCGCTTTTGTTTGCGGTTTAGCTCTTGGCGAGCTCGAGCATGAGCTCAGCGGCGTCAGCCAGCAAAGCGCGCTGCTCGCGCGGGAGCTGCGAGAGCTTGGCTTGCAGTAGCGCGAGCCGCCGCTTCCGGCCCGCGTCGAGGATAGCGCGGCCCTTCGCCGTCGCTTCGACGCGCACACCGCGTTTATCAGCCGGATCGGCGCGCTTAGAGGCCAACCCCTCCACTTCGAGATCGGCGACGAGTTTGGACATGGTGGCGGCCGTCACCTGCTCGTTACGGGCGAGCGCTGTCAGGCTCATCGGCCCCGCAAACACCAACACTGAAAGCGCCGACAGCTTCGGCGCGGTCACGCCAGTTTCGGCGTCAGCGACGCGCACGGCGCGGAGGAGCCGGATCGCGGCGCTATGCAGACGATCGGCGACGTGCAGGGAATCGGTGCGAGCCACATCACATAAGGTGAGTTGACTTAGTTAGTTAGTCAAACTAATTATATGGAGGATAGGTCGTCGCCAGCGGGAGAAGCGCGATGTCTCAACATGAAACGGGCCAAACGACGCCGGCGCTGCTCAATGGCGTGTGCCAGATCGGCATCGCCAGCACCGCCCCCGAGAAGCTCGTCGCCTTCTATCGCGACGTGCTTGGCTTCCCGGTTCTGTTCGAAGCCGGCGGCATGACGTTTATGCGCGCGGGCGCGACCTCGCTCATGATCGGCAGCGTCCCGGATACAAAAGCGCCGAGCGGCGATGTCATGCTCTATTTTGATCCGGCGGACTGGAACGCAGCGGAGGCAAAGCTTGAAGCGGCGGGCGTCGCCTTTGATCGCCCGGCCATGGCGGTGCAGCGCGATGGCGCGCGCGAGCACATGCTGCGCCCGTTCAAGGATCCAGAAGGCCGGCCAATTTATCTGATGGGCTGGCGCGCGGCTTAGCCGCCACGCCCGGTGTAGAATACCGCGAACTTGTTGCCATCGAGATCGCGAAAATAGCCGAACTCGCCAAACGCGCCGCGCGGACCCGGCTCGCCCTCCGATGTCGCGCCGAGGCTGAGCGCTTTGGCGTGAACGGCGGCGACCTGCTCTTTATTGTCGACCTCGATCGCGATCATGCCGCCATTGCTGATGGTCGCCGTCTCGCCGTCATAGGGGCGCGTCACCATGATCATCGCCCCTTTGCCGAGCCGATAGAGCAAGCCGTGCGGCGTTGGAAACAGACGCTTGCCATCAAGATCAGCCAACAACGCGTCGTAGAACGCGGTGGCGCGATCGAAATCATTGGTGCCGATGCAAACATAACCAAGCCGCGCCATGACATTTCTCCCCGGTGTCGCTTTGTTGGCGCGGAGAGTGCCGCGTCGCGCGGCGGCGTCAAGATGACGTTGCGGACGCCTTAGCCCTTGGCCTTGCGTCCGCGCCAACTCGACATGCTGACTTGATCGACAACCCCGGCGCGGAAAACGCGCGCGGCGAGGAAAAGGATCACGACGACCGTGACGCCCATAAGCGTCGCCATGCCGGCGATTTCGAGCCAACTCAGACCCGAAGGCGCACGCACCAAGAGCAAAAACGGCGTGAAGATTGGGATCCAACTCGCCGTCTCAACCAGAGGCGCGTTTGGATTGTCGAGCGCCGGCGTGATCAACATCATCGGGATCGCAAGCACGAGCGCGACGGGGCCGAGCAGAGTCTGCGCTTCCTGCAGCGATTCACAGAGCGATCCGAGCGCCAGGAAGATGGCGCCATACATCAGATAGCCTGCAATAAATCCGACGATGAACGCAGCCAGCAAGCGCGGCTCGAGGAAGGCGGCCGCGATCTGCCCGAACATGCTCTCGCCGGCCCGCTCAGCGGCGAGCGTCAGCAAGCCGCCGCCCAGCGCGCCCCAAAACGTAAACAGCGTGAGGCTCACCATGGCGACGCCAAGCAGCTTGCCGATCAGGATTTGCATCGGCGAGACGCTGGTCAGCAGCGTGTCCAGGATTTTGTTGGATTTCTCCTCGATCACGCCGGAGAGCAGCATGTTGGCGACGGAGAAAACGACACTCCAGAGAACGAACGAAAGCGCCAACGCTGCATAGAACGGCGCGCGCTGGCGCAACGTGACTTCGCCCTCGCCTGCGCTGGGGCGTGGGTCGAATTGCGCCACTTGCGGATCGAAGCCATCCAGGCGATCCGCCTCCTCAGGCGGCAAACCTTGCGCCGACAGCGCCTCGCGTTGCATCGCCAAGCGCAGCGCACGGCGGGCAATGTTGCTCGGCTCTTCGTGGCTGAGATTGACGCTCCAATACTCGATCACCGGCGCGCCGTCGGTTCGGCGAATGTTGAGCGCGCCATAGAG
>QBMO01000012.1:26358-32327 GCA_003242075.1 Alphaproteobacteria bacterium
GCCATAGAGAGCGCGTCCGTCCGGCAGCGCGCGCGAGCCATCAAGATAAGGCCGCATGCCGGCAATGTCGGGCTCCGGCGGGATGACGAGTTGGTAGCGCTCGGTTGGATTGGGGAACGCCGCCAACGCACGCGGCGCCTGTCGCACTATCACAGCGCGCGCCGCTTCAACAGCGGCGGCGCGATTGGGTGCAGCGTCGAACGCGGCGATTGCCTCGGGCACGACGGCTGGCGCAGCCGCTTCAAGATAAGCGCGGATTTCGCCGCGCGCCTCACGCCGCGCATTCGCAGCGAACGCGTTGGTGACATAAGCAGCGTCACTCGTTTGCTCGGCGACAACCGCCAGCACGCGTGGCGGCTCGGCGCGTGCGAGCAGCACGGGGCCAAAGATCAGCAACGCGATAATCACCGGCGCCGTCAGCAGCGAGAGCCAAAAGCCCCAAGCGCCGACATAAGCCAGATATTCGCGGCGCGCGACGAGGAACACCGGCGACATCAGCGCTCCTCCGCCGCGTTCGGCATCGCCTTATCGCCGACCAACGCGACAAATGCTTCGTGCAAGCTCGCGCGCGCCGGTTCGAACAGCGAAAGCGGCGCGCCGGCTTCGACGCAAGCTTGCAACAACTGACGCGAACCGTGGCCATTTTCCAATCGCGCGCGCCAGCGTTTGTTGCCGTGCTCCTCGCCGTCATAGCTGATGTTGAAACCGCGCGTGCTCAGCGCCGCGGCGAGATCGAAGTCGCCTTCCGTCTCGAGCAGAGCCAGGCTCGGCGCCAGCGCCAACGCTTGCGACACCGTGCCCTCGAACGCCGCTGTGCCGTGCGCGATCAAGAGAATGCGATCGCACAAGCGTTCGGCGTGCTCCATGACGTGTGTAGAGAAGAGAATCGTGCGGCCGGCCGCTGCTTCGGTGCGAATGGTCTCTTCGAGCACGCGTTGGTTCACCGGATCGAGACCGGAGAACGGTTCGTCGAATATGATCAAGTCCGGCTCGTGCGCGATGGCGGCGAGAACCTGAACCTTCTGCGCCATGCCCTTGGAGAGCGTTTTGATCCGCTTATGCCTATGCTTCCCAAGTCCATGCGCTTCAAGCAATTGGTCAGCGCGCTTGAACGCTTTGCCCGCCGACACGCCCTTCAGACGCGCAAGATAGGCGATGGCGCCGCGAGTCGTCATTGAGCGATAGAGCCCGCGCTCTTCCGGCAGATAGCCGACGCGCTTCATCGTCTCGCGTGTGGGCGGGCCGCCGAGAACGGTGATGCGGCCGGATGTCGGGCGCATCACGCCGACGAGCATGCGCAGCGTCGTCGACTTGCCGGCGCCGTTGGGCCCGAGCACGCCATAAATGGCCCCTCTCGGGACCTGAAAACTGAGATCCTGAACCGCTGTTCGTGCGCCGTAGCGCTTGACCAGCCCTTCTGCTTCAAGCGCGGCGTCCATGCCGTGTCTGTAAGCGGCTTTGCCGGGAGATCAAGCGCGCGCGATTGACGCGCGAATGCGAATGGCAGCATCTTTGAGGCCGTCAGTCTGGGGAGGCGGCGCGTGTCCATTTTGCGCATCGTATTGGGGATCGTCATTGGCGTGGCGGTCGGCATTGGCGTCGTCATGGTTGGCGACGCGCTAAACCACCGCTTCTTTCCGCCGCCGCCGGATGTTCAGGTCACCAATCCCGAGGCCATCCGGGACTACATGCAAACGGCGCCTGTTCTCTCTCTGCTGGGCTTGCCGGTCACATGGACGCTCGCCGCACTGGCCGCATCGTTCGCAGCTGCGAAGATCGCGGCGCGCACGTGGGCGGGATGGGTTGCTGGCGGCGTTTTGTTCGCGGCGACGGGCCTGAACCTGGTGATGATCCCCCACCCGCTCTGGATGCTCATCGCCGCGATCATGGGCGTGCCGGCGGTCGCTTGGTTGGGCGCGCGGCTCGGCGGGCCTGCGCAAACCTAAAATTTTCCCAGCCTCCTTGCCGAGCGGAGAACGGCGGCGTTAGCTGCAAGCTTCCGCAAGGGAGGATTGGCCATGAAGCCCGATCCAGAAAAACTAAACGCATTCCTTGGAAAATTAGTCGGCGATGTCGGCGCCAGCGCCGGCGCCGCGTTGGTGCTGCTCGGCGATCGCTTGGGCATCTACAAAGCCATGGCCGACGGCAAAGCCGTAACGCCGGAAGACCTCGCTGAAAAAACGAAACTCAACGCGCGCTATCTGCGCGAGTGGCTCTCAGCGCAGGCGGCGGCGGGCTACATAGACTACAGCCCGAAGACCAAGAAGTTCAAACTCAACCCAGAACAAGCCTGCGCCTTCGCGGATGAAGGCGGCCCGGCTTTCTTTGCCGGCGCGTTCGAACTTCTGCAGGCAATGTGGCTCGACGAGCCGAAGGTCGCGGAAGCGTTCAAGACCGGCAAGGGCGTGGGCTGGCACGAACATTCGGCTTGCCTCTTCCGCGGCACCGAGCGTTTCTTTCGCCCCGGCTATAACGCAAACCTCGTTTCGCAATGGATTCCCTCGCTGAAAGGCGTGAAGGAAAAATTGGAGAAAGGCGCGAAAGTCGCCGATGTCGGTTGCGGACACGGCGCGTCAACGATCCTGATGGCGCTCGCTTATCCGAAGTCGAAATTCTACGGCTACGATTATCACGCGCCGTCGATCGAACGCGCCAAACAATTGGCCAAGGACGCCGGCGTCTCCAAGCGCATTACATTCGCGCAGGCCAGCGCCAAGGACTATCCTGCGCTCGGCTACGACATGGTCGCGTTCTTCGATTGCCTGCACGACATGGGCGATCCGGTCGGCGCCGGCAAACACGTCAAGAATGCGCTGGCGCCGGACGGCACGTGGATGCTGGTGGAACCGTTCGCGCACGACGACCTGCAGGACAATTTGAACCCGGTTGGCCGCGTCTACTACGCAGCGTCGACCATGATCTGCACCCCAGCCTCGCTCAGCCAGGAAGTCGGGATGGGGCTTGGCGCACAAGCCGGCGAGGCGCGGCTGAAAAAGGTGGTCAAGGACGCAGGCTTCAGTAAATTCAGACGCGCCGCCGAGACGCCGTTCAACCTGGTGTTCGAGGCGCGGGCCTGACACCAGGGGACATTTGAATGCGAGCTTTGTTTTTCGCCGCCGCGCTGTTCGCGGCCGGCGCCGCCCACGCCGAGCCGGTCACCTACGCGCTCGATCCCGCCCACACGCAAGTCGCATTCTCGATCGACCGCTTCGGCTTTAACCGCGTGCTCGGTCAGTTCGACGCGGTTGAAGGTCAACTCATCCTGGATGAAGCGAACCCTGCCAACTCGTCCGTGCGCGCCGTGGTCCAGATCGGCAGCGTGAGCTCAGGCAACGCAACGCGCGACGAACATTTGCGCGGCAATCGCTGGCTCAACGCCGAACAATTCGCGACCATGTCGTTCGAGTCCACATCGGTGCGCCTCATCAGCGACACGCGTGCCGAAGTCACCGGCAATCTCACGCTCATGGGGCAGACGCACCCGCTCACGCTCGATGTCACGCTCAACCGCATAGCCGATGCGCCGAACAATAATCGCCGCACAGCCGGCTTCTCCGCCACCGGCACGCTCGATCGCACGGTCTGGGGTTGGCCACTGCTGCGAACATGATCGGCAACACGGTGACCATCCAAATCGAAGCGCTGGCGCAAGTTCCGGCAGCCGCGAACTGATGGCGTACTGGCTGGTCAAGAGCGAGCCGGACACTTGGTCCTGGTCGCAGCACGTCAAGAAAGGCGTCGACGCCTGGACAGGCGTACGCAATCACCAAGCCAAGGCGCATCTGAACGCCATGAAGAAGGGCGATCTTGCTTTCTACTACCACTCCAACGAGGGCAAAGAGATTGTCGGCGTCAGTGAAGTGGTGAAAGAGGCCTACCCCGATCCGAACGATAAGACGGGCGCGTTCGTGTGCGTCGACTTGAAAGCCGTGGAGCCGCTGAAAACGCCGGTGACGCTGGCGACGATCAAGGCCGATAAGAAGCTCGCCGACATGGTGCTGGTGAAAAATTCGCGGCTATCGGTGCAGCCAGTGACGGCGGACGAATGGAAAGCGATCCGGAAAATGGGTGGGCTCAAATGACAAACCTCGATCCCGCCCTCTTCTCCGACGACGCAATCCCGCCCGAAACCCGCAGCGCCAACGAAGCCATTGTGGCGGCGATGACCGGCATGGCAGAATGGTGGGATGTCGGCGCGCAGAAGGTGCGCGAGGCGCGCGCGCGTGGTGAAGGCGCTTTCCCGCCCGCGGCCAAATCGGATCGCGCGCGCTGGGTGGAGATCGACGGGCCGGCGGGGAAACTGAAACTGCGCACGCTTGCGCCAGCGCAGTCGCGCGGCGTGTATCTGCACATGCATGGCGGCGGCCACGTGCTCGGCGCAGCGGATCAGCAGGACCGGCTCTTGGAGCGTGTCGCGGATACGACCGGTCTTACAGCCGTCAGCGTTGAATATCGTCTAGCGCCGGAAAATCCTTACCCAGCGGGCCCAGACGATTGCGAAGCGGCGGCGCTTTGGGTGAGCGATCACCTCTCGGATTTCGGCGGCGCGAAGCTCGCCATTGGCGGCGAGAGCGCTGGCGCGCATCTGGCTGCGATGACCATGCTGCGCCTGCGCGACAAGCATGGCCGCATGCCGTTTCATGCCGCCAACCTAGTCTTCGGCGTCTTCGACCTCGGCATGACGCCAAGCGCGCGCAATTTCGGCGATGAACGCCTTATCCTGCGGACCATTGATATCCTGAAGTTCGGCGACGCCTTCTTGCCGGGCGTCTCGCGCGAGGAAAGGCGTTCGCCTGAGCTTTCGCCGCTCTACGCCGATCTCTGCGGCCTCTGCCCAGCGCTGTTCACCATCGGCACGCGCGATGCACTGTTGGACGACAGCCTCTTCATGCATGCGCGCTGGGCCGCCGCCGGCAATCGGAGCGAGCTCGACATCTATCCCGGCGCCTGCCACGGCTTCATCGCGTTCCCGACGCCGCAAACGTTTGCGTCCTTGGAGCGCCAGATGACGTTCCTCAACGAGGCGCTGAGATAAGGCCTGCCATTCGTCGCAGACAAACGCCACGCACCGCATCGACTGTGCACGCCGTCTCGTTTGCGTTGACGCACGCGCCGTGCCGCTCGTTCTATGTGCCAACGCTTCTTCGCCAGCAGGAGCGCCAGAGAGCGTCGCGGCGTGATCCGAGTACGCGTCCGCAGACGCTCTCGCCCCCTTCAGTCCGCCTGCAGTTCCAGCAGCAGCGACTGCATGGCGTAGACGTCAGCCAAAGCGAGGCGGATGACCGAGGCGGAGACGCTGACGCTCCGATTATAGCGTCCGTCGTAGAAATACTCGCCGCCGAGCGCGTGCATGTTGTTGTCGAAAATCACGCCCACGATATCGCCGTCGCGATTTATCAGCGGGCTCCCTGACGCGCCGCCGGTAACATCGTTGGCGCTGGCGATATTGAACACGACATCGCCGCCGAGGCGCGGGCGCGCGTCCAGCCAGAGCTGACTGAGTTCGAATGGCGCAGCGCCCGTTGCGCGCTCGAACAGGCCATCGACATTGGTAAAGGCGCCGATCTCTTCGCCGTCGGGCTCGGTCCAGCCTTGCACCGTGCCGTAGGACAGGCGCGGACTGAATGTGGCGTCGGGATATTGGCGTGTACCGAAAGCCCGGAAGCGCGCGCGCGCAATGCGCTCTTGCGCGCGCGCCACTGGCGCTTCGACGTCCGCCACATAGCGCGCACGCACCTGCCGCGCCGCGTCGTCCCAGGCCCGCACGAACACGATCATCGGATCATCCGACGCCGCTACAGCCGCCGCGCCGCCGACCCAAAGCTGCATGCGATATTGCGGATCGGCGAGACGCGATTGCGCCAAACGTTGCGCCAGCGCCGCCGGCGTCTCACCGCCGAGCACACGCTGCGCCATCGCACGGTCGCCCGCGAGTTCGCGCTCAACCCGCTCCAGCCAGACTTGTAGAT
>QBMO01000012.1:32337-35121 GCA_003242075.1 Alphaproteobacteria bacterium
CTTCGAATGCAGGCGTCACCGACGTCGTCGAACGCAAAGCGCCAGCGATCGCAGGCAGGCGCGCGTCGGCGTAGCGCGGCAAACGCTCGGCGCTTGGCAGCGGCCGTTCGGCGGCGGCGCGCACGAGATCGCGTGCCCAGAAAAACAGCGCCGATCGCTCGCCGGCGCGCAGTTCCAGATTTTGGTACGCGGCGAACAGATCACGGTAGACCGCTTGCGCCCGTTGCACCTCGCCCCACGCGTCACCCATTTCGCGGGTAGCGGCGCGGTTGCGGCCAACGCGTGTCTGCAAATCCGTCTCGCGCGCGACGACTTGAGCGAAACCCTCTTGATTGCGCAACGCATCGCGGCGCCCCGTCAGCCCCTTCAGCGAATTCTCGACGGTTTGCAGCGTACTCGATGCGATGCGCGCTTCATCGGGTCCACGGGCGGCATAAGCGCGAATGCGCTCGCGCTGCTCGGTCAGCGAAGCGATCAGCCAAGGCAAGTTTACATCGCGCTCAAACTCAAGTTCAGCGACGGAACGCAGCCGCGACGTGCTGCCCGGATTGCCGGCGACGAGCACGATGTCGCCCACCGCAGGCGGCTCGAACTGCAGGCTCAAGTGATTGGGCGTCTGTGCTGCTGCGCCGCTCTCATAGAGGCGCAAGAACGCGAAATCGAGACCGTGGCGGGGAAACTCGAAATTGTCGGCGTCGCCGCCAAAGGCAGCGAGACGATGCTCCGGCGCGAAGACGAGGCGCACGTCGCCGAAGCGGCGGTATGCATGCAACGCGTAGCGGCCGCCGCGATAGAGCGTCACCACTTCGCAGCGTTGGCCGCTTTCGGTGCAGGCGCGTTCCTGGCGCGCAAACTCGGCGTCACGCGCGGCGGCGAAGCCTTCGGGAGGCGCTGCACTCGTGGCCTGATCGATCTGATCGGTGATGTCTGTGACGCTGACCAGCACGTCCATCGTCATGCCGGGGCAGCGCAGCTCTTCCTCGCGCAGACGCGCGGTGAAGCCATCGCGAATATAGTTGGCGTCAGCCGTCGAGAGCGCGGTGACGCAGGTGAGGACGCAGTGATGGTTAGTGAGCATCAGGCCCTGGCCGCTCACATTCGACGCCGAGCAACCGGGCATGCGCGCGGTCGCGACCATGACCCGATTGAGCCAAGTTTGATCCGGCGCCCAGCCCAAATCTTCGGTCATGCGTTCGGTCGGGAAGTTATCGAACGTCCACATGCCCTCTTCGGCGGCTGCGGGTGACGCGCCGAGGGCAAGCATGGGAAGTGCGGCCGCGGCCGCGTGCAGCATTCTGCGCATCGACTATCCTCGAATCAGTCAGAGGATAGGAAAGCGCGAGCCGGCGCGCGCATTCAAGCGCGCGCCGCTGCGGCTTTATTCCAGGCCGAGTTCCGCCAGCATTTGCGCTTGCACGGACGGTGAGATTTCGTCCGCCTCCGCAATGAATTCGCGAACAGCATCGGCATCGGCGCCGGTGATGCGGACATAAGCCCGATCGTCCGCTTCGCCAGGACCACCTTCGTCAGCATTGACGACGATATTCTGGCGGCCGCCGCCAATGCGCATAGCGACTTGGCCGTTCTCGCCGTTGGCATCGTCTTCCGTGCCGCCAATGGTCATTTCGAAACCCGGCACGCGAAGCGACATGATCTCAGGCACTTCTTCGCTGCTGCGCGGCGGCGGCTCGGCCGCGAGCGCCTGGGCCCTTGGCTGATCCATGAGCGCGGAGGCGCCTTCAGCGGCGCGCGCGCCGACGGTTTGGCCCTCCGGTGTGGTGATTAGATATGTCTGCTCCGCTTCGCTGGCGCGGATTTCGATCGTGTAGCCGCCCGGCTCGCCGACGTCGACGCCGTCGACCGATACGTTAGAGCCGTCGCACGCCGCCACTAGGGCCAGCGCCGCAGCCGCCATCAACCAACGCATGAAATCCTCCTCTGCGAGGCCACTCTCGGCGCGCACGCCGCCGCCCGCAAGGCGCGGGTTTGCATGGTCTCGGGAGAGAGATGCAGGGCTTGGGGCATCCAGATGCGAAAGATCAGCAATTCAGCCGGCCGGAGCGACTGCCCTCCTCGCACTCCTGTTGCCGGCGCTCGTCATAAGCGGCTTGCAAAGTGGACATGCACCCGCCCAGCACCATGGCTGCGGCCAACAGGATCAGCACTTTCCGCATCGGATCCTCCTCGCTCAGTGGCGAGGAATTTAGCGCGTGCGTTCGAACCGCACCACTTTCTGGTCGCGATCGAGATAGGCCACGCGATAACCGGCGCGCGACCAGGCGCGGGCCGCGCCGCTATCCTGATTGTCATTGGCCCAAAACGAGCGGTGCTTCAGAGCGCTCTCGGGCAGCTCCTTGCCGATGATCTCTTCGATGTCTTCGAAAGTGAGCATTTCCGGCCGGCCGCGACGGCGTTCGAGGTGGGCCTGTAGCGGCTTGTACTTTCGCAGCGACGACATTCACGCGCTCCCGTTTCGCGTTGTCCGGATCGGGTCCGGAACGGTGACGGAGAGGAATGATGAACTGATTTGCGCCTTATGCACAGGGGCGCCGGAATGAGCGATGCAGTGCACCGTCTCGGTCTCACCAGGATAATATTTTTCGACACGCACTGATCCACTTACCCGGCGCCATCGTAAGTCCGCCCCGGCAACGGGAGGTGCAGCGGGATGGATATCTTCGGCTCTGTCGGATCAGCGGCCGCCGCCAACCTGCTTACCCCAGCCATTTTGTTCTTTGTCCTCGGCATGGTCGCGGGCCTCCTGCGCTCGGACCTCGCCATTCC
>QBMO01000012.1:35131-42634 GCA_003242075.1 Alphaproteobacteria bacterium
GTCGCAAAAACGCTGGCGCTCTATTTGATGCTCTGCATCGGCTTCAAAGGCGGAGTGGAAGCGCACAGGGCGGGACTATCAAGCGAGCTACTCGCATCCGGGGCGCTGGGGCTAGCGCTGAGCTTTCTGACGCCGTTCGCCGCCTTCGCCTTGTTGAGGGTCATATCCAAGCTGGACCGGACGACTGCCGCCGCCGTCGCTGCGCACTATGGCAGCGTCTCCGTCGTCACCTTCGCTGCAGCGTCCGAATACCTGCGCGGCATCGGCGTCGAGTTCAGTGGCCATATGGCGGCGGTTTTGGCGCTGATGGAGACGCCGGCCATCCTGGCTGCGCTTCTCATCGCGGGCGGCAGCGCTTCGCAGGGCGCACACAATCCGCGGCGCGGCGCACTGCTGCGCGAGGTCTTGTTGAACGGCGCGGCCGTTTTGCTGGTGGGCAGTTTCATCATCGGCGCTGTCACGGGCCAGCGGGGCTATGATCGCCTCGAAATGTTCGTCAATCCCCTCTTCCAGGGCGTGCTTTGCCTGTTCTTGCTGGACATGGGGCTCGTCGCTTCGCGACAACTCGCCATGTCACCGAACCTTCAGTTAGGTCTCGTGGCATACGCGCTGACGTGGCCATTGCTCGCGGCGGCAATCGCAACGATAGCATCGGCGCAGATTGGGTTGAGCGCGGGCGACACCACCTTGATGGCCGTGCTCGCGGCCTCCGCCTCCTACATCGCGGCGCCAGCGGCAATGCGGATAGCGCTCCCGAAGGCAGATGCCGGCGTGTATCTGACGCTATCGTTGGCCATCACGTTCCCGTTCAATCTGCTGATCGGCATTCCCCTGTATCAAGCGGCTGCCGATTTCATGGTGAGATGAGTGATGAACCTCGTAACTCGAAAGAAGCTGGAAATTTTTGTCGAGGCGCACGCGCTGTCGCACGTCGAGCGGATGCTGCTTGACGAAGGCGTGAAGGGATGGAGCGTCTTCGACGGCGTGGAGGGCGCGGGCGCCCACGGCGCTTGGCGCCAAAGCGCGTTGGATGGCGGCGGCGATATGCGCCTCATCATTGCGGTCACCAACGAACCCGCCGCACAGAAGGCGCTGGCTTGGCTGAAGGACTATTTCTCCGACTATCGCGGCCTAGTTTGCCTCAGCGATGTCCAAGTGCTTCGTCCGGAACGGTTCTGACGAAGGAGCTGCGACGGCGGCTTTGCTGGAACGCTAGCTCGCAACTCACGCCATGACCTCGGTCACATCAAGCGCGCATTTTCGACGCTTCAACAGCGCATCGAGATCGCCCGCGCGGGCGCGATGACAATCGGAACATAGACCGAGTGCGAACGTTGTGCGGGTTCCTGGTGACCTCTGCGAGGAGATGAACGTGAGCGAAGATCCCAAACATGGCGCCACGACCATCCGCGCCTCTAAAGGCGGCGGTGGCGGCAAGTGGCTGCTTGGCGCAGTGGCCGCGGTCGTGATAGCCGGCGGCGCCTACGCAGCCTGGAATACACTGGGGCCGAGCGAAAATCCCGAAGCCGATTACGCCATCAATAATGCTTACGACGACGACCTCCGCGCTGGCCCGCTGGACACAGATGCCGACACGCTCCCGGCAGACGCCGCATCGGACGAACCCATCGCCGCTCCCGCTTCCACCGCCCAGGGCCCCCGCGCGCCAGCCCAACGCATCGTGACCGCCAGCGCCGAGCCCGTTCCCGAAGAAACCATCGGCATCACGCCGGCGAGCGCGACGGTCGATGACAACGGCGAAATCGTCGTCACCGGCGGGCGCCGCCCGATCTGGGCGAGCACGCCGACTGCGCGGCGCCTCAACGCGCTCTATCCGTCGCGCGCGCTGGAACGTGGACGCGAAGGCGAAGCGCGGCTGAGCTGCACTGTGCAAGAGCGCGGCGCACTCGATTGCGTACGCATCGAAGAAACGCCGGGCGGCTTCGGCACTGCGGCGCTACGCGTGGCGCGCACCTTCCGCCACTCCCCCACACTGGCCGATGGCCGCGACGCCACTCGCACTCCAGTGAACCTGCGCGTCGTGTTCCGCTTGGAAGATGAGGATCGCCACGGACGCGGGTAAGCACGCTTCGCCTTCAATGACTGAGGCCGCGTAGTGAAAGCTAAGCGGCCTCAGCTTGAAACCTTTGCCGCCACGCCGCAACGAACTGCGGCTGCATGGAGCTTCTTGTCACGCGCCCATAGCGCCGCGCCGGGCGTGAGCGCGGCTGACGCAAGCAGGCTAGCATCGACATAGCCCACGCCGCTGTTCGCGAGACCGTGGTTATCGATGAACACCATAACTTCTTCCGCTGTCGCCACGAGCGCCGCCGGGAGATTCTTCAAATGGCGCAGCACCTCCGCGCGCGCCGCCACACTCCCGAGCGCGATCTCGCCGATGACTGCAGGATGCGTCAGGACTTCATTGCGCGTGAGCAGGTCCGCAAGCTGAGGATCAGCGGCGCGGAAGTGGTCGATCCAGATCGACGTATCGACCAAGATCATGCTTCAGCCCGGCCGGCGGCGCGGCGGGGCCTTCGCTTTTGGGTCACTGCCACCCAAACGGGCCAACCGACGCGCGGACTCACGCTCGATGAGCGCTTTTAGTGCTTCGCGAACGAGCACGGTTTTTTCGCCGAGCCCAGTCAGGGCTTCGGCTTCCGCCAGGAGATCCTCATCGAGAGCAAGCGTGGTTCTCATGCACGGTTCATAGCATCAAATGATGCGTATATCAATGCCGATCGTCGGGTTGCCTCTTGCTCGTTTCGGTTGTTACCTGCCGGCGGGTGGACCAGGGGAGTTGCAGATGCCGCTAACAGACGCGCAGAGAGAGGCCATCTACCGGCTTGGCCGAAAGCAACACAACTACACGCAGTTCTTCAAATATCTGTCCGAACTCCAGCTCAACATGCGCGAGTCATCCGTGACGGTTGTTGAGAACCGTTCCGGGCTCAACCGCAAAAACTCGCTTGAGCTGATGCGTGAGATAGCGGCCACTGGCGTCGCCAACATGCATCCAGGCGGCGGCGGTCAACCCAGCTATCTGGCTTGGGCGGACGAGATCGACATTCGCGAAGTCGGGAAATCGGCGGACAAGCCGCTCCGTTAGATCACTAACGCCCAAACTTCTGAAACTTGATCCGGCTTGGGATGATTTCCGTGACACCCAGTCGCCGCATTTTATCGGCCTCGTAGCTGTCGAAATCGCCTTCGAACCATTCGACGTGGCTGTCGCCCTCGAACGCCAGAATATGCGTGGCCAAGCGGTTCAAGAACCAGCGATCGTGGCTGATGACGACGGCGCAGCCGGCGAAATCTTCAAGTGCCGCCTCCAAGCTTTGCAGCGTTTCGACGTCAAGATCGTTGGTTGGTTCGTCGAGCAGCAGCACGTTGGCGCCGGTGAGCAAGGTCTTCGCCAGGTGGACGCGGTTGCGTTCGCCGCCTGAGAGCTGGCCGACCTTCTTCTGCTGATCGGCGCCCTTGAAGTTAAAGCTCGACACGTAGGCGCGCGAAGGAATTTCGCGGTTGCCGACGGTGAGCACGTCGAGACCGCCGGAAATTTCTTCCCAAATGTTCTTCGCATTATCGAGCGCATCACGCGATTGATCGACGAAACCGAGCTTCACGCTCTCGCCGATCGCGATTTTGCCTTCGTCGGGTTTTTCTTGGCCGGTGATCATCTTGAACAGAGTCGACTTACCCGCGCCGTTCGGGCCGATAATGCCAACAATGCCGCCTGGCGGCAGCTTGAAGCTGAGCCCGTCGATCAAGAGCTTGTCGCCAAAGCCCTTCTTCAGGTTCTCAAACTCGATGACGTTCTGACCGAGGCGCGGGCCTGGCGGGATCTGAATTTGCGCGAAAGTTTGCTTCTCGCGCTCAGCCTCCGCCGCCATTTCGTCATAGCGCGTAAGGCGCGCTTTCGATTTGGCTTGGCGCGCCTTTGGCGATTGGCGCACCCATTCGAGTTCGCGCGTTAGCGCCTTCTTGCGGCTGTCGCTCTCTGACGATTCCTGCTCCGAGCGCTTAGCCTTGATCTCAAGCCAGGCCGAATAATTGCCCTCGTGCGGATGGCCGCGGCCGCGATCGAGTTCGAGCGTCCACTTCGTCACCTGATCGAGGAAGTAGCGATCGTGGGTGACGAGGATGACGCAGCCCGGAAACGCTTCCAGGTGATGCTGCAGCCAAGCGACGCTTTCGGCGTCGAGGTGGTTGGTCGGTTCGTCCAGCAGCAGCATGTCGGGCTTTGACAGCAACAAGCGGCAGAGTGCGACACGGCGACGTTCGCCGCCCGAGAGCTTCTCGACGCCGCTATCGTCCGGCGGACAACGCAACGCATCCATCGCCATATCGATCTTGGAATCGATGTCCCAGGCATCGGACGCATCGATTTGCTCCTGGAGCTTAGTCATCTCCTCCATCAGCTCTTCAGTGTAGTTCTCGCCCACTTCCATGCTGACTTCGTTGAAGCGATTAACCAGCTGCTTTTCGCGGCACCACGACTCAACATTCTCGCGCACCGTCATCGCGTCGTTGAGCTTCGGCTCCTGCTCCAGGTAGCCCATCTTGGTGTTGGCCATGGCGAAGGCTTCGCCGGTGAAGTCCTTGTCGAGGCCGGCCATGATTTTCAGCAGCGTCGACTTACCCGAGCCGTTGACGCCGACGACGCCGATCTTGGCGTCCGGGAAGAACGACAGCCAGATGTTCTCGAACACCTTCTTGCCGCCCGGATAGGCCTTGGTCAGGCCCTGCATCGTGAAAATGTACTGTGCCGGCTGCGCCGCCATGGGATCGGTCCGTTCTGAGGGAAAATCGAAGCGCGGATATAGCGACGCTCGTCCGTGGCGTCCATTGGCCGACGGAAAGCGCGCCATCCGCCGTTTGAAGCTCCGAGGGACGAAAAGGAGCTCTTGCATGAAACGGACTTTGGCCTTGTGCGCCGTCGTGGCGTTTACCGCATTTGCGGCGCCGTCGGCGTATGCGCAGAACTGGGATCGCATCGAAAATCGCTTCGACCGCGCCGAAAACCGGCTTGATCGGCGCGAGAACCGCTTCGACCGGCGTGAAGATGTGCGCGATGTGCGTGAGGACGCGCGCGATGCGCAGCATCAAGGCGGCTGGCGCGATCAGCGCGAAGACGTCTTCGATGCGCGCGAAGATGTGCGCGATGCACGCGAGGACGTCAGGGATCGGCGAGAAAATCGTTGGGACCGCCGCGAGAACCGCTGGGACCGCCGTCACTAGATTGAAAAGCAGCGCGGCGCCGATCCCGCTCGGCGTCGCGTTTGCCTAAGCCGCTTCCGCGTCTAGGGCATAGCCGGCGCTGCGCACGGTGCGGATAGGATCGGCTTCTTCGCCCACCATCAGCGCCTTACGCAAACGCCCGATGTGCACGTCGACCGTTCGCGCTTCGACGTAGACATCTGAGCCCCAGACCGCGTCGAGCAATTGCTCGCGGCTGAAGACGCGGCCGGGGTGCTGCATCAAGTGATCCAGGATGCGAAACTCGGTTGGGCCGAGATGCACATCACGGGCGCCACGTTTCACCCGGTGCGAAACCCGATCCATGACGATGTCGCCGCACACAATCTTGTCTTCGGCTAGCCCCGGCCGGATGCGACGCATGACGGCGCGCAAGCGCGCCAGCAGCTCGTTCATCGTGAAGGGCTTAGTGATGTAATCGTCGGCGCCGATGTCGAGTCCGCGCACGCGGTCGGTCTCTTCACTGCGGGCGGTCAGCATGATGATCGGCGTGTTGCGCGTTTCCTGACGCGCGCGCAGGCGGCGGCAGACTTCGATGCCTGGCGCTTTTGGCAACATCCAATCAAGAATGATGAGGTCTGGCGCGCTTTCCTGCGCCATCACCAGCGCTTCCTCGCCATCGTTGGCGACGCTGACGCGGTAGCCTTCCTTGTCGAGATTGTATTTAAGAAGCTGCGATAGAGCTTCTTCATCCTCGACGACCAGGACATGTGGGGCCTTGGCCATGGGCTGAGCCTCTAATCCGCGACGTCCGCGTCACCGCGCGGTCGCTGCGTGGCGATTTCTTCGCCGGTGACAAGGAAATGAATGTACTCGGCGATGTTGGTGCCGTGATCGCCGACGCGTTCGAGGTTCTTGGCGATGAAGAGCAAGTGCGCGCACGAGCTGATCATGCGCGGGTCTTCGATCATGTAAGTCAGCAGTTCGCGGAATAGCGAATTGTAGTGCGCATCGATGTTGTCGTCGGCGTGCCAGACAGTGATCGCGGCTTGCAAATCTTTGTTGGCGTACGCGTCGATCACCTGCTTCAAATGCGCGGCGGCGATCTTGCCCATGCGCTCTACCGAGCGGGTGAGCTGGATCGGTTCAGCCTGGTTCAAAATCAGCGTGCGCTTGGCAATGTTCTTGGCGAGATCGCCGACGCGCTCCAGCTCGCCCGCGATGCGCCATGCGGTCAGCACAACGCGCAGATCGCTCGCCATCGGCTGGCGTAGCGCGAACAGCTTGATGGCGCGCTTTTCGATCTCACGCTGGGCCGCGTCGATCTTGGCGTCGCGCTGGATGACCAATTGCGCCAGTTCGGTGTCGCGGCGACCGACAGCCGACAGGCTGTCATTGATGGCGGCTTCCGCCAAACCACCCATGCGCGCCACTTCCTGAGTGATCGCGTCGAGTTCTTCGGTGAACGCTTTGACTGTGTGTTCGGCCATGCTTGTCTTTACCCGGCGGGCGAGCGCAGGAACGCTGCGCGATCGTTTCGGCGCGGCCATCGGAATTAGCCGAACCGGCCCGTAATATAGTCTTGCGTGCGAGAGTCGCGAGGATTGGTGAAGATTTCCTCGGTCGCACCGGTCTCCACCAGCTTACCCAAATGGAAGAACGCCGTCTTCTGCGAGACGCGGGCGGCCTGCGCCATCGAGTGAGTAACGATGATGATCGTGTACTTGTCGCGCAGTTCGTCGATCAGCTCTTCGATCTTGGCGGTGGCGATCGGGTCGAGCGCCGAGCACGGCTCATCCATCAAGATGATGTCTGGATTCACCGCCACTGTACGGGCAATGACGAGGCGCTGCTGCTGACCGCCGGAGAGACCGGTGCCCGGCTGCGCCAGACGATCCTTCACCTCTTCCCAGAGGCCGGCGCGCTTCAGCGACTTCTCAACGATCACGTCCATCTCGGCCTTGTTCTTGGCCATGCCGTGAATGCGCGGGCCATAGGCGACGTTTTCGTAGATCGACTTCGGAAATGGGTTCGGCTTTTGGAACACCATGCCGACGCGGGTGCGCAGCACCACCGGATCGACGTTCTTGCCGTAGGCGTCCTTGCCTTCGATCTGCAGCGAGCCGGTGACCTTGCAGCCATCGATCGTGTCGTTCATGCGGTTGATGCAGCGCAGGAACGTCGTCTTGCCGCAGCCAGACGGGCCGATGAAAGCGGTGACAGCGCGATCGGGGATGTCGAGCGAGACATCGAACAGCGCCTGCTTGTCGCCGTAGAAAACGTTGACGTCGCGCGCCGCGACCT
>QBMO01000130.1 GCA_003242075.1 Alphaproteobacteria bacterium
AAACACCAGCCGAGCGATTTGGCGAGTGTGTTGCGTCCACCCGTTGAGACCGCCGCGAAAAGCAGACGTTCGCTCCGATGAACTGGCCCTTGCAGGGCGCTCACTCCTGCATCACCAGCAAACCTCATCCGGCCGCTTCGCGGCCACCTTCTCCTTGACCAGGAGAAGGGACGCCAACTAGCCAAGCGCGGCCTGTCCGGGCGAGGACGCTTGCGCTCTGCATCACCATCGCGACAATCTCGCCAAGAATACCTCCCGAGGAACGCCCATGTCCGATCCCGTTGTCATCCCGGTGCCCGAAGAATGGGCCAAGCGCGCTTATGTCGATGACGTGAAGTATCGCGCCATGCATGCGTCCGCGTCGAGCGATCCGGAGGCGTTCTGGGGCGTGCATGGGCAGCGGCTGGACTGGATCAAGCCCTACACCAAGGTGAAGGATACGAGCTTCAACGAAGCCGACTTCCGCATCCGCTGGTACGAAGACGGCGTCCTCAACGTCGCCGCCAATTGCGTCGACCGCCACCTTAAAGAACGCGGCGACCAAGTGGCGATCATTTGGGAAGGCGACGATCCCGACCACTCAGCGCGGATTACCTATCGCCAACTCCACACCGAAGTCTGCCGCTTCGCCAACGTGCTGAAGAAGCACAACGTCAAGAAGGGCGATCGCGTCACCATTTACATGCCGATGATTCCGGAGGCGGCCTACGCCATGCTCGCGTGCGCGCGCATCGGTGCCATACACTCCGTCGTCTTCGGCGGCTTTTCGCCGGAGAGTCTCGCCAGCCGCATCAAGGATTGCGATTCGCGCGTCGTCATCACCGCCGACGAAGGCGTGCGCGGCGGCAAGATCATTCCGCTCAAACAGAATGTCGATGAAGCGCTCGAACACGCGCACGTGACGACGGACGTGTCCGCCGTGCTCGTCGTCACCCGCACCGGCGCCGGCGTGCCGATGAAGGACGGGCGCGATTTCGTTTACGAGGACGAGGCCGCGAGCGTCTCCGCCGAGTGCGCGCCCGAGCCGATGAACGCGGAAGATCCGCTTTTCATTCTCTACACCTCAGGCTCGACCGGAAAACCCAAAGGCGTGCTGCACACGACAGGCGGCTATCTCGTCTATGCATCGATGACCCATCACTACGTCTTCGATTATCACCCTGGCGATATCTATTGGTGCACCGCTGACGTGGGTTGGGTCACCGGCCATTCCTACATCGTCTACGGCCCGCTGGCGAACGGCGCGACGACGCTGATCTTCGAAGGCGTGCCGAACTATCCGACCACGTCGCGTTTCTGGGAGGTGGTCGACAAACACCAAGTCAACATCTTCTACACCGCCCCCACCGCCATCCGCGCACTGATGCGCGACGGCGAAGCGCCTGTGCAGCGCACCTCGCGCGCAAGCTTGCGCCTCATCGGCACTGTCGGTGAGCCGATCAATCCGGAAGCCTGGCTCTGGTATTATCGCACGGTGGGTGACAGCCGTTGCCCGGTGGTCGACACGTGGTGGCAAACCGAAACCGGCGCAGCCCTCATCACCAACCTCCCCGGCGCCACGGCGATGAAACCCGGCTCCGCGACGCGGCCTTTCTTCGGCATCAAGCCCGCCCTTGTCGACGACAAAGGCGCATTCCTCGAGGGCGCGACGAGCGGCAATCTCGTGCTGCTCGATTCCTGGCCCGGCCAGATGCGCACCGTCTACGGCGATCACCAACGTTTCTTCGACACCTACTTCCGCACCTATCCCGGCACATACTTCACCGGCGACGGCTGCCGCCGCGACGAAGACGGCTACTACTGGATCACCGGCCGCGTCGATGACGTGCTCAATGTCAGCGGCCATCGCATCGGCACGGCGGAAATCGAGAGCGCTTTGGTGGCCGATACGAAGGTCGCGGAAGCCGCCGTCGTCGGCTATCCGCACGACATCAAGGGCCAGGGCATCTATTGCTTCGTCACGTTGAAGCAAGGCGTTGAAACCAGCGACGCGCTGAAGGACGAACTCAAACACTTCGTCCGCCGCGAAATCGGCCCGACCGCAACGCCCGACATCATCCAATGGGCGCCCGGCCTGCCAAAAACCCGCAGCGGCAAAATCATGCGCCGAATCTTACGCAAAATCGCCGAAAACGATCTAAGCAACCTCGGCGACACCAGTACGCTGGCCGATCCGAGCGTGGTGGATGATCTAGTCGCCAATCGCGGCGGGTAAGGCTTCCCCATTTGCCATCGCATTCGGCGTGCGCGGGCTGAAACCTTCGGCGCGAGCGCGGGCTTGTTCGAGGTGGACGATGGAGAGCTCGGCGCCCAGTTGCGCAACGCGCTCTTGCGCGGCGGCGTCGCCTTGGTTGGCGGCGAGCGTGAACCAGAACAACGCTTCAGCCATGTCGGCGCTGACGCCGCGGCCTTGCTGATAGAGGACGCCAAGATTGTATTGGCTGTCGGAATGGCCGAACTCGGCGGCTTGGCGGAACCAGCGAAACGCCGCTGCTTCGTCCAGCGCCACCGCTTCACCGCGTGCGAAGTAGAAACCGAGATCATGCATGGCGCGCACATTGCCGGCCCCCGCCGCGCGCTCAGTCCATTGCCGCGCGCTGACAATATCCTGCGCGACGCCGTCGCCGCTCTCATACAACTTTGCCAGACGATACTGCGCCAGGGGAAAGCCAGCCTCCGCCGTGCGCCGCAACATTGCGACTCCCTGCGGATCATCGTTCGCGAGCAGCGTAAGCGCGTTCGCGTAGTCGCGTTGCAATGCGGCGAACGGATCGGCGGGCGTCTCCATCGCCACTGACGCCGCAGGCGTCGGCGCGACAGAGGCAACATTGGCGTCTTGCTCGCGCGACGCCCACACGGTCACAAGGCCAAGCGCATAAGCGGCCGCAATCACGCCGGTGAAACGCAATAAGGTGCGCGAGCTCCCGCGACGCTGGCGACGCCCTTGCGCGATACGCCGCGCCTCCACTTCGCCCAACGCGCGCCTGCGCGCTTTCTCAACATAAGCGCGCTCGCGTTCGCTGAGGTGATCGTCGGCTGCAATCGTCTCGGGCTTCGGCGTCTCTACCGGTGCAAACGGTTCAAACGCCGGCGTCTCGATCGGCGCGGCTGTCACAGCCTCAACGATCCGTTCGGCGATCTCCACGTTCGCTGACTCGGGCGCCTCTTCCACCTTCTCCGTCAATTCCAAGGTCAGCGGCGCCTCGGCTGGCAAAGCTGGCTCTGGCCGCGCTCGCCGCCGTTCGCGCTTTTGCTCCACAATCTCACGCCCGCTCAGCGCGCAGGCGAGCGCTTCGATGGCCTGCGCGTGCTTTGATTTCGGCGCGTCAACGCAGAGCAAGCGCCGGTTCATATCCGCCGCGCCATAGACTTCCGGATCGAACGCGAACGTCACCGCCGGCAACACGCCCACCGACTCAGCGAAATCCTTCAGCGAAATCTCCGGCCGCTTCGGCACGCCGACCATGGACAGCGCCAAGGTCGGCTCGCCACGCCCGCCGCGCGTTTCGCGCAGCAGCTTCACCAAATTATCCGTGTTGCGCAGGCTGGCGAGATCAGGACCAGCGACCAGCACGACTTCGTCGGCGCTAAGCAATGCCTGCTTCACCCACGCCGTCCACGCATGCGGCAGATCGAGCACGACGAACGCGCTGGTGCGGCGCACGCGCGCCAGCATGCTCTCAACCGCACCCGCATCGAGCGCTAAGCCGAGCTCCGGCTTTGCCGGCGACGCCGCCAGCAGCAAACGATCCAACGGCTGCGCCAGCGCGCGATCGAGCGTAGCTTCGTCCGCTTCGGCGCCGACGAGATCGGTGACAAAGCCGTGCGGCTCAACCTGAAAGCTCGCCGCCGCCGCGCCAAAGCCGATGTCGAGATCGACGAGCGCGGTCGGCGCATCGCAGCGCTCGGCGATCGTCCAGGCGATGTTCTGCGCCACTGTAGAGGCGCCGACACCGCCGCGCGCGCCCATCACCGCGATCACCCGTGAACGGTCCGCGTGTTCGAACAGCGCACAAACGCTTTGCGCGAGATCGTTCGCCGTCACCGGCGCCATCATGTAAGCGGCGACGCCGCGTTGGTTGAGCGCGCGCAGCACGCCAATATCGTTGACCGCGCCGATGACGATCAGCTTCGCGCCAGCGCCGAGGCGGGTGAGCAGCCGGTCGACGCCCTGCATCATCTCAGCGCCGCTCAAAGTCGTATCGACAATGACAAGATCGGGCCGCGCGCCGCCGTCGAGCGCCGCCAGCGCGCCGTCGAGGCCACCGCGTTCAATGTCGATGTCGGCGCGCGCGAGGCGTTTGTCTTCGACGAAAGCCGTGAGCATGTCGCCGCTCTCGCTCCGATCCCAGCTCGCCAACACGCTGATCGGCGGCGTCGGCAGATCGACCTTGCGCTCCGGCGTGGGCGTCAGCGGCGTCTCCGCCCTCGCCTGACTGCGTGGCGGAGGCTTCAGCGCAGGCGTTTCAATCGGCGTGATCAGCTCGATCACCGGCAGATCGCGCGGCGGCGCGACGGGGGCGACGCCGAAACTCTCCTCGACATCATCGGGCGCATCGAACGGCGCGTCTGCTTCGATGAACTCGTCCTCGAATTCTTCGGTGAGGCCTAGAATGTCATCCTCGTCCGGCGGATCGAATGGCGGCGCCTCGTCCTCTTCAGCCGCCGCTAACCGATCGTTTGCCACGTCGGGCGCGATCTCGTTGAGCGTGAGCCTGCGCGTATGCGGCGTTTCGGGCGGCGCTTGTTCAAGCTCTGCCGGCGCCGGCATCACATCCAACGCTTCATCGTTCGCCGCAATTTCCGACGCATGACGGCGTGCGCGCACGCGCAGACGCGCCTTCCGTGCTCCGGCTTTGAGATATTGTGTCCGCAAGTGCCAACCCGTCCGCAAACCCACCTGTAAATTTGTGGGGAACCTGTTGCGAACCAATTAGCAAGCATCGCTAACGGCGATTGACCACGTTAGGCGCTAACGCGATCCAACTCGGCCACATCGTCGGCACTCAGCGCCACGCTCAGCGCGCCCATCAGCTCCTCGATCTGATCGACACGCGTGGCGCTGGCAATCGGCGCGGCGATGGCGGGCTTGGTCATGATCCACGCCAACGCGACTTGAGCCGGCGTTGCTTTATGTCGCGCGCTGATAGCGTCGAGCGCGGCCAGCACGGCGGGGCCCTTGCCTTCCATGTACTTATCCATGCGCCCGCCGCGTATGCTTTTGCTTTTGTCGTCGGCGCTCCGATACTTGCCGGTGAGGTAGCCGTTCGCGAGCCCGTAGTACGGCAAAAGCGACACGCCCTCGCGCGCGCATAGCGGCATCAGCTCCGCCTCGATCTCGCGACTCAAGAGATTGTATTCCGGCTGCTGCGCATCGAAGCGCGCCTTGCCGCTCTTCTTGCTTTCCGCCAAGCCTTCGGCGAACCGGCCCGGCTTGAAGTTCGAGGCGCCAATCGCACGCACCTTGCCCGCCTTCACCAAGTCATCGAGCGCTGCGAGATATTCCTCCGGCGCAGTCGCCTCGTCGTCGCGGTGCAGCCAGTAGAGATCGATCGTCTCGATGCCGAGCCGCACCAGCGAATCCTCGCAGGCAGCGACAATGTTCTCGCGCTTGATGCCAAGCCGCTTCGGCCACATGCCGACTTTCGTGCCGATCATCACCCGGTTGCGCTTGCCGCTTTGCTTCAGCCACGCGCCAATCACACGCTCGCTCTCGCCGCCCTCATGGCCGGGCGCCCAGGCGGAGTAGACATCGGCCGTGTCGATAGCGTCGCCGGCATGATCGACGAACGCGTCCAGAATGGCGAACGACGACGCCTCGTCGGCCGTCCAGCCGAACACATTGCCGCCCAGCATCAGCGGCGTGATCTTGATGCCGCTGCGGCCAATTTCTCGCTTGCTCTGCATATGATCCCTCTCGCGCTCTACATAGAGCGCGCGCGGGCGCAGGCAAAAGAAAAGAGCCGCGGCAATGATGGCCGCGGCTCAAGAATCGCCCTGGGAGAGCGGTCGCCTAGAAGTCGACGGAGAGCGTCAGCCCGATTTCGCGGCGATCGCCGATATAGCCGTCGACGTTGGGGCTAGTGGCGCTGTTCTGGTACACGGAGTTGAACAACACCTGATAGTATTCGGTGTCGCCGCAATTGCGGCACCAGAGCGCGAGATCCCAACCGGCGGCGTGGGCGAGGCCCATGCGGAAGTTGATCAACTCGTAGGCCTCTTGCTCCTTATCCGGCCCCTGCGCTGAGCTTGTGCTGCGGTCGCTGCCGTAGAAGCCGTTGATGTTGAAATAGCCTTCGAGGTTCGACGTGAGGTCCCAAGAATAGGCCATGCCCAACGAACCCGACCACACCGGCGCATTGGTGAAGTGCAGACCAGTCAGATTGATTGGCGGGTTCGGCAAGCTTTGCGTCAGCAGCGAGCCGGAGCCGTATTCCGTATCGGCGTAGGTGACGCCAGCAGTGAACACGAGATCCTCGACCGGCTCCCAATAGCTTTCAAGTTCGACACCGCGCGTACGCGCGCTCGGCATGGTCTCGACGATAAATGCCAGCCCCGTGAACGAGAGGATTTGCAAATCCTCAAACTCGGTGTTGAACGCCGTCAGGTTGAGACCGAGACTGTTGTTGAACCACTGCGACTTCATACCGACCTCGTAATTATCCGAGAATTCGGGATCGAATGTCGGATCGGCGACTGGCTGCGCGCCAGTGAGTGGCGTGACGACGGTAGCGGACGTCCGGTCGAGATTGATGCCGCCGGCTTTGTAGCCGCGCGAGTACGACGCATAGACCATGAGGTCCGGCGTGAATTCGTACTGGACGTTGAACGTGCCGGTGAGCGCGGTGTCGTCCACCTCCGCCGTGAAATCATTCACCAAGCCCAGGAACGGCGGCAGCGAATTATTGTCGGTAAGCGCGACAGTGTTGTCGACGGTGTTGTCGCCAGTGCCTTCCTTATGGTCGTCGATGTAGCGCAGGCCGAGCGTGGCGCTGAACCGATCGGTCAACGCCCATGTGCCTTGCGCGAATACCGACCAGCTGCGCGACGAGACATCGAATATGCCTTCAGAACCCTCGCCGGCGATCACTAGGTTGGGGTTGAAATTGTTGTCGCCGATAAAGCTCGTCGTGATTGATGCTGGCTGGAAACCCGTGGCGTTGAAGCAGGACGCCACCGTGTTGGCAGTGAACAGGCCGCAGAGATAGCGACCCGTATCCACGCCGAACTCAAGCCGTGTGAAGGCGTCGACCTCTTCTTGGGCATAGAAGCCGCCGACCAACCATTGCAGGCGGCCGCTTTCGCCGATTAGGCGGATCTCGTTGGAGATGGTCTGATAGCCTTCTGTGGCGGAGGCGTTGAGCAGATCGGCGGAGCTAAGCGCGAAAGTTGGTGACGGCGTGAAGGGGTGAAGCGGCGTATCGTGGCGGTGTCGAGCCTCCACTTTCCATCGAAGGAAGATACGCCGTGTCGAAGACTAATGTGATTGCGCTGTCCCAGCCAGGGACCTTTACCGATTTGCTGAGCGAGGTTCTGCGCACTGGGGCGCGGGCGCTTCTGGCCAAAGCTGTCGAAGCGGAAGCAGCAGATTTTCTTGAACAATATGCCGCTCTCAAGACCGAGGACGGTCGTCAGCGCGTGGTGCGCCACGGCCATCTGCCCGAGCG
>QBMO01000131.1:0-875 GCA_003242075.1 Alphaproteobacteria bacterium
ACGCCACGGCCAAGCCGCGCGCGCGGCGGAAGCGCAAGTGCGCCTCGGCATGGCGCTCGTCGGCATGGGACAGCGTCAGCAAGGCTGCAGCGCGTTCGCATCGCTCGTGCGCCGCTATCCCAACGCCACCCGCGCTGTGCGCGATCTCGCCACCCGCGAATCTCGCGCCGCCCAATGCGCCGCTTGATGTGAACGGTGATCCCTCCCCGCCAGGGGAGGGTGTCGCAAAGCTTGCTTTGCGACGGTTGGGGCGGAAGCGCCGTCGTGCGCAAACATTTGCGCTCTCATCCCACCCGTCAGTTTGTGCTGCGCACAATCTGACACCCTCCCTTTTCAAGGGAGGGATCGTGTGATGCTCGACTCCCAAACACTCGAACGCATCGCGGCGGCGGCCGGCGACGGCCCAATCCTTATCGCTCTCTCTGGCGGCGGGGATTCTACAGCACTCTTGCACCTGATGGCCGACCATTTCGGCCCGGCCCGCTTGCGCGCAGGCGTGATCGATCACGCGCTTCGGCCTGGTTCGGAAAACGATGCGGCGCACGCACTAGCGATGGCGGAAGCGCTCGGCGTGCAAGGCGCAATCACGACGCTCAGCTGGGACGACGGCGCCAATCGCAGTCAGCACGCGGCGCGGCTCAAGCGCTACCGCGCGCTCTGCGCCATGGCGCATGATCGCGGCGCCCGCGTCATCGTCACAGGCCACACGCGTGACGACCAGGCCGAGACGGTGCTGATGCGCGCAGCGCGCAACCCCACATGGCGCGCACTCGGCGGCATGCGCGCGATGACGCGCCCGCCGGTCTGGCCCGAAGGGCGTGGTCTGTTCCTGGCGCGTCCGCTGCTGCAAACACGGCGCGAGCCTCTGCGCGCGT
>QBMO01000131.1:885-7636 GCA_003242075.1 Alphaproteobacteria bacterium
GCCAAAAGCTGGCGCGTGAGGAAGCGAGCGGGCTCGATCCGAGGCGGCTGGCCGCGATCGCCGAGAGGCTTGCGCCGCATCTGGCCGAACTCGATGCGCAAGCCGCGGCGTTGATCCAACGCGGCGCGCGCTTTGAGGCTGATACGATCATGCTGACGCTGGCAGCTTGGGATCGTCTGGATATCGTCAGTGAGCGCGCTCTCTGGCTCTTGATCACCGCCGCGAGTGGCGCCGAGATCGGCCCGCACCCGGCGAAAGTGCGCATCCTCGACACGTTCATGCGCGGGCAGCGGCGCCCGTTTAAGGGCGTAACCCTCGGCGGCGTCGCGCTCACGGCGCGTGGCGGAACTATCGTCATGAGCCGCGACAAGGGCGCGCTCCGGGGCAGGGCCGATGGCGCAAAGCCCATCCCGCCGCTGCCGCTCGCGCCAAACCAGGAGACGATTTGGGACGGCCGCGTCGCGCTGACCATGGCGCGTCCGGGCTGGTCGGTGGTGTTCGAAGCCGGCAGTCCGCGCCTCGCGCGGGGCGAAGACCGCGCCGAACTCGCCGCCGCGTCGCCGCGCTGGCTCTTGCAGGAACGCCTGTCGCACTTGCTGGAATGTGATTAACGGCCGGAAACGCTAGTGAATTTCCTCTGTCGCGTTCACTCGGCCTTGACCTGCACCATGGCAGAGTAAGGGGTGTTCAGGGCGGTGCGCTGTCCCTATCTTGCTGAATGAAGTCTTTCCGCGCTGGTTAGCTTGCCAGCGCGCGCGCAGAAGGTCGGTTCATGCCTATCCGGACATTGCTTATCTGGGGCGTCGTCGCCCTGGTTGTTGTGGTTTTGGTCGCCGCGCTCAATGGCGGCAACACGCCAACGCGCGGCACTGAGGAACTCTCATACTCGCAGCTGATGGATCGCGTCGAAGCGCGCAGCATCACCGGCGTCACCACGTTCCCAGATCAACTCATCTCAACCGGCAGCGATCAGAAGCGCTACGTCACCTATCTGCCGCAAGGCACGATGTCGGGCGTGGTCGAACGTCTCGACGCCGCCGGCATCGAAGTCAAAACCGATCGCCCGCAGCGCGGCCCGACCATGGGCGACATCATGCTCGGCATCTTGCCGATGTTGCTGCTGATCGGCGCGTGGTTCTTCTTCATGCGCCAGATGCAAGGCGGCGGACGCGGCGCCATGGGCTTTGGCCGCTCGAAAGCAAAGCTGCTCACCGAAGCCAAGGGCCGCATCACCTTCGAAGACGTCGCCGGCATCGATGAAGCGAAAGACGAACTCGCCGAGATCGTCGAATTCCTGCGCGACCCCGGCAAGTTTCAGCGCCTCGGCGGCAAGATCCCGAAGGGCGCGCTGCTCGTCGGCCCGCCTGGTACTGGTAAGACTCTGCTCGCCCGCGCCATCGCCGGCGAAGCCAACGTGCCGTTCTTCTCGATCTCGGGTTCGGACTTCGTCGAAATGTTCGTCGGCGTCGGCGCGAGCCGGGTGCGCGATATGTTCGAGCAGGCCAAGAAGAACGCGCCCTGCATCATCTTCATCGACGAAATCGACGCCGTCGGCCGCCATCGCGGCGCCGGCCTCGGCGGCGGCAATGATGAGCGCGAACAAACGCTCAACCAATTGCTCGTCGAGATGGACGGCTTCGAATCCAACGAAGGCATCATCCTGATCGCGGCCACCAACCGCCCAGACGTGCTCGATCCGGCGCTGCTGCGTCCGGGCCGCTTCGACCGTCAGGTCGTGGTGCCGAACCCGGATATCTCCGGCCGCGAAAAGATCCTCCGCGTCCACACTCGCAACGTGCCGGTGGCGCAGGGCGTCGATCTGAAGACGATCGCGCGCGGCACGCCGGGCTTCTCCGGCGCCGATCTCGCCAACCTCGTCAACGAAGCAGCTTTGCTCGCGGCCCGCCGCGGCAAGCGTGTCGTCACCTCGCGCGAATTCGAAGATGCGAAAGACCGCGTCATGATGGGCGCCGAGCGCCGCTCGATGGCGATGACGGAAGAAGAAAAGCGCGCCACCGCCGTCCACGAAAGCGGCCACGCGCTGGTCAACGTTTTCGTCAAAGGCAACGACCCGCTGCACAAGGTCACGATCATCCCGCGCGGCCGCGCGCTGGGCGTGACCTGGTCGCTGCCGGAAGCCGATAAGCTGAGCTATTCGAAGGAGTGGTGCGAAGCCAAGATCGCCATGGCGTTCGGCGGCCGCTTGGCCGAGCAGATCGTCTATGGCGAAGAGCACCTCAACACCGGCGCCTCCAACGACATCATGCAAGCGACAGACATCGCCCGCCGCATGGTGACGGAGTGGGGCATGAGCGAAGTGCTCGGCCCGCTGCGTTACGCGGCGAACGAACAGGAAGTGTTCCTCGGTCACTCGGTCACGCAACGCCAGAACATGTCGGGCGAAACCGCCAAGCTGGTCGATCAGGAAGTCCGCCGCATCGTCACTGAAGGCCAGGAGCTCGCACGCAAAGTGCTGACCGAGCACAAGGCCGATCTGATGATGTTGTCGGAAGCGTTGATCGAATACGAAACGCTCTCAGGCGACGAAGTCATGGCGCTGTTGCGTGGCGAAAAACTGGTGCGCCCGGAAGAGCCGCCGATCACGCCATCCGCGCCGACACCGGCTCTGCCGGTCACGGACGACGACGAAGAACCCGCGCCGCGTCCCGGCTGGGGCGGCGCCCAGCCGCAAGGCGCTTAAGAACAACGAACCGCCGGCCCAATGGCCGGCGGTTTTGTTTTGGGGTAGGGCTTCTCGCTCAGGAGGCCCACATGCTTGCATCCGCATCGATCACGCCGCTGCTCGGCACCATGAAGCCAGACGCCGCGAAGATTTTTTACGGCGACGTGTTGGAGCTGAAGTTCGTCACCGATGACGGCTTTGCGCTGGTGTTCGAAGGCAAGAACGCGACCGTGCGCATCTCGCGCGTGCCGGCGATCGCGCCGGCGCAGTATGCGGTGCTGGCTTTCCAGACGGACGACATCGCCAAGACTGTCGATGGGCTCACCGCCAAAGGCGTCGTGTTCGCGCGCTTCGGTTTCTTCGTGCAGGATGAACGCGGGATTTGGTCAGCGCCGGACGGCACGAAGGTCGCCTGGTTTCACGATCCGGATTTGAACTTGCTGTCCATCGTGCAACCCGCGTGATCAGCCGACTGTTGCCGACGACCAGAGCTGAAACAGCGTCACGCCCAGCCCAAGTGCAACGCCCCAGATCACCGCGCTTTTGAGCTTGATGGCGGAGCGGCGCTGCGCGGCTTCGTACGCGATCTGCGCTTCGAACGCTTCGATGCGCCACGCGTCGCGGCGTACGGTTCTCCACGCCTCGCTTCCGGGAGCGCGCGCGACACTGCGCCGTTCGCCGTGAGATGTGGCTTCACGCATGCATGCTCGTACGGCGCGCGCGAAGGTTGCACAACACGGAACCCGAAAAACCTACAGTAACGTAGTGACTTAGCGAGTAATCAGTTCGCTTGATTGAGCGCCGAGGCCAGATCGCCAACGATTTTCGTCCAGCCTGCTTGCGTGCGCTCCGCGTATTCCGCCCAATCCGGATGCAAAGCGTGCGTCAGCGTGAGCACGCAGCCATCGCCGTCAGGCGCGATGATGATCGTCACGACGCTCTGATCGCCTTGTTCCTCGTTGACGCCCCAGGTGAAGACGAGCCGGCGCGGGCGATCGATCTCGCGGTAGGCGCCGGTGTGATCGATCTCGGCGCCAGCGCGCGTGACTTTGTAGTGAAACTGCCCGCCGATGCGCGGATCGTTCTTGAGGCTGACAATCTGTTCGTCACGCAAATGCGGCCCGAACATGAAACGCCCGATCCAAACCGGATCGAGCCACGCGTCGAACACGCGCTCCGCTGGCGCGGCAAAGCGGCGTTCGACGCGAATGGCCGGCGTTTCAGTCACTTTGGCACACGCGCTTCCATCACCTCCGCATAGGCGGCGAAGTTGGTCCAGAACGGACCGTGCGTGCGCGCCGCCAGTTCGTCGGCCAGGATGTCGAGGTGCGCGTTCCAACCGCCGCCAATGTTCACGACATCCTCGCGCGTCGGCAGCTTGGTGTGAGTGATCACCACCAAAGTGCCGTCGCCTTGTGGCGTCAATTCGAACATGACTTCCGACGGTTTGCCTGGTTTTTGCTCCCAATTGAACTTCAGCAAGCGCGGCGGCTCGAACGCCAGCACTTCGCCGTGTGAGACAAAATCCGGTTCGCTCGGATCGCGCGGCGGTGAGCCGGGGCGTTGCTCGGGCGTGATGCGCGTGTGGTTGAAGCCAAAGGCGAAGCGTTGGCCGACATCGCGCAATTCATCGCCGGCGCAGAACCAACGCGAGCGCTTGGCCGGATCGACGAGGTGTTCCCAGATCCGCTCGCGCGGCGCGGCCAGAACGCGCTCGATACGCACGCTGTCGCCAGAAATCAGCTCGGTGTGTTGAATCATTGTTGTGTCTCTAGCTCATGTGTTCGTAAGCTTCGTGGGCGGCGACAACGCTCGCCCAGAATATGTTTGTGGAGCGGCCATCGAGGAGTGCTGCGAGCGTCTCCACGTGCGCTGTCCAGCCACCGGCGAAATCTTTAACGTTGCCGAGCGTATCGACCTTCGAATGCGTGAGCGTCAGCAGCGTTTCTTCGCCGGCCGCCATCAGCTCGAAGCGCACTTCAGAAACGTGCTCGTCGCCGTCGCCCCAAGTGATCGCGAGCAGGCGCGGCGGATCGAACGCAAGCACGCGGCCGGCCATCGCAAACTCGCCGGTCTCCATCTGCTTCCAGCGCTCGGGCGGTTTTTCATCGGTGATGTTGTGATGCGCAAAGAGAATGCTGAACGTTTGGCCGTTGGCTGAAAGCGTATCGCCGCCGGTGAACCAACGGGCGCGCTTCTCGCCGTCGACAAAGTAGGACCAGACCCGCTCGATCGGCGCCTTCAGGCGGCGTTCCAGAACGAAGGTGTCAGGCGCGATCACGCGGCCGAGTTGCATGGGGCGAGCTCCTAGTCTTCGTAGTCGGCGAGGGCGCGTTCGAGCGCGTCGAGATTGGCGGTCCAGAAGCGGCGTTGCTCATCGATCCAGGCGGCCGCCTCATCGAGGGGCTTGGGATTGAGCGACAGGATGTGTTCGCGCCCGGCGCGGCGGCGCTGCACGAGCTCGGCCCGCTCCAGCACCCGGATGTGCTTGGAGACGGCGTTGAGCGACATGGCGAAGGGCGCGGCCAGCTCGGTCACACGCGCCTCGCCCGAGCCGAGGCGCTGTAAAATCGCCCGCCGGGTCGGATCGGCCAGGGCCAGCATGGTGTGGTCGAGCGCTACAGCTTCCATATTCAACCAATAGGTTGAATGAAAGCGCGCGTCAAGGCCGCATTGGCAGTGGCCGGGGCGTCCGGTAGGCAGGCGCCAACAGATTCAGCTTTCGAGGTTTCCCATGGCCGCGCTCATCGCCATCGGCGTTTTCATCGCCGCGATCTTCCTGCTCAACTTCATTGAGTTTGGCCGGCCTGACTAAGCCCGCTTGAGCAGTGCGCCCACATATTGCGCGCCGCTGATCAGCGCCAACGCCGCCGCCGCCCAGAGCAAAATCCGCGCGGCCCAATCCAGACCATCGATGGCCGCTTGCGGCGCAAACAAGATGGCGCACGCCTGAAACGCCAGGAACGCGCCGACGCCCGCCATCTCCGCCGCCGCTTTCCATTTGCCGAGCTGGCTCACCGGCAGCGTCTTGCCTTGCGCCGCAATGCCTTCGCGCAAGCCGGCGACTGCAACGTCACGTCCCAGGATCAGCACAGCAGCAGCGACCAGCCACATAGGCAACGCCGCGTAAGCGAGCGCGACGAGCGTGCAGGTGATCAGCACTTTATCTGCGGCGTGATCGAGCGCCGCGCCGAGCGGCGTCACCGCGTTGAGTTTTCGCGCCAGATAGCCGTCAAGCCAATCGGTAGCGGCCGCGAGCGCGAACAGAATGACGCACAGCCCATAGATTAAACCCGCGAGCACGCGATCGGCGTAAGTCTCAGCCGCCGCCCACAGAATGAGCGCCGCAAGCACCGGGCCCATGGCGATGCGGAAGACGGTGAGGAGTGTCGGGATGTTGCTCATCGTCCCCTCCACTTGAAAGGGAGGGGGCTATCACTTTGCATCGCGGAAAAAACCATAGATGCGCTTTGCCAGTTCTGTGTTGACGCCGTCCACTGTTTCCAACTCCGCCAAAGCCGCGCGCGAGACGCCGCGGGCTGAGCCGAAGCGATCCAGGAGCGCGCGTTTGCGGGCAGGGCCGATGCCGCCGATTTCGTCGAGCGGGTTCTTGGCGATATTGGCGCTGCGCTTGCCGCGATGGGCGCCGATGGCGAAGCGATGCGCTTCGTCGCGCATGCGCTGCAGATAATAGAGCACCGGGCTCTTCTCATCGAGGCGGAAGGCTGGCTTGCCGGGCATGAAGAAGCGTTCGCGTCCCGCATCGCGATCAACGCCCTTGGCGATGCCGGCGATGGTGATGCGGTTTTTCAAGCCGAGTTCGTCGAGCGCTTCGAGCGCTGCATTGAGCTGGCCCTCTCCGCCATCGATCAAAACTAGATCGGGCCATGCGCCGAATCTGGATTCGCTCGGCTCGTCGCGTTCCTTGGAAAAATCGACGCCGCCATCGACGACGCGACCCCCGCCCCCTTGTGGGGCGGGGTTGGGGGTGGGGGTAACGGCGGCGTTCGCGCCGGAAGAAGCGCCGCCGTTACCCCCCTCCCAACCCTCCCCCGCAAGGGGGGAGGG
>QBMO01000132.1 GCA_003242075.1 Alphaproteobacteria bacterium
GTTTTGCACGGCGGCGCGCAGGACGCGGTCCGGCATGCGCCGAATATCGTCCTCGGGCGGCGCTCCGTTCCGAAGCCCGCTCAGCGTCCGCATGTCGCGCAGATGCATGCGCCAATCGCTCCCCCCAAAGCCCCCAAAGGCTGCTTGATCGGGGTGACTCATGCCCATATCCCCTTCTGGGACAACGCGTCAGATTCTCCCAAAGTTACACACCCGAGGCGCCGCCATGAAGACCCGCACTGAAACCGACACTTTCGGCCCGATTCCGGTGGAGGCGGACAAGTATTGGGGCGCGCAGGCGCAGCGTTCGTTGCAGAACTTCAAGATTGGCGAAGAGAAAATGCCGGCGCCGATCGTGCGCGCGCTGGGCATCGTCAAACGTGCGTCGGCGGAAGCCAATATGGAGCTTGCCGGGCTCAATCCGGAAATTGGCGGCACAATCGTGAAGGCTGCGCAGGAGGTCATCGAAGGCAAGCTCAACGCGCATTTCCCGCTGGCCGTCTGGCAGACCGGCTCGGGCACGCAATCGAACATGAACGCCAACGAAGTGATCTCGAACCGCGCCATCGAGATGCTGGGCGGCGAGATGGGCTCGAAGAAGCCGGTGCATCCGAACGATCACGTCAATATGAGCCAGAGCTCGAACGACACCTTCCCGACCGCCATGCACATCGCCTGCGCCGAAGAGATCGAGCATCGGCTGATCCCGGCGCTGCAAAAACTGCGCAATGCGCTGAACGACAAGGCGCAAGCCTGGAAGGACATCATCAAGATCGGCCGCACGCACACGCAGGACGCGACGCCGGTGACGCTCGGCCAGGAATTCTCGGGCTACGCGACGCAAGTCGAAAACGGCATCGCGCGCATCGAGCAGACCATGCCGATGCTGATGCAGTTGGCGCAGGGCGGCACGGCTGTCGGCACCGGGCTAAACGCGCCGGTCGGATTTGCGGAACGCGTTGCCGAAAAGATCGCCGCGATCACGCAGATGAAGTTCACCAGCGCGCCGAACAAGTTCGAAGCGCTGGCGGCGCATGACGCGATGGTGTTTTCGCACGGCGCCATCAACACCGTGGCGGCCTCACTCTTCAAGATCGCCAACGACATCCGTTTCCTGGGCTCCGGCCCCCGCTCCGGCTTGGGCGAACTGGCGTTGCCGGAGAACGAGCCGGGCTCGTCGATCATGCCAGGCAAGGTGAACCCGACGCAGTGCGAGGCACTGACGCAGGTCTGCTGCCAAGTGTTCGGCAATCACGCCGCCATCACCTTCGCCGGCGCCAGCGGGCATTTTGAACTCAACGTGTTCAACCCGGTGATGGCCTACAACTTTCTGCAAAGCGTGCGCCTGATGGCCGATGCGAGCGTGAGTTTCACCGACAATTGCGTCGTCGGCATCGAGCCGCGCCGCGACAATATCGAGCGCGGCTTGAACAACTCACTCATGCTGGTGACGGCGCTCGCCCCCAAGTACGGCTACGACCGCGCCGCCAAAATCGCCAAAACCGCCCACAAGAACGGCACCACTCTGCGCGAAGAAGCCATCAAAGACGGCATCGACGGCGCCGATTTCGACGCCATCGTGCGCCCAGAAAAGATGATCGGGCCGGGCTGAAGTCACAGGAACCGCGCCCGCAACCGGTTCCCTCGTTTCGCCGCAACAGCGCCCGCAAAGCGCAGCGCTCACGGAACGGAACTACCGTCTGTGCATTGAGCGAAAGCCATGCATTTGAACGACAATTCGACGCGCCAGTCTTGGCCTCTCGCCGGTACCGGCATACATCTCCCGAATGAGCGACATCGTGAACCTGAAGCGCGCGCGCAAAGCGCGGGCGCAAAGCGCGGGCGCGCAGCGAGGCGGAGGCGAAAGCCGAAGCCAATCGCATCGCGCATGGGCGCACAAAAACCGAGAAGAAGCTGACAAAAGCCGAACAGGAGGCCGCCGCGCGCAAGCTCGACGGACACAAGCGCAATGACGACTAAGGGCGCACTTCTGAAGCGATCCATGCGTATCGCCGGTCACCGCACCTCGCTGGCGCTGGAGCAGGAATTCTGGTCGGCGCTGGAGCGCATAGCGCGCGCGCGATCACAGACGCTGCCAGTGCTGATCGCATCGATCGATGATGGCCGCGGCAAAGCCGCGCCGGATGCATCGCTCGCGTCCGCGGTGCGCGTGTTCGTGCTGGAAAACCGGGTATAATTCGGGATTGGGTTTTCGGTGTTCGGGATTGGCGTGGCTAAGCTTGCCAGCCCCCAATCCCCAACACCCAAAACCTAACCCCTACTGAGCCGCTCGCCCATAGAGCGCCAGCGCGTAATAACACGGCGCGATCGAGCAATTGTACATCTGCACTTGGATGGTGAAGTTGTCGTTGTAGGCGGGCTGTACGGCGACGACGGGTTGATTGTTGGTGCTGGTGTCCTGCGAGACTTGCCGCCCAGCGCTATCGAACAACACCAAATCCAAATCGTTGCAGTCGCGGTCGCAGACGCCGAGCACGCGATACTCGTAGCCAACAGCGAGTTGCGCCGGGACGTTCCAGCTCTGGCCTTGCGCGAGGCTGCCGCTGAACGGCTGGCCCACCAGTTGAAAACCCTGCTGCGCGGCCACGGCTTGCGCCTGCTGCAATTGCTGCAGGATGATCGCTTGCGGATCTTCACCGCCAGTCGCGGGGGGCGTCACCGCGGCGCTGGCCGCTGGCTGCACTTGCGCGCTCTGCTGCGGATCGCTCGGGACCATCGAGCCGATAATACCGAGCACGACGACAGTCGCCACCACAGCGCCGGCGACCCAGACCCAAACCGGCAGCCCCTTTTTCTTCTCTGGCGCGGCAGCGGCCGGCGGCGGTGGTGCTGCGCGCGGCGGCGCGGAGAACGCCGCTTGTGGCGCCGGGCGCGGTTCAGCTTTGGTGAATTGCGCGACCGCATCGACGAAGCGGCGCCAATTCGGATGATCGGCCTCGCCATTCCATGAAGCGAGATTGGCGGACTGCACTTCGCCGAACCCGAACGGCGGCTGGCTGGCATCGATCATCACCGGGATGAGCACGCCCTTATCGCGGCCCATACGCGCTTCCTCACGCACCCATTGGGACTTGGTCGAGTGCTCGCTCCACAACACGATCAGCGCTTTGCACTGTGTGAGCTTTTGCTCGATGTAATCGGCCCAGGTTTGACCAGGCGGGATTTCGTTGTCCCAGAACACTTCGACGCCGGCAGCCTTCAGCCCCTGCGCGACCTGCTCGGCGCGCGCGCTATCCTCGCGCGCGTAAGACAAAAATACGTCGGCCATGTCCCCTCCTGAGCCGCTGTCCTAGCAGCCTTGGCGGGGAAGGTTCAAACCTAGGAATCACAATCCCTTGGGATTGGGGCCGTATTGGTTAGGACCAGGCTTCGACGGCAGCACCGCGATGACCAGAACCGCCAGGCCTGTCGCGATCATGAGGATGCCGCCCACAGGTATGGCGGCCGCGCTCATCATGCCGCCGACGAAATAGGCGCCAAATACGGCCGCGACCAGCCAGCCGCTCAAGCCCACGTCGTGAAAGCGGCGGCTCAAGACGCTCAAGCTCGGCGCCAATAGCGCGAGGCTGGCCGCGCCGGAGACGAACTGTGTGTTCGGCATGCTGGTGTAGGAATTGAAGCCGCTGGTCGCGCCATCCAGCACATAGGCGACGACTTGCACGGCAATATTGAACGCGACCCACCACCAATATTCCGCCCGCCGCGCGCGGCCCTTGCCGTCAACGAAGAGACGAAAACATTTCTGGATGTAGCCGAGCGGGGAAAGCGTTTCGACATCGCCGCCAGCCTGCGGCTGCGGGCGCGGCGGCGTGTAGGCCGGCGCGGCGACAGGCGGCGGCGTGTACACTGGCGCAGCAGCGGGTTGCGGCGCCACGGCGCCAGCGCCATTCACGGCGGTGAACACGGCTTGGCTGAAGCGTTTCCAATCGGCGCTGTTGGGATCGCCGGTCCAGCTTGCGAGATTGGCCGCTTGCACTTCGCCAAATCCGAACGGCGCCGGCGAACCGTCGATCATCACCGGGATGAGCTTGGCTTTGTCGCGGCCCATGCGCGCTTCTTCACGCACCCATTGCGAGCGCGTCGAGTACGCGCTCCACAATACGATCACGGCTTTGCAGGCGGAGAGCTTGCCTTCGATGTAATCGGCCCAAGTCTGACCGGGCGGGATTTCGTTGTCCCAGAAGACATCGAGCCCCAACGCTTCCAAGCCCCGCGCAATGCGCTCAGCCGGCGCCTGATCTTCGCGCGCGTATGAAATGAAAACGTCGGCCATGCGCAATTTCCCCGCGATTCTTAGCGGAGGCTAGCAATGCGCGCGCACGAGTGCGAGCGCTGACGGTATCGATTTACCTAGAAGGAGACGTGCGAAACGCCGGAGGCGCCGCCACGTTCATCGGCAATCTCGGAAGGCTGCGCCGGCTGGAGCGCCGTCAGCGCCATGACGGAGAGCGCAACCACCATGATCACAGCGAAAAGCCCGGATAAAAGGCCTGCACGGGTTTCCTTGTCGTCAGCCATGCTGTGACAACAGACGGCAGGACATGAAGTTCCCGTTACTCTTGTGGAAGCGGCCCGCAATAGACGAGGCTGGTCGATGGTTGCCACGGTCCGCCTGACACCATCATCGCGCGCGCCGACTCCGCGAAAGAGAATTGCATGTCGTGCGAAGTCGTATTGCCTTCGGAACGACAAGTGGCGGCGACGGCGTAGCCGGTGGCCGTCATCTGCACGTTACTGAAGTCGCACGACACTTCGCCCTGCGTGACGATGGCGTTTTCACTGAAGCGCCAAGCCGGCGACTCGCATCCGCTTTGCGCCGTGGCCCACAGACCGACATAGCGCGGCGCTGTAGAGCTCGGCGCCGGCAACGTTGGGGTCAACGGCTCAGACGGACCGATTTGCGCGGCGGCTTCGGGATCTGGCTCAGGCTCAACAGGATCGGCGCACGCGATCAGCGCCACGGAAATCATCGCGGCTGCGCAGCGGGCGAGCACTTTGGAGAGCCTCATCACCCGCGTTAACACCTGGCCGCTGTTCTCCGTTCCCAAAGCGCTCGCAAGCTGTGGTTAGCGGCGGTTCGTGCTAGAAAGCCGTGCTACGGACGAGTCGAGTGAGCGACAACTTAGAACCCCTCCCCATTTCGCAGCGCGCGATGGCTGCGCCGCCTTATCTGGCGTCGCTCAACCCTGAGCAGCGCGCGGCGGTCGAGGCGCTCGATGGGCCGGTGTTAGTGCTTGCCGGCGCAGGCACCGGCAAGACGCGCGTGCTGACGACGCGGCTGGCGCATTTGCTCTCGACCGGCAAAGCGAAACCGTGGGGCGTGCTGGGCGTCACCTTCACCAACAAAGCCGCGCGCGAAATGCGCGAGCGCGTGGAAAAGCTGCTCGGCCCCGGCGGCGGCGGATTGCCGTTTCTCGGCACCTTCCACTCGATCAGCGCGCGCCTGCTGCGCACGCACGCCGAACTCGTCGGCCTCAAAAGCAATTTCACCATCCTCGATACCGACGATCAGGTGCGCTTGCTGAAGCAGATCATCGAAGCCGAAGGCATCGATGAAAAACGCTGGCCGGGGCGGCAACTCGCGGGCGTGATCGATGGCTGGAAGAATCGCGCGCTGACGCCCGACAAAGTGCCGAAGAATGAAGGCTTCGCGTTTGGCGATGGCGCTGGTGTGAAGCTTTATGCGCACTATCAGGCGCGGCTGAAGATTCTGAACGCCTGCGACTTCGGCGATTTGCTGATGCACATGATCGATGTGTTCCAGCGCCATCCCGACGTGCTGGAGAGCTATCACCGCAAGATCACCCACCTGATGGTGGACGAATATCAGGACACCAACGTCGCCCAATATCTGTGGCTGCGTCTGCTGGCGCAGGCGTCGAAGAATTTGTGCGTGGTCGGCGACGACGATCAGTCAATCTATGGCTGGCGCGGCGCCGAGGTCGATAACATCCTGCGCTTCGAGCACGACTTTCCCGGCGCTGTCGTGGTGCGGCTGGAGCGGAACTATCGCTCGACCGGGCATATTCTCGCCGCCGCCTCGCACCTGATCGCCAACAATCGCGGCCGTCTCGGCAAAACGCTCTTCACCGACGACGAAGAAGGCCATCGCGTCAAAGTGCGCGGCATTTGGGACGGCGAAGCCGAAGCACGGCTGATCGCCGACGACATCGAAGCATGGGTGCAGGGCAACCGCTCCTACGCAGAGTGCGCGGTTCTGGTGCGGGCGGCGTGGCAGATGCGGGCGTTCGAAGAACGCTTCCTGATGTTGCGCATCCCCTACAAAGTCATCGGCGGCCCGCGCTTCTTCGAACGCGCCGAAGTGCGCGATGCGCACGCCTATCTGCGTTTGATCCGCTCCGAGGACGACGACCTCGCCTTCGAGCGCATCGTCAATCAGCCCAAGCGCGGCATCGGCGAAAGCACGGTGCAAAAGCTGCACGCGCACGCCGGCAAGCCGCCTGTGCGCTTCATCACCGATAATGGCCCTCTGTTCGACGCAGACACCGGCGAAGTCGTAACCGAACAAGCCGAAGCCCCAGGCGGGGCGACGCGCTTTCGCTCGCTCGTCGCCGCGTCGCGCGAACTGGTGCTGACGGATGAGCTGCCGCTGAAAGCGCGCACGGCGCTACGCAGCTTCCTCACCGATCTCGATCGCTGGCAGCTGCGCGCGCGCGAGATCAGCCATGTCGAACTCGCCGAGACCATTCTCGATGAGAGCGGCTACACCGAAATGCTGCGCAACGATAAGTCGCCGCAAGCACAGACGCGGCTCGAAAACTTGAAGGAATTGGTCCAGTCGATGGGCCAGTACGACACGTTGGAAGCCTATCTCGAACACGTCGCTTTGGTGCTCGATATCGAAGCCGAAAGCGAAGCGGAAAACGTGCAGCTTTCGACGTTGCATGCCGCAAAAGGCTTGGAATTTCCGCTGGTGTTTCTGCCGGGCTGGGAAGAGCAAGTCTTCCCATCGCAGCGCTCGATCGATGAGAACGGCGAGAAGGGGTTAGAAGAAGAGCGCCGGCTAGCTTATGTCGGCATCACGCGCGCCCGCGAAAGTGCGCGCATTTCGTTCGCCGCGAACCGGCAGATTTACGGGCGCTGGCAAACCGTGCTGCCGTCGCGCTTCATCGATGAGCTGCCGCCGGCCAGCGTCGATGCGGTGAGCGAGACGGGCTACACCATGCAAGCGGGCGGCGTGCGCGAAGCGGCGTCGCGGCTCGATGCCTATGCCCCCGGCGCGGGCTTCAACAGCGCCTACCAATCGCCCGGCTGGCGGCGCGCGCAGGAGCGCGGCGCGTTTTCATCGAAGCCGCCTTTGCTCGAAGGCGAAGCGCGCCTCATCGCGCGCTCCGGCGAAGCCGACGCCGCCTATCGCCGCGGCGACCGCATCTTCCACCAAAAATTCGGCTACGGCCTCGTGCGCCTAGTCGACGGCAACAAACTCACGGTGGACTTCGACAAAGCCGGCGAAAAGCGCGTGATAGACAGCTTCGTCATTCCGGCTAGCGCGGCTTAATCG
>QBMO01000133.1:0-5042 GCA_003242075.1 Alphaproteobacteria bacterium
CCATCTCTACCGCCAGGAAAACACCGCCGCGCGAACGACACCCGCGCCAGGCTATTTCGGCTCACCCCCGCCCGCCGCGGGGCCCACGCTCGATGCGCTCGGCGGCGCCGCCGCGATGGTGGATGAAGCGCGCGCGCGTTTGGCGGAAGCTTTGGTGCAATCGTCAGCGGCGCTCGAAGGGCTGCTCGCCGAGCTTGATCAAACCACGACGAAACTCGACCAAGGGCACGCCGCATGAGGCGCGGCCGCGGCGCCGGCGCACGCAACGTGCTCGGCATCGTGCTGATCGCTGCCGCCGTGTTGGTGCTGGGCGGCTTGGCCGGCGCATCGTTCTTGTTGCGCGCGCCGCCGACCGATGCGGAAACGCTCTGCCGCACAGATGAAGGCCTCGGCGCACATACGATCATTCTCGTCGACGCCACCGATCGGCTGGAGGCGCGCCATCGCCGTAAGCTGCGCGCCGTGCTGGCGCAGGAGCGTGCGCGGCTTAGCCAATATGATCGGCTCACCATCATGCGCATCAATGTGCGCCGGCCGCAGGAGCCTTCGATCCTGTTTTCGAAATGCCTGCCGCGCCCGCCCGAGCAAACCAATCCATTTTTCGAAAACGCGCGCCTCACGCAGCAACGTTGGGACGAGGATTTTGCCGCCGCACTGGAAAGCGCGTTGCGCAGCGCGGGCTCGAGCGGCCCAGCGCGCGCATCGCCGATCGTCGCCGGCGTTCGCGCCGTCGCCGCCGATCCGGAGTTCGGGCCGGAGATCGCGCGGCGGCGGCGGCTGATCCTGGTCTCGGACCTGCTCGAACACGACCCGCAGGGCTTTTCACTTTATGTTTCGGGGGCGAACTATGCGGCGTGGCGGGAGCGTGCGCCCAGCGGCGCGCCTGACCTCGCGCGGGTGGATTTGCGCATCGTTCCCGTTGATCGCCCCGATCACGCCGCGCAACAGGCTGCAGCACTTGAGGTTTTCTGGCCCGCCTTCTTCGACGCGGCGGATGTCCAATCGGTAAGCATCGATCCGGCGCCTTAGACGGCGCGGCGCCTTCGCTAGCCGCCGACTCACGCTAGATTCGACCTGTCGGCATAAGATGGGGCGTGCATGAACACCTTTAATTGGCAGGGCGCGAGCGGCCGTTGGTACGAGTTCGAGATCGCCCGCGCGGCGCGCGCCTGGGACCCACTCGGCGGTGTCTACATGTTCGTGAAACCGCACGATCAGCCAACGCACGATTGGGGCGGCCCGATCGCGCTCTTCCTCGCGAAAACCGAAGACTTCTCCCGCTCACTCGCGCGTCACGAAATGTGGGCCGCAGCCGAAAATCTCGGCGCCAAGGAAATCCATCTCCTGGTGGTGAAAGACCCCGCCGCGCGCGAACGCGTCGAGAAGGACATCCTCGAAGCCCAGCGCCCCATCCTCAACCGCAACATGCTGCGCCGCGTGGCTTAGCGGACCGCGCGTCTTCAGACGCGCATGCGGGCCTGAAGGCCCGCGATCCTAAACCCGAGCCGCCACAGCCGCGTCCGGCGCATCGCTGAACACGCCATCGACGCCGGCCGCATAAAACGCCCGTAGCTCGGCCGCGAAGTCGCCGTGCTGACGCATGTAGTCCGGCGCGCTCGCATCGCCGCGGCGAAGTTCGGCGGGCAAAAAGTAATTCTCCGGCCGCATCGTCCACGGATGCACGACGAAGCCCGCTGCGTGCGCGCGTGACACCAAGTCCGTCGCGGGCAGTGAACGCCCCGACGCATCGCGCGGGATCACCAGGACTTTCTCAACGCCAAGCCCGATCACGCCGCGATCACGCATCGCGCGCATGCCGTCATCGCTCAGCATCTCGGCGTAGGTCGTGCCGCGCCGGTCCCACGGCCCGCCGGAAGCCGAGAGCAATTGCACGCACTGCCAGCGGACCGAGGACATGCGCGCTAGCGTTTCGATCGCGCCGGTCTCGAAGCATTGCACGAACATGCGATCGGCGACGGCCTGCCCGCCTGCCGCTTGCACGACGCCAACCAGCGCCGCCGGTGCATCAAGCCCCTGCTCGCGCAGGAAGGTCGGATGCTTCAGTTCCGGATAGATGCCGACACCGGCTTCACGCGCCAGCGCCAGCGCTTCCTCGAACGTCGGCACTTCCTCCTGGCCGTCATATGACATGTTGGCCGGGCGCAGCTGCGGCAGCCGTTCCTTGGCGCGCAGGGTTTTCAGCTCCGCCAGCGTGAAATCTTCGACCCACCAACCCGTCGCAGTTTCACCGTCCACCGTTTTTTGCGTGCGGCGATCGGCGAACTCGGCGCGCGTCGCGACATCCGTTGTGCCAGAAATTTCGTTCTCGTGGCGGCAGACGAGCACGCCGTCGCGCGTCATTACCAGATCGGGCTCGATGAAATCAGCGCCTTGCTGAATGGCCAGCCGATAGGCCGCAAGCGTGTGCTCGGGCCGATAGGCGCTGGCGCCGCGATGGGCGATCACGATCGGGCGCGTAGCACTGCTTTCACCCATGCTCGCACATCCCGCTAAGCCCGCCGCGCCGACCAGAACGTCGCGCCGCCTCATATACGCTCGTCCTGCGGCGCGAGCTTGGTCATGGAGAGGCCGACAAAAAGGATCGACGCCGCGAACAAAAGCGACCAAGCGCCGAACGTGGCGTCGAGCGTGGGATCGATGTTTGGCAACGTCGTTGCAAACTCGTGCGTCATGAAGCCGTTGAGAAAGAGCGACGGCAGAGCGACGCCGATCGAGGCCTCACCTTCATCGCCGCGCGCTTCTTTCAAAACCCGCAGCAGCACCAGCGCCGCTAACACGCCGATCACCGGCGCGGACAAAAACGCCATCATCCGCCCGTCCGGCAAAAAGAAATACTGCCCGCCAAAGCGGAACGCGGCGGCGACGGCGAGCCAAAGCAAAAAGCCAAGCCCCATTGCGCGAATGATCATGCGTTAGTCCCCTTCAATGCGAACAATTTATCGAGCACCAGCGCCAGCTTTTCTTCGCTAACCGGGCAGGCAATCGTCTCCGCCGCTGTCACGCGCAGATAATCGGCAACGTCGGCGCGCGTCTTGCCTTGAGTCAACATCGCCACGACCGGCGGCACGTAATCGTCGTATTCGTCTTCCGGCACGCCGCAGCCGATCGGATCCCAGTCGCGCCACAAAATCGCGCGCACGCTGCGGAAATTGACGGTCACGCCTTTAATAGCTCCCGCGAGATGATGACCCGCATGATCTCATTGGTGCCTTCCAAAATGCGGTGCACACGCAGATCGCGCACGATGCGCTCGACTTCGTAATCCGCCAGATAGCCGTAGCCGCCATGCAGCTGCAGCGCCTGATCGGCCACCTTGAACGCGGTGTCGGTGACGAAACGCTTGGCCATGGCGCAGAACTTGGTGGCGTCCGGCGCTTTGGCGTCGAGCTTGGACGCCGCTTGATGCAGCAGCGCGCGCGAGGCGGCGAGATCGGTCGCCATATCGGCCAAGGTGAACTGCGTATTCTGGAAATCGGCGATGCGTTTGCCGAACTGCTTGCGCTCCTGCACGTACTGCAGCGCGCGATCGAACGCATCTTGCGCGCCGCCGAGTGCGCACGCGGCGATGTTCAAGCGCCCGCCATCGAGCCCTTTCATCGCATACTTGAAGCCCTCGCCTTCCGGGCCGACGCGATTTTCAACCGGCACGCGGCAGTCTTCGAAATTCACGATCGCCGTAGGCTGGGCGCGCCAGCCCATCTTGTCTTCGGCCTTGCCGAACGAGAGCCCAGCGGCGCCGCTCTCAACCAGCAGCGTCGATACGCCCTTCGGCCCATCTTCGCCGGTGCGGCACATCAGAACATAAAGATCGGAGAAGCCGGCGCCGGAGATGAACGCTTTCGAGCCGTTGATCACGTACTGCGAATTGCCGTCGGCCTTCGCTGTCGTGCGCAGCGCGCCCGCGTCGGAGCCCGAGCCAGGCTCGGTCAAACAATAGGACGCGATCTTTTGCATCTGCGTCAGCTGCGGCAGCCATTGCGCGCGCTGCTCTTCGGCGCCGAAGCTATCGATCATCCAGGCGCACATATTGTGGATCGACAGAAACGCCGCCGTCGCCACGCAGCCGCGCGACAGCTCTTCGAAGATGAGCGCCGCATCGAGGCGCGTCAGCCCGGAGCCGCCGTGCTCCTCTTTCACATAGATGCCGGCAAAGCCCAACTGCGCCAGTTCTTCCAGCACGCCCCGGTCGAGGCCTTCCTCTTCCCAGCGCGCCGCATTGGGTCTGAGCCGCTCCATCGCGAATGCGCGAGCGGTATCGACGATCATGTCCTGGTCTTCGGTGAGCGCCATCGTTTCCTCTTTTCCGGCCTTATAGCCCGCCCCCGCCCGGCTGCCACCGCGACGTGGGGAACCAGCGCTGCCGTCCAGTGTTTTCAACGCCGCCGATCGCTCCCTCGCGGGGCCGGTCGGGGCGGCGGCGCCGGGTGGGTTCGCTCGCCCGCGCCGCTTTTTTGGAACCGTGTCCTAAAGCGCGCGTTCACCCTTCCGGCGGCGATCCAAAAGATCGCCGGGCTTAGGAGAGAATTGAATGTTGAAATCTGTTTTGGCCGCCGCTGCTGCGATGAGCTTTCTGACGCTGGGTGCGTGCACGCAAGAGACGACCATTGAGGACGACTCGAGCGCAGAACAAGCACTTGAGGACGCAGGCAACGATCTCGAACGCGCCGCCGACGATGCTGGCGATGCGATCGAAGAAGCTGGCGAAGACACCGGCGAAGCCGTGGAAGACGCAACAGACGGCAACCCGCGCACCTAAACAAGTTCACTGCAGGAGAGAGAAAATGAGATCAGTTCTAGCGATTGCCGCCGCTGCCGCGCTGTTGAGCGTCGCCGCTTGTGGCCAAGGCCCGAATGAAGAAGCCGGCGAAGCCGCCGATTCCGCATACGAAGAAGCAACCACCGGCACGGTCGACCCGGGCCAAGGCCCGATGGAAGAAGCCGGCGAAGCGGCCGACGAAGCCGCTGACGGCGCCGCCGCCGTTCCGGGCGACGCGACGACGGGCGGCGTTCCGCCGGCCACG
>QBMO01000133.1:5052-7411 GCA_003242075.1 Alphaproteobacteria bacterium
CGAACGGTTATTGCCGTTGAACTCCCCGCGGGCCAAAAGGCGCGCGGGGAGTTTTCGTGTTTGGATGGCCACCAGCGCTGGTTTTGACACTGGCGATCGTCGCCGGCGCGTCGATGGACGCCACGATCAAATTCCTGACTGAGACCAATCACGTGCTGCTGGTCGCGTTCGGCCGCTACTTGTTCGGCGCGATCTTTTCCTTCGCGATCTATTGGCGCGCCGGGCGCCCCGCCATCAGCGCCGAGATGTGGCGCGCGCATGGGCTGCGCGGCTTTGTCATCGCCACCTGCGCTGTCACCTTCTTCTGGGCGCTCTCGGTTCTGCCGCTGGCGGAAGCGGTGACGCTCTCCTTCATCTACCCGCTGCTGGCGCCATTCGTGGCGGCGCTCATCCTCAAAGAGCGCATCCGCCTGACCAGCGTGATCTGCGCCGCTATTGGTTTTGCCGGCGTCATCGTCGCCATGCAGGGCGCGCCGAGCGAAGCGGAATCGCCGCAGCATGATCTGGGCGTCATCGCCGTCCTGGTGTCGGCGGCGTTCTTTTCCATCGCCATGGTGCTGCTGCGCGAGCGCGCACAGAAGGATGGCGCGCCGATTGTCGGGCTGATGACCAGCCTGTTTCCAGGCCTCATCCTGCTCATCCCCACCATCGCATTCGCGACGCCGCCTGCGATGGAGACATGGCCATACTTCTTGCTGCTCGGCGCGCTGGCGGCGGTGTTCATGTATTTAATGGCGCGCGCCTACGCCCGGGCCGAGGCGCAGCAGTTGGCGCCGATCCACTATACCGAACTGATCTGGGCGACTTTGATCGGATTTCTCATTTTCCAAGAAGTCCCGCGCGTGGAAATCTATGCTGGCGCGACGCTGATCGTCGCCGCATGCCTGTGGGCCGCATGGGACGAACGGCGCCTCACCGCGCTGAAACCGGAGCTGCATCCATGACCAATCCCGCCGACACCATGCCCTTCGCAAGGCTGATGGGCGTCAACGTCATTGAGGCGAGCGCCGAGAAAATCGTCGGCGAACTTCTGGTGCGCGACGATCTCTGCACTGCGGGCGGCATTCTGCACGGCGGCGCGATCATGGCGTTCGCGGACGCCCTCGGCGCCATTGGCGGCTTCATGGCGCTGCCGCAAGGCGCGGTCGGCACCACGACGATCGAGAGCAAGACGAACTTCCTCGGCGGCGCCAAAGCCGGCGTCACCGTGCGCGGCGAAACCACGCCTGTGCATCGCGGCCGCACCACCAGCGTCTGGCAAACCACGATCAGCACCACCGACGGCAAGCCCGTGGCCCTCGTCACGCAAACGCAAATGGTGCTCTGGCCGCGCTAGCTCACGCGGCGCTGCCCTGCACCCGCTTGGCTACGTCATCCGCCCGCCTACCCGTCACTTCGACCATATGATCGAACGACGCTTCGAACGTCGCCAAGCCTTGCGTCAGCGAGCGCAGTTCGATGATGAAGTTCTGCCGCTCGGCGTGCGGCAGATAGACATCAACTTTGTCCCAGCCTGGCCAACCCTCGCGCGGTTCGAAGCCGAGGATTTGGCCATTATGACTCGACACCGCCGAATTGATTTTCGGCGTGCCCGAGCTTGGCGTGTAGATGGTCAGCTTCTCGATCGGCTCCAGCAGCACCGAGCCGCACTGCCCCATCGCCTCTTGCATGCCGATGCGCCCGGCCTGTTGGAACGAGTGCTCGCTTGAATCGACCGAGTGGAACGACCCATCGATTAAGGTGACGGCAACATCCACGACCGGAAAACCGATCGCGCCTTTGCTCATCGCGTCCTTCACGCCAGCCTCGACCGCCGGAATCCATTGCCGCGGAATGGCGCCGCCGGTGATCTTATCGACAAACTCGAAGCCCTTGCCGCGCGGCAACGGCTCGACCTGGATGACGCAATCGCCGAACTGGCCGTGCCCGCCTGTCTGCTTCTTGTGGCGCCCACGCACCTCCGCTTTCTTGCGAATGCTTTCCTTGTACGGCGTCGACGGTGGCGCGGTGGCGACATCGACATTGAAGCGCGCCTTCAACCGGTCGATCACCGTGCGCAAATGCGGCTCGCCTTGGCCTTGCAGCAGGATTTCGTGCGTCGTCTGATCGTGCACGATCTCGAGGCCGGCATCTTCATCTACCAATTTTTGTAGCGCGCCGGAGAGGCGCACGTCGTCCTTGCGATCCTTGGTCGCGATGGCGAGTTGATAGACCGGAAAGCGCTTCTTGCGCGCGATGCGGATAGCCCGGCTTTGTCCTAGCGCATCGCCGGCCGCCACCGGATCGAGCTTGCCGATCGCGACGACATCGCCCTCCGGCGCGCTCGAGACCTTCTTCGTCTGCGCGCCTTGCACGGAGA
>QBMO01000134.1:0-4683 GCA_003242075.1 Alphaproteobacteria bacterium
GATCAGGGCCGAACGCAGCGCCGCGGCGCGGCGTTGGGCGAGAGCGCTGGACGCGTCAGCTGCGATCACCGCGCGCTCAAGCGTGCAGACCGAAGCGCTGTCGAGGGCGTAGCCGATTTCGCGGCGAGCGGTCGCGCCGAGCGCGGCGGACGAGGCGCCGAACGCGGCATTATGCGAGCGCGCGGCGCAGACGCCGTAATCCGTCGTCGCGGCGATCACCTGCGGCTGAGCCGCGGGCGCCGACGGCGGAGGGACGGAGGCACCCGCGGGCAACGACGCAGCAGTCAACACCACCTGACCATCATCCGCTTGCGCGAGTTGACGTTCGGAGATGATGGCGGCCACCTGCGTTTGCGCTTGTTCACGCGCGCCGCCCTCACAGGCGTTCCGCTCCTGGCGATCACCAGCATTGCGGCAGAGCCGGTCAGCGGCGCGATCGAGACGGCGGGCAAGCATTGCCTGGCCGTATGCGGAGTCGAGATTGAGATCAGCGTAGAAGACGCGCGCTTCGGCGTTGTCGCGGTTGATTTCGATACGGCGCTGATAATAGCCCGGCGACTCTGCGTAGGCGCTAAGGCTTTGGCTGCCGGACGCCGCAACCGCATCGTGCGTGGCGGTCCGGACGCAATCGCGCATGGCCCGGCGCACGCGCCAGTTGCGCTCGCGCGACGGGTCGCCGCCGCACACTTGATGCGCTGCGGCTTCAATGCGCGCATACATCGCCGCCGAGCCGGCGGTGCTGTTCAAATCTAAGTCGCCATAGCCGACCTGCATCGACACACGCTCGAAGCCGAAGTTTTGCGCGCTGGCCGGTTGCGTTACGACCATCAAACAGGCAGCGACAGCCGCCCCAACAAACAGTTTCATGATTACCCCTCCAAGTGGACGTCGCCCTCCGCCGCGATCCCGCGAGGCAACGCATGTCCAAGAAGGCGCAAAGGCCGAGACGAACGGGTCATCTTGGTTAAGAAAAATTAGAAACTGACCCAGCGACGCATTGCCAGACTGGAAACAAGACGCTTAGTTGGCCGCCGCTCGGGGGACGTAATGCGCGGATTGTGCAGCGATTTTGCGTGGGTACGGCGTCATGTCTGACGCCGCGCTGGAACGCGAGGCGCTGGCGCTGTTCGAACAGGCGCTTGATGTGCCGCAAGACGAGCGCGCGGCCTGGATCGACCAAAAAACTGAGGGCCAACCCCTCTTGCGTGAGCGGACGGCTGCGCTGGTGAGCGCCGACGGCAGCCAGAAAGTGCGCACTGCGGGCGCCTTCGCGGCGATCGAAGCCGAAGCTGTGCCCTCGCGATTGGGCGCCTATCGGATCACCGACCTGATCGGGCGCGGCGGCATGGGTGCGGTCTATCTGGCCGAACGCGACGCCGGTGATTTCTCACGCACCGTCGCCATCAAGATCATCAAGCCCGGGCTGTTTTCAGACGATCTGGTCGCGCGGTTTCAACGCGAGCGGCAAACGCTCGCCTCGCTCACCCATCCCAACATCGCGCGCCTCTATGATGGCGGCGAGACCGAGACCGGCTCGCCCTACATCGTCATGGAATATGTCGATGGCGCGCCGCTATTGGAGTGGGCGGAGCAGACGAAAGCCACGCGTGCTGAGCGCTTGCGTATTTTCAATGATATTTGTGAAGCCGTAGCGTTCGCGCACAGCCGCCTAGTCGTGCATCGCGATCTGACGCCGGCGAACGTGCTCGTCACCGGCGAAGGCGTAGCCAAGCTGATCGATTTCGGCATCGCGCGGCCGACCAGCGACGGCGCTCAGGACGGCGCGGTAGCAGCGCTGACAATGACGCCCGGCTACGCAGCACCCGAACGCGCCACCGGCGGGGCGCCGGTTACGTCCTCGGCGGACATCTATTCGCTCGGCCGCGTCCTCGACGAACTGCTGACGCCAAAGACTGGCGAACGCGAAGTGCGCGCCATCATCGCCCGCGCTTGCGCCGACGATCCGCACGCGCGCTATGCCAGCGTCGATGCATTGCGGGCTGATCTCGATGCCTGGCGCGCACGCCAGCCAGTAAAGGCCTATTCCGCCAAAGCCGGTTATCGTCTGCGCAAATTCGCCGCCCGCCATGGCGGCGCTTTGACCGCGAGCCTCGCCGCATTCGTGCTCCTGGCGACGGGCCTCGGCGCCACGCTCATCGCCAACGCACGCGCCGAACGCGCCCGCGATCTGGCCGAAGAGCGCTTCCAGCAAACCCGCGCCATCGCCAACTCCATGCTGTTCGAGGTGTTCGACGAAGTGTCGCTGACAGCGGGCACGACCAACGCGCGCGAAATGCTGGCGCGCACGAGCCTCACCTATCTCGAAGCGCTCGCTGCCGATCCCGATGCGCCGATCGATGTTCGGGTAGAAACGGGTTTGGGCTTCTTGCGCCTGTCGCAAGTGGTCGGCGGCGGACAGGCGAGCGAACTCGGCCGCTACGAAGACGCCAACGCCCTGCTCGCACAATCGCGCGAAATTCTAGAGCCGCTGTTCGAGGCCCATCCGAGCGATGAAGGCGTTGCGCGCGCGATGGTGACGCTATTGCTCGAACAATCCGGGGCTGCCCTCTACACCGACAACAATGCCGACGCCGCATTAACTCTTGCAGCGCGGGCGCAAGCGATACTTGAGCCCTACCGCACCGCCGATGCGCGCGCCGCGCGCCAGTACATTGCAGCCCTGCAGGCGCAAGCGGATTCCTTCGGCTNAAGCGCTGCCATTGCACTTGCAAGCCGAGGCGTTCGCCGCGGCGTTGCCCCAGGCACTAGGCGGTGATGTCGATGTTATGCGCGCGCGCGGTTCCAATCTAAGGCTGATGGGCGAGGCCTATCATCGTTTGGAGATGGTTGAAGAAGCGCGGCTGACGCTCGATCGCGCGGTTGCGCAGCAGCGCGCGGTCACCGAAGCGGCGCCGAACAATCCCGCTTACATGCGCAATTACGCAATCGCGCTCTGGTATCGCGCCGTCGTGCATCGCAGCAACGAGCGCAACGAGGCGGCGCGCGCCTCGATCGAGGAGTCCGTGGCCGTCGCACGGCGCATGCGCGAACGCGATCCCAATGATGCCGGCGCCATCCGCATGGTGGCGATCGCGACCGAGGTTTATGCACAAGTACTGGCCGATCTCGACCGCTTCAGTGAAAGCTATGCGGTAGGCCAAGAAGTCATCGCCGCACACCGAGAGTTGGCGAGACGCGCCGGTGACACGGCGGGCGCGCGGCGCAGCTTGGCGGCGGCGCTGATGACGCATGGCGGAAACTCATATAACGGCGCCGCCTACGCACGCGCCTGCGCCGCCTGGGAAGAAGGGTTGGCGATTTATGAAGACCTCAACCGCTCGGGCGCGATGTCCGAGCGCGACCGTACCGTCACGCTGACGCAATCGCGGGATTTCGTCCGCCGCGCCTGTGCGCCGCCGCGCGCCGGTCTAGGCTCGCGCATATAGGGAAACCGCGCGGGTATAACGCCGGTCACGTCCCCCGCCATTGTAACCGCGCCGCTGAGTCGCCAAAATCATCGCGTGACCGTTGAGAGCCCCGGCCAGAAAGATTTGCTCGTCGCCCACTATGACGAGTTCCGCCGCGTCGCCCGCGGCGTGCTGAATGGCGACGCCGCAAAACTCCAGATCCAACCGACCGATCTAGCCCACGCCGCCGCGATCAAGATTTTTGATCTCAACCGCATCGACATACGCAGCCGCACCCACTTCCTGTCGCTGTCAGCGCGGATCATGCGCCAGATCCTGATGGACGAATTGCGCCGCCTGCGCGCCGCCAAACGCCAGGCGCCGCCGGTGCTGACGCAATGGCCCGGCGAAGGCGAAGGCGCACTCGACCTAGAGGACTTGGACGCAGCGCTCACCAAGCTCGAAGAGATCGATCCCGAACGCGCGCGCCTGGTGGAACAGCGGTTCTTCGCCGGGCTAACGGTCGAGGAGATCGCCGACGTGGAAGGCTCATCGCCCTCCACCGTAAAACGGCAGTGGCGCGCCGCCCGCGCCTGGCTGATCAGCGAATTGGAGCGCTGAGCACTGACGCCGGAACCCAGGCAGTCGTCATAGTGGTTCCTTCTATACCTCCATTCCCCAAAACCGATTAGCCCGCGCGCGCGCGAGGGGGTACGACCCCGCTCAGGAGGACTCCCCTATGGCCGACGGAACAGACTCAAAATGCCCGGTGCCGCATTCGCGCGGCAGACTGAATCGCGATTGGTGGCCCAATCAGGTCAATGTCAGCGTTTTGCACCAAAATAATCCCGAATCCGACCCGATGGGTAAGGGCTTCAATTACGCCAAGGAATTCGAGAGCCTCGACCTGGACGCCGTCGTCGCCGATCTGCGCGCGCTGATGACGGACAGCCAGGATTGGTGGCCTGCCGACTATGGCCACTATGGCCCCTTTTTCATCCGCATGAGCTGGCACGCGGCCGGCACGTATCGTGTGGGCGATGGCCGCGGCGGCGGCGGACGTGGTCAGCAGCGCTTCGCGCCGCTGAACTCGTGGCCGGATAACGGCAACCTCGACAAAGCGCGCCGCCTGCTCTGGCCGATCAAGGAAAAGTACGGCGCGAAGCTGTCTTGGGCCGATCTGCTCATCCTCACCGGCAATGTCGCGATCGAGTCGATGGGCGGCCCGGTGTTCGGTTTCGGTGGCGGCCGCGCTGATACGTGGGAGCCGGAAAAC
>QBMO01000134.1:4693-10003 GCA_003242075.1 Alphaproteobacteria bacterium
ACGCCTGGCTCGCCGACAGCAAGGCGCCCAACAGCCGCTACACCGGCGAGCGGGAATTGCATGGCGATCTCGGCGCGGTGCAGATGGGCCTCATCTACGTCAACCCGGAAGGCCCGGACGGCAATCCTGACCCGGTCGCCTCGGCGCGCGACATTCGCGAAACCTTCGCGCGCATGGCGATGAACGACGAAGAGACAGTCGCCCTCGTCGCCGGCGGCCACACCTTCGGCAAAGCTCACGGCGCCGGCCCCGCATCGCACGTCGGCAAGGAGCCGGAAGGCGCCGAGCTTGAAAACATGGGCTTGGGCTGGCTCTCGACCTTCGAGAGCGGCATGGCCGGCCACACCATCACCTCCGGCATCGAAGGCGCTTGGAAGCCCCATCCCACGAAGTGGGACATGGGCTATTTCGACACGCTGTTCGGCTTCGAGTGGGAGCTGACCAAGAGCCCCGCCGGCGCGCACCAGTGGAAGCCGAAGGGCGACGCTGGCCGCAATGTCGAGGACGCGTTCGATCCGAACAAGAAGCACCAGCCGATGATGACGACGGCTGACCTCGCGCTGCGCATGGACCCGGCCTACGAGAAAATCTCGCGCCGCTTCCACGCCAACCCGGCTGAGTTCGCCGACGCGTTCGCGCGCGCTTGGTTCAAGCTCACGCACCGCGATATGGGCCCGAAGCTTCTCTACAAGGGCAAGCTCGTCCCGAAAGAGACGCTGATCTGGCAAGACCCGATCTCCGGCCCGCCGAGCACGATCGACAACGCTGACGCCGAAGCGCTGAAGGCAAAGATCCTCGCCACTGGCCTTTCCGTGCAGCAACTCGCGTCAGCTGCTTGGGCTTCCGCTTCAACCTTCCGCAGCTCCGACAAACGCGGCGGCGCCAATGGCGCACGCGTCCGCTTGGCGCCGCAAAAGGATTGGCCGGTCAACAAGCCGGCTGAACTGGCGAAAGTGATCTCAGCTCTGGAAGGCATTCAGAAAGAGTTCAACGCCGGCGCGAAGAAAGTCTCGATCGCCGACCTCATCGTGCTCGCCGGCAACGCCGCCGTCGAGAAAGCGGCGAAGGCCGGCGGCTATGACGTAAAGGTGCCATTCACGCCGGGCCGTGGCGACGCGACACAAGAAGAGACAGAAATCCCCTCCTTCGAGTTTCTCAACCCGAAGGCCGACGGTTTCCGCAACTATGTGCGCAAGCCAATCATGACGGCAGAAGAGCACCTGATCGACCGCGCGCAATTGCTCGAACTGACAGCGCCGGAAATGACGGTGCTGATCGGCGGTCTGCGCGTGTTGCAAGTCGGCGACGATAAGCTGGGCGTGCTCACCAATCGCCCCGGCACGTTGTCGAACGACTTCTTCGTCAATCTGCTCGACATGGGCGTGAAGTGGAAAGGCATCAACGGTTCGCAGGAAGTGTTCGAAGGCCGCGACCGCAAGACCGACCAAGTGAAGTGGACCGGCACTCGCGCCGATCTCATCTTCGGCTCGCACAGCCAGTTGCGCGCGCTGGCCGAAGTGTACGGCGCGTCCGACGGCAAAGAGAAGTTCGTGAAGGACTTCGTCGCCGCGTGGACGAAGGTCATGGAGCTCGATCGCTTCGACGTGAAGAAATGAGCTAACGCTGATTAGCTAAGACGAGACGGGCGGCGCTGGAAACAGCGTCGCCCTTTTCGTTGGGAGACAGTACGCGGCACGCACGTTCGTTGCGGCAGCGCGGGGGCCCGCCGCAACGATCCTCGATTAATCGCGTATTACCTCGCTTAAGCCGGAGAAGTCTGTACGGTTCCGTACATGAACAAAGATCCGAAGCTGCCGCGCCTGCCGCCCTTCTCGGATCACGCCAAGATGCTGTCCGATCTTAGACGCTGCGAAGTTTGCGGTCAGCACTTCGACACGCGGGATCAGACGCACATCTCGCACCACACGCCCGAGCCGCACCAGCCGCTGCTTAAGACCTAAATTACCTCGCACGCGCCAGCGCCACCGCATCCGGACCGGCGGGAAACCGCAACTGGCTCGACGTGTCATTAACCGCACGCCACACGCCGTCCGCAACGTCATGCGCAGTGGTCACCGCGGCGGGCTCAGCGAACGCCGCGAGAATCGGCTGCGCGAACGCTTGATAGGCCTCAGGGATAGCGGCTGCCATGTCGACATCGGAGTTCTGCGCGAAGCGCGTCGACGGACCGTACCCCGGTTGCACAAGCTTCACGCGCACATCGAACGCGCCGAGTTCAGGGCTGAGCGATTCAGTGAATCCCTCGATCGCCCATTTGCTCGCGGCGTACACCGAGACGAGTGGCATCGGCGCCAGCACGACGCTCGAGGTGACGTTGACGATCACGCCGGCGCGCCGCGCTCTCATTTGCGGGATCGCCGCCTGCGACATCGCCATGACGCCGAACGTGTTGGTCTCGAAAATCTCGCGCGCCTTCGTCATCGCCGTCGCTTCCAGCGCGCCCATCAAGCCGATGCCGGCATTGTTCACCAACGCGTCGATGGGCCCTGCCTCAGCCAGCGCCGCCGCGATGCTCGCGGGTTTCGTCACATCGAGCGCGATGATGCGGAAGCGATCCGCCTGCGGCGCGAGGTCGGCGCGCGGCGTCCGCATGGTGGCGATGACGCGCCAACCATGCGCGTGGAAATGGCGCGCCGTCTCGAGCCCGTAGCCGCTGGAACAGCCAGTGATCAGTATCGTCTTCATCGCAATCTCCTCGTGTTTGGAGATCAGACGATGCCCAAGCCCATCAGGACTTTCTCCAATTCAAAGTCCGCTTTTTATTTGCTATCGTCCGGAGATGAGCGACCCCCTTTCCGATGTTGTCACCCTGCTCAAGCCACGCGCCGTTTTCGCCAAAGGCATAAGCGGCGCCGGCGCCTGGGCGGTGCGCTATGCCGAGTTCGGGCATCCGAGCTTTTCCGCCGTCTTGGAGGGCCAGTGCCGGCTCGTCGTCGATGGCGCGGCGCCGATCACGCTCAGCGCTGGCGATTTCGTGCTGCTGCCGGCGACGCCGGGTTTCGTAATCTCGGGACTCGCACAAGCGACGCCGAAGCACATCGATCCGAAACTGACGCCGACGCCCACAGAAGAAGTGCGCCATGGCCGCCAAACCGGGCCCGCCGACGTCCGCTTGCTCGGCGGCTACTTCCTCTTCGACTCACCCGACGCGGCGCTGCTCGTTTCGCTGCTGCCGCGCCTCATTCATGTATCCGGCGTTCATCGGCTCTCAACGCTGACCGCGCTTGTCGGCGACGAAACGCGCGCGGACAAAGCAGGTCGCGACTTGGTGCTCGCGCGGCTCGTCGATCTATTGCTCATCGAAGCGTTGCGTGCGCATGCCGATGCCGGCACTGGCGCCACCGCCGGCCTGCTACGCGGCCTCTCCGATGCCCGCATTGCGGCTGCGCTCCGCGCCATGCACGCAGCGCCGGCGCGAGATTGGACTGTCGTGCAGCTCGCGGGGATCGCGGCCCTCTCCCGCTCGGCATTTTTCGATCGCTTCACTCGGGCTGTCGGCGTGAGCCCCATGGACTATTTGCTCGCGTGGCGCATGGCGCTGGCGAAAGATCTGTTGCGCACGCGTGATCTCGCCATCGACGAAGTCGCTGAGCGCGTCGGTTACGCATCCGCCAGCACATTCAGCACCGCGTTCAGCCGCCATGTCGGTCAACCGCCGGGCCGGTTTGCGCGCGCAGTGCGTTAGGATTATCGCCCAGAAACGTTGACTCCAGTGCTTTCAGGCGTAGCGTAACCCTGAGTTGTGGGGGGCCGTCATGCCAAAATTCGAGATCGTGCCTGGCTTGCGTGTTGTTACGCGCGACGCATGGGGCGCCAATGGCAACTATCCGAGGCTCGGCGCCAAGGTTGCTCGAAGCAGGCGAACGCACGTGTTCATCCATCACACCGTCATGGTCGATACTGACGACACGCCAAATATTTGGGATCGCGACGCCGACATCTTCAAGATGATGCGGCGGCTACAAACTGTCCGCGCCGAAGACCTTGGCGCCGACGTACCGTACAATTTCGTCGCATTCCTCACAAAAGGCGGCGGTCTGACTATCTGCGAAGGGCGCGGTGAGGATCGCGCCGGCGCACACACGAAGGGCCACAACACCGCCGCGGTTGCGGTGTCGTTCGCCGGCGACTTTCACGATGTCGATATCGAGAACATCGAGGTCGCACGTCGCATGCCGCTGCTATCGTTCTTTCTTGGTTGGTTGAAGTACAGCGCAAGCCACGAGGACTACGGCGACTTCACGCCACTCAAGCGGTTGGGCACGCTGCAGCCAGAAGGCCGGCGAGTCTTCTTCCACCGCGACGTCAAAAATACGGACTGCCCGGGCGCAAAACTGGAACAGCACCTAAAGCAGGTCGATTTCATCGACCCCGAGGGCTGACCGAGCCTCAAGGGGCTTGCAACTCGTATCGGCTCAGCTAATTCTACTAAAGTCAGGCCGGGCCCCTCTGACGGTTTGTACGAACCGTGATGTCGGACTGGAGGATTGCGAGTGAGGATGCGCTTCGGCGCCGCCCACGATCCAGGCCCGGTACGCGCTTCGCCCGCAATTCGCTGACTCTGACCCGATGGAGCAAAGCGATATGGCGCAAGAGGTTTACGGCCCGCCCCCTGACCCGAACACGCGCGCGCCCACGCGCTAGCGATTTCACCCTGATCGATTCAACTCGACCGGCCGTCCTAACGGACGCCGGCCTCGCGACTTTGTGAGCGGCGCTCAAATGGATTTTCTTCTCAGTGAATATGCTGGCCAGCCGCTTTGGCTTTGGTTCAGCTTTCTAAGCGTGATCGGCTTTCTGCTGTGGCTCGATCTCGGCTTGATCAATAAGCGCGACAGCATCATCTCACCGGCCAAGAGCGCGATGATGTGGGCGGGCTTTGCTTCGCTCGCGGTTTTGTTCGGGCTCTATGTGGCGTTCATCTACCAGCCGGACCCGCAATATTATCTCTCGCCCGACAACCTAAACCAGCAAGCCGTGGTGCAATATTTCACCGGCTATCTGTTGGAGACGGCGCTCGCCTTCGACAACATCTTCGTCATCTCGCTGATCTTCACTTACTTCGCCGTACCGCGCGAATATCAGCACCGCGTGCTGTTCTGGGGCATTATCGGCGCCATCGTGTTTCGCGCCATCTTCATCTCCGCCGGCGCGGCGGTGGTGAATTCGTGGACGTGGGTGCTCTATTTCTTCGCCGCCTTCCTGATTTGGACAGGCTGGCGCATGCTTGGCAGCGGCGGCGCTCACGAGATGAAACTCGAGGACAATACGCTGCTCAAGTTCGTGCGC
>QBMO01000135.1:0-707 GCA_003242075.1 Alphaproteobacteria bacterium
GCCGAACTTGGAGCGATAGCCTTCGGCCCATTCCCAATTATCGACCAGCGTCCAGTGGAAGTAGCCGCCAATATCGCAGCCGCCTTCCATCGCGCTTTTCACTGCTTCCAGATGCTGGCGCAGATAGTCGATGCGGAACTGATCCTCGATCGCGGCCGGGCCGTCACTGAACGGATCGGAGCAGCCGTTCTCGGTGATGATCACAGGCGGATTGCCATACTGATCGCGCACGCGCAGCAGCGTCTCATAAAGGCCTGACGGATCGACGTGCCGGTCGAACGCATCGCGCTCCGTGCCCGCCGGTGCAGGCGCAGGCTCGATGAAGCTCGGCGCGAACAGATTGAAGCGCATGTAAGAGGGCGCGTAATAGTTCACGCCGAGGAAATCGATCGGCTGACGGATCGTTTCCATATCGCCATCGCGCAGCACGCTCTCGACCATGCCTTGCGGCACGCTCGGATATGTCCCGCGAAACAGCGGATCGAGAAACGCGCCGTTCCACACTTCGTCGAACCCGCTCGCGGCCTGCTCATTGAACCATGAAAGCACGCCGCCCTCCGCGCGCGACGGCATCAGCGCCATCGTCGTGCCGACACTGAGATCGCTCTGTGCCGCGCGCAGCGCTTCGATCGCCAAGCCTTGCGCCAAGTTTTGATGATGGATCACCGGGCCAAGCACGCCCGCATCACTTAGCCCCGGCGCATGCA
>QBMO01000135.1:717-4477 GCA_003242075.1 Alphaproteobacteria bacterium
GTGCGGCGTGCACCGCCGCTTCGTTCAGCACGACAAAATGCTTCAACCGATCGCCCAGCCGCTGCGCCACGATATCCGCGAAACCCGCGAAACGCTCCGCCGTTTCGCGATTGGTCCAACCGCCGCGCTCCTGCAGCGCTTGCGGCAAGTCCCAGTGAAACAAGGTCGCGTAGGGCGCAACGCCGCGCGCCAGCAGCGCATCGACAAGCCGCGCATAATAATCGAGCCCCGCCTCGTTCACCGCGCCCGCCCCATCCGGCACGATGCGCGACCACGAGATCGAGAAGCGGTACGCTTTCAGCCCAGCATCGGCGAGCAACGCCACATCGTCGCCGTAACGGCGATACGAGTCCGCCGCCACGCTTGCATCGGTGGCGTCATGAATGCGTTCGCGCGGAAACACGTCCCAGATGCTGGGGCCTCGTCCATCGGCATCGAGCGAGCCTTCGGTCTGAAACGCCGAGCTTGCCGCGCCCCAGATGAAGTTCGCTGGAAACTGCCGATCACGCGGCGCCGGCATGTAAGGTTCTCCCGTTCGCGCGCAGCCGGCTATCGCCACAGCGCCCGCGCCCAAAGCCAATTCCCGCCGCGTCATGCGCATCGCCGCATCCTCCCCGGCGCCAACTTACGCCCTCCGCCGCGAAAGTCGCCTCTCCACAGACGCGAACGCGCCTGCTAAGAGCCCCCGGTGTTGACATTGTATTTCATTCTCGCCGCGGCGGGCGGCTATCTCCTTGGCTCCATCCCGTTCGGCCTCGTGCTCGTGCGCGCGGCGGGCCTGGGCGACATCCGCGAAGTCGGCTCCGGCAATATCGGCGCAACCAATGTGCTGCGCACAGGGCGCAAGGATTTGGCGCTTGCGACACTGCTGCTCGACGCCGGCAAAGCCGGCATCGCACTTCTGCTCGCGCGCTGGATCGCCTCACTCATCGGCTTGGCCGAAGAGACGCAATTGCAAATGGGCCTGATCGCGGGCGCGGCGGCTTTCATCGGCCATTGCTTTCCGGTGTGGCTCGGCTTCAAGGGCGGCAAGGGCGTTGCGACCTTCTTCGGCGTGCTGTTTGCCGGCATTTGGCCGATCGGCTTCATCGCCGCCATCACCTGGCTCGCGATCGCCACCATCTTCCGCTACTCGTCGCTCGCCGCACTCGCCGCCGCCGCCGTAGCGCCCCTCGCCGCGCTGGTCGCGCAATTCAGCTGGTCCGAGATTGCGTTCACCGTTTTGCTTACAGGTCTCATCTTCTGGCGCCACGCCGCCAACATCGCGCGCCTGCGCGACGGCACGGAGCCGAAGATCGGCGCCAAGAAAGAAAGCGCGGAAGCGCCAGCGCTGCCAACACCAACGCCCGCGCCGGTCGCGCCCGAGCCTTCGCCGGAAGCATGAGCCGCACGCTCTCGCGCCCCGAGCGGATCGCCTGGGCGCGGCTCGCACGCACGCCGCGGATTGGCCCGCTCACCTTCCACCGCCTCATAGCCCGCTTCCGCACGCCGAGCGCCGCACTCGACGCGTTACCGCGCCTCTCCAACGTCACGCCGCCGCTTGCTGAACGCATCGAAGCGGAGATTGACGGCGTCGAAGCGCTCGGCGCGCGCCTGATCGCCGCGTGCGAGCCCGATTATCCAACGCTGCTGGCGCAACTCGACGCACCGCCGCCGCTGCTCGCCGTGCGCGGCGATACAAAGCTGATGCAGCGCCCGGCCATCGCCATCGTCGGCTCACGCGAAGCCTCGGGCGGCGCGCTCTTGTTCGCCGAGCGGCTCGCGGCCGATCTCGGTGAAGCCGGCTTCGTCGTCGTCTCCGGCCTCGCGAGGGGGCTCGACGCCAGCGCGCACAAGGGCGCGCTCGCCGGCGGCACCATCGCTGTGCTCGCGGGCGGCCTCGATCACCCGTACCCGCCGCAAAATCTGAAACTGCACGACGCCATCTGCGCACGCGGCGCGGTCGTCAGCGAAGCGCCGCTCGGCACGATCGCCCGCGCCCGCGACTTTCCACGCCGCAACTCGATCATCTCCGGCCTCTCGCGCGCCGTCGTCATCATTGAGGCGGCCTTGCGCTCGGGCTCGCTCATCACCGCACGCGCCGCCGCCGATCAGGGCCGCGACGTGATGGCCGTTCCCGGTTCGCCGCTCGATCCGCGCGCGCGCGGCTCCAACTCGCTGATCAAACAGGGCGCGACCTTGATCGAAAGCGCCGAAGACGTGATCGCAGCCCTCGGCGAAGCAGCGCCGCCGCTGCGCCCGCTCTCGGCTGGCCCATTGTTCGACAGCGGCGAAGACAGCGCCCCACCGCCGGGCCTGCCGAAGAAGATCGCCGCGCTACTCTCGCCGACGCCGATCCACGTCAACGATCTGGCCCGGCTCACCGAAGCGCCGATGGGCGCGGTCGCGGCCGCGCTCACCGAGCTTGAAATGGAAGGCCACGCCGCCTCGCTGCCCGGCGGCTACGCCGCGCGCGCACACCATGCGTTCAGCGAAGACTAGAACTCCGCTTCCACCGCCCGCTGCGCCCGCGAAAGCGCCTCGGCCGCTGCAGTCAAACCGAACCGCCGCGCCATCTCGGCCAGTTGCCCGGACATGTCGTGAAGATATTCGGCCACCTCGCTACGGGTGACCTCGCGATCGTCGTCATTCGCTGGTTCGTCCATAAGCCCGCCAAAGCCATGCAATTTATAATTGCATCTAACATCCCCAAGTTGAGATCGCCAATACAAATGCGATTGTACTTAACCAGTTCTAAACACAGAAAAAATTAGCGCCCTCAGGGCATAAGGGCAGCCTTTAAGCAACCACGGCGCGTTGACACGCCGGGGGTCGCCCCCCAGTTTCCGGCCGCTTCGGCCCAGCCGAATTACCGAAAGCATCCCGCAAAACATGAACGTCGTCGTCGTCGAGTCCCCGGCTAAGGCCAAGACAATAAACAAGTATTTGGGTCCGGACTATAAAGTCCTGGCCTCCTACGGCCATATCCGCGACCTGCCCCCCAAGGACGGTTCGGTGAAGCCGGACGAAGATTTCGCCATGGACTGGGAGATCGACGCCAAGTCCTCCAAGCACGTCAAAGCAATCGCCGACGCGATGAAAACCGCCGACCACCTCATCCTGGCGACCGACCCTGATCGCGAGGGCGAGGCGATTTCCTGGCATGTGCTCGAAGCGCTGAACCTGAAAAAGGCGCTGAAGGGGAAGACCGTTAAGCGCGTCACCTTCAACGCCATCACCAAGCCTGCGGTGCAAGCCGCCATGGCGGCGCCGCGCGACATCGATATGGAGCTGGTCGACGCTTACCTGGCGCGCCGCGCGCTCGATTACCTCGTCGGCTTCGGCCTTTCGCCGGTGCTGTGGCGGAAGCTCCCGGGCTCGCGCTCGGCAGGGCGCGTGCAATCGGTGGCGCTCAGGATCATCGTCGACCGCGAAGTCGAGATCGAGCGCTTCAAACCGCAAGAATATTGGTCGGTCGATGCGCAGCTCGCAACGACGCGCGGAGACATTTTTCCGGCGCGCCTCTCCGCCTTCGAAGGCAAGAAGCTGAAGCGCCTCGACATTCCGAACGAGCAAATGGCGTACGCGGCGCGCGACGCGGTGAAGAAAGGCGGCTTCAAGGTCAGCGCCGTCGAAGCCAAGCCGACGAAGCGCAACCCGCCGCCGCCGTTCACGACATCGACGCTGCAGCAAGAAGCCGCGCGCAAGCTCGGCTTCAACGCTTCGCGCACGATGCAGACGGCGCAGCGCCTCTACGAAGCCGGCCACATCACCTATATGC
>QBMO01000135.1:4487-7279 GCA_003242075.1 Alphaproteobacteria bacterium
CCTATATGCGGACCGACGGCGTCTCGATGGACGAAGGCGCCATGCGCGAACTCCGCACCGCCATCGGCGCCCAGTTCGGCAAAGATTACGTGCCGTCCGAGCCGCGCAAATACGTCTCCAAGATCAAGAACGCCCAGGAAGCGCACGAAGCGATCCGGCCTACCGATCCGACCAACACGCCGCAACAGCTGCATCTCGATGGCGACCAGGCCAAGCTCTACGATCTCGTCTGGAAGCGCGCCGTCGCGTCTCAGATGGAATCCGCATCGATCGAGCGCACCAGCATCGATTTCACCGAGCCGACCGGCAAAGTGGAATTGCGCGCCACCGGCCAAGTCATTCTCTTCGACGGCTTCCTGAAGCTTTATCAGGAAGGCCGCGACGATGAAGAGGACGAAGAAAACCGCCGCCTGCCCCAATTAAAGCAAGGCGAAGCGATCAACGTTCACGACGTCAAAGCCGATCAGCACTTCACCGAACCGCCGCCGCGCTATTCGGAAGCGAGCCTCGTCAAAAAACTCGAAGAGCTCGGCATCGGCCGGCCTTCGACCTATGCGGCGATCCTCGAGAAGCTGCGCGAACGCAACTACGTCACCATGGATAAGAACCGCTTCATCCCCGATGATCGCGGCCGCATCGTCATTGCGTTCCTGGAAAACTTCTTCGGCAAGTACGTCGAATACGATTTCACCGCCGACCTCGAAGAAAAGCTCGACGAAGTCTCCGCCGGCAATCTCAAATGGAAGGCGCTGATGCGGGAATTCTGGAAAGATTTCTCCGGCGCCATCGCAGACATTGGCGACGTGCGCATCACGCAAGTGCTCGACACGCTTAACGAAGTGATGGGCCCGCACATCTTCCCGCCGAAGGAAGACGGCTCCGATCCGCGCACCTGCCCGCTCTGCGGCGTCGGCCAGCTTTCGCTGCGCCTCGGCAAGTTCGGCGCCTTCGTCGGCTGCTCGAATTATAATGGCGACCCGCCATGCAAGTTCACGCGCCCGCTCGCCGGCGGTGACGACGCTGAGCAAGCCATTCCTTCCGATGGCTTGCCTGTCGGCGATGGCCCAAATGGCCCGATCGTTCTGAAGAACGGCCGCTTCGGCGCGTACTTCGAAACGCCGAACCCCGACGATCCGGCGAAACCCAAGCGCGCCAGCGCGCCAAAGGGCCAGGCGCCGACTGACGTAACGCTCGAACACGCGATCAAACTGCTCTCGCTGCCGCGCGAAGTCGGCATGCATCCGAGCGAAAACGAACTGATCGTCGCCAATTTCGGCCGCTTCGGTCCGTACATCAAAATGGGCAATCTCTATGTGAACCTGCCCGGCGCCGACGACGTGTTCGACATTCAGATGAACCGCGCCGTAGCACTCATCGAAGAAAAGAAAGCCGGCGGCGGCAAAGGCCGCTTCGGCCGCGCCGCACCCGCGCCGATCAAAGAACTCGGCGAAAGCCCCGTCACCGGCAAACCCGTGCGCGTCCTCAACGGCCGCTACGGCCCCTACATCACCGACGGCGAAGTCAACGCCAACGTGCCGAAGGACAAAAAGCCCGAAGACATCGAAGTCGACGAAGCGCTTTCGTTGCTAGCCGCGCGCTTGGAAGCCGGCGGCGGCAAGAGAAAAGGCAAGAAAGCCGCGCCCAAGAAAGCCGCGAAAACTGCCGGAAACGGCGCGGACAAAGCGGTGAAAGTAGCCAAGAAGCCGCCCGCGAAAAAAGCGACAGCAAAGAAAGCGCCCGCGAAAAAGGCTGCAAAGAAGGCTTAGTTACGCCGCAAGCGGGATGTCGCTCAGCAGTGTTTCCACATGCTGCAGCCCATAGCGGTCGAGGAGTTGCCTAGCCGCCGCTTGGCGGGCTTGCTGGTGTCTGCCAGGTCCTATCACCACCTTCTTCAGAATCTTTTCGATGCGTAAGTCGAGAGCGAAGTCCGCATAGTTCTTCAGCGCCAATGCGAAGAACTCTCTTCCTGAGTGCGTTCGCGTGGGGACTTGGTGCGATTGGCCGAGAGCGTTGAATAGTCCAGGCATGAACAGGAAGCGCATTTCTTTCTCTTCAAGAAAACTCTGATGCTTAACGCACGGCGCTTTCGCCGCGAGCATAATGGCGACAAAAAGCTTCTCCTGCAGCAGGCGCTGCATGTAGCCGAGATTGCTCATTCTCCGGAAATATTGGTTGGCCAGATCAATCGCCTTTTCCTGCCGAACATACTCGACCTTGGCCGTCATCACGTGGAACCCCAACGTCTTTGCAGTGATCGCGCTGGGCTGAAACTGTGAGCTATCGACCACCAGGCCGACCCCAGTTGGACTAGCGGCGTACCGGCACCACATGTTCAGGTGCCCCTCTGGTTCTGCGTCGAAGTACTCGCACCACGACGATACGTATGTCTGATACTTCACAAGCGGCGCTAGCATCGGAAGCAACGCTTCCACTTCCGTTAGCTCCGCCTTTGTCAGCAGATTCGGCAACTGGCCGATGACCCCGTTCAAGAAGTGGTCGCACTCTTCCGTATCATTGAGATCGCAGAGACGACCGAACCAAATTTCGTTCGATTTGAGCACCGACTCGAGTACGTCAACTGAGGTGTAATGAATGATCTGGCGCGAGTAGTCCGCGATCCCTAGGGCATTGCAGGCGTCTTGATACGCCGCAAATTGGTCTGGAAACTGTTGACTCATTCCACGACTACTACGCTGATTCAGCCCTGGCTCGCGTTTGGCGTTTTTCATTCCCGCACCGCAACAAGCGCTATAGAACCGCGATCCAATGCCCAAACGTCCCCCCTACGCCCC
>QBMO01000136.1:0-5384 GCA_003242075.1 Alphaproteobacteria bacterium
CGGCATAACGGCGGCCGCGCGCGTCCGTCATCAGGATGACGCGCCAGTTGCGGCGGAACATTTCCTCGGCGAACGCGGCGGCCGGGAACAAGTGCCCGCCGGTTCCGCCCGCAGCAATGACAACGACTTTCTTGGCCATTGTTCCATCATGTGCGTGCGCGGCCAGCAAACAAGAAGGCGCCAGGCCGATCGCGGAGAAGAGACAGACAGAACCCCAAAGCCAGCGCAGAGCCGATCATCGAGGAACCGCCAAACGAAATGAACGGCAGGGTCATGCCCTTAGCCGGCAGCAAACTCAAGTTCACCGCGATATGGATCGACGCCTGCGCGACGAGAAGTGTAATGAGACCAGCTGCGGCGATTTGTTCGAACGGATCGTTCAAGCGGCTCGCCCGCGAGAGGCCACGGAAGGCCAGCGCGCCGAACAACGCGATGAGCCCAAGCGACGCCAGCAAGCCGAATTCTTCCGCCGCGACGGCGAACACGAAGTCGGCGTGCGCGTCCGGCAGCGACCGTTTGATCACGCCCTCGCCCGGTCCGCGCCCGAACACGCCGCCAGCGGAGATAGCGTCGAGCGCGCGGTTCACTTGATAGGCGGCGTCGCCCTCCGGATTGAGGAACGCGTTCACCCGTTCACGTGCGTGCGGATAGAATGAATAGATCGCCCAGGCGCTCAGCGCCGCGAAGGCGCCGCCTGCGAGCATCCAGCGCAAGGCGAGCCCGGAGAGAATGAGCATCGGCCCGAGGCAGATAGCGAGCAGCGCGGTCTGGCCGATATCGGGTTGCATCAAGAGCGCGATCGCGGCGAGGCCGTAAAGGCCGATCGCGATCCAACGGCCGGGAAATTTCGGAGAGCGCACGCTTTCACCAAGCATCCACGCCCACAGCACGATCAGCGCTGGCTTCAAAATCTCCGACGGCTGCAGCGAAGCAATGCCGAAATCGAACCAACGCTGCGCGCCCTTCACCTCGGGGCCGATCCACGCCGCCAACGCACAAAGCGGCAGAAAGATCGCGACAAGAATTGTAGCGGTGCGGCGCACTTGGCGCGGATCAAGCGCCGCGGCGGCGAACATCACGATGACGCCAAGCACGGCGTAAGCGGCTTGGCGGCCGGCGAAGTAGAAGGCTTCCTCGATGCGGATGCGCGCGGTGGCGGCGGGCGACGCCGCCATCGAGAACAGGATGCCGAGCGCGAACAATGCAGCGGCGATGAACAGAAGCGGGCGGTCGTAGGTGCGCAGCCTGTCGTACGCCGCGCCAAAGCGCTCGGCGATGGCCGCGCTCACACCTTGGCTCCATTAGCCTTAGGCGGCGCTTCCGAGAGCGCCGCTACATTAGCCTTGAACTTATCGCCGCGTTCTTCGTAAGAGCGGAACTGATCAAACGACGCGCAAGCGGGCGACAAGAGTACAACCGGGTGCGGCTCGCCGGAAGCGCGCGCATCGTTGAATGCGAGCTTCACCGCCGCTTCGAGATTGCCGGCCATTACGGTGGCGACCTTGCCGCGCAACGTGTCCGAGAAATCGCCGGCGCTTTGGCCAATGAGATAGGCTTTGGCCATGCGCGGGAAGAATTCCGCCAGCTCGTCAATGCCGCCTTCCTTGGCGACGCCGCCGGCGATCCAATAGACGCGCGGATAGACCGCCAGCGCTTGTGCGGCGGCGTTGGCGTTGGTGGCTTTGCTGTCGTTGACGAAGCGCACGCCTTCGATGGTGCCGGCGCGCTCCAAGCGATGCGGCAGGCCGCCGAACGTGGTGAGCGCTTGCGCGATGATGCGATGATCGACGCCGAGCGCGCGCGTCGCGGCGTAGGCGGCGGCGGCGTTCTGCGCGTTATGCTTGCCGGCGAGCGCGGGCGCTTGGGTGAGATCGGCAACCACTTCGGAGCGCCCCGACAGCGCATCGATCAGCTTGCCGCCGAGCGCGCAGACGCCGCGACCAAGCGCTTGGCCTGATGAGATGGGCGACACGTGCTGCACGGCGGCGCGCGTCAACTCTGTGCAGAGCGCCGCGGAGTGCCCGTCATCGACGCCGATTACCGCCCAGTCGGCCGCGCCTTGATTGAGGAAGATGCGCTTCTTGGCGGCGCCGTAAGCAGCCATGTCGCCGTGGCGATCGAGGTGATCGGGTGTGAGGTTCAGCCACACGGCGACGTCGAGCCTGAGGCTTGCGGTCAGCTCCAGCTGATACGAGCTGAGTTCGATCACGTAGTACGCGCCGGCGTGCAACGGCTCCAGTTCGAGTATGGCCTTGCCGATATTTCCGCCGAGGCGGACGTCCTTGCCGGCTTCTTTCAGAATGTGCGCGATCAGCGCCGAGGTCGTCGACTTGCCATTGGTGCCAGTGATGCCGATGAGCTTCGGACGCTGCGTCGCCGGCAGCGCGTTCACGGCGCGGGCGAAGAGCTCGATGTCGCTCATGATCGGCACGCCGACAGCGTCGGCGAGCGTGACGACGCGGTGTGGTTCGGGGAAAGTCAGCGGCACGCCGGGCGAGAGCACCAAAGCTGCAAACGTGCGCCAGTCGCGGCTGTTGATGTCAGACACCGGCACGCCGGCCGCTTCGGCGGCGGCGCGCGTTGCGTCGTTATCGTCCCACGCATGCACGCGGGCGCCGCCTGCCGTGAGCGCGCGCGCGGCGGCGAGGCCAGTGCGGGCGAGCCCGAACACGGCAACGTCGCGGTTCTTGAATTCCGTGATCGGGATCATGGCGTTGCCATGAGGCAGTAGGCAGTGGGCATTAGGCAATAGTACGCCTGCGGCGCAAAAAGCCCGCTACTGCCTACTGCCCATTGCCTATTGCCTTGCTTCAGGATCACGCACTGCTCTCCGACGTGCGAGTTTCCTGCGCTGCTTCGCCCCGTTAACGCAACTTCAGCGTTGCGAGGCCCGCGAGCGCGAAAATCATGGCGATAATCCAGAACCGAATGACGATTGTCGGCTCTTGCCAGCCGAGCTTCTCGAAATGGTGGTGGATGGGCGCCATCAAGAACACACGTTTGCCGGTGCGCTTGTACACAGCCACTTGCAGCATCACCGAAAGCGTTTCGAGCACGAACAGACCGCCGACGATGGCGAGCACGATCTCGTGCTTGGCCGCCACCGCGACGGCGCCCAGCAGACCGCCAAGCGCCAAAGAGCCGGTATCGCCCATAAACACGCGCGCGGGCGGGGCGTTGTACCAGAGGAAGCCGAGCGAAGCGCCGAGCAATGCGCCCAGCACCGTCGACAGTTCCGCGACACCGGAGACGTGCGGAATGCCGAGATAGTCCGAATAATCGACACGGCCAACGAGGTAGCAGATGACGCCGAACGTGCCCGCCGCGATCATCACCGGCACGATGGCGAGGCCATCGAGCCCGTCCGTGAGGTTCACGGCGTTGCCGAAGCCGACGATCACGATCATCGCGAACAGCACGTAGAAGATCAGCAATTGCATGCCCCAGCCGTTCACGAACGGCAGCGCAACGGCGGTGAGCGGATCGCCGGCCATCAACGCATTGATGAAGCCCATGACGTCGTGCGTCTGACCCGGCGTCGTCGCCACCCATTCGGCGGCGAGCATGGCGAGTGCGGCGACCAGCGCGATCGAAAACTCAAAAAACAAGCGCAGCTTAGCCGAAAGCCCGCCGTGATGCTGCTTGGTGACTTTGGCGTAGTCGTCGACAAAGCCGATGGCGCCGAAGCCGAGTGTCACGACCAACACGGCCCACACGTACGGGTTATCGAGATCCGACCAGAGCAGCGATGAAACCGTCAGCGGAATGAGAATGATGAGCCCGCCCATGGTCGGCGTGCCCTTCTTCGTCAGCAGATGGCCGGCCGGGCCATCTTCGCGGATCGGCTGGCCTTTGCCCTGCTTCTTGCGCAGCCACGCGATGAACGGCGCGCCAAACGCAAACGCGAAAATCATCGCGGTGAACATGGCGCCGCCAGTGCGGAAGGTGATGTAGTTGAAGAGGTTGAAGAATTGCGAGCGCTCTACGAACTGCGCCAAGAGCTCAAGCATTCACGTCCCCCCATGTGTGGCGGCGAGCGCGCTGAGCGCCGCAACCACCCGGCTCATCTTCGAGCCGTTCGATCCCTTCACGAGCACGATGTCGCCTGCTCGTAGCGCAGGCGCAATGACCGGAATCAGCGCGTCCGCACTTTCGGCATACCCGCCACGACGCGAAGCGGGAAGCGCCTCCATGAGCGCCGCCATGCGCGGGCCAGCGGCGAAGACGAGATCGACGCCGGCTTGTTCCAAAGGTTGCGCAAGGCCGGCGTGATAGGCGCGCTCCTCGGGGCCGCGTTCCAACATATCCCCAAGCACGACGACGCGGCGTCCGTTGCCCACAGGCTTGCGCGCCGCGAGTGTGGAAAACGCTGCGGCCATCGAAGCGGGATTGGCGTTGTAGGCGTCATCCACAAGCATGAAATCGCCGAACGCGGCTTCGATACGGGTGGCGACGCCGCGGCCATCGAAGGCGCGCAAATGTTCGAGCGCATGCGCCGCGGCTTCGAGATTGGCGCCGACCACATCGGCGGCGGCGAGCGCCGCAACCGAGTTCAACGCCCAGTGCGCGCCTTCGACGCCGACGCGATACTTGATCAGACGACCGAGAATTTCCGCTTCGGCATTGGAACCGGTCTCGTCCATGTCGAACTTGAGCAAGCGCGCCTCGCATTCGGGACCACGACCGAAACGGATCAGCGTCGCGCCATTGCGCTCTGCGGCGGCAATCAGGCGCTCAGCATGCGGCGCATCGGCAGGCACGAGTGCGGCGCCGCCTGGTTCGAGCCCGGCATAGATGTCGCCCTTCTCGTCGGCGACGGCTTCGAGCGAGCCGAGATTTTCGACGTGCGCCGGCGCGATCGTGGTGACGAGCGCCGCGTGCGGCTTCACCAGTTGCGTCAGCGGCAGGATCTCGCCGCGATGGTTCATGCCGATCTCGAACACGGCGAACTGGCTCTCGCGCGGCATGCGCGACAAGGTCAGCGGCACGCCCCAATGATTGTTATAGCTCTTGACACTGCGATGCGTCGCGCCGCTGGAGGAGAGGCAAACTGCAAGCGCTTCTTTGGTTGAGGTTTTGCCGACCGAGCCAGTGACGGCAATGCGCTTGGCTGGCGCACGATCGCGCGCCGCTTCGCCGAGCTTGCGCAAACCTTCGAGAACATCAGGCACGCAAAGTGCAGGCCCTAGCTCCTCGGCCTTGCGCGCATCGGAGATGAGCGCTGCCGCCGCGCCGGAGACGAAGGCTTGCGCGAGAAAGTCGTGGCCGTCGCGCACGTCTTTCAGCGCAACGAAAAGATCGCCCGGCTCGCAGGTGCGCGTGTCGATGGAGACGCCGGTGATCGACCAAGCGCTGCCTTGGATAAGCCGCCACAGGCGGGCGCC
>QBMO01000136.1:5415-7274 GCA_003242075.1 Alphaproteobacteria bacterium
GGTGCGCGTGTCGATGGAGACGCCGGTGATCGACCAAGCGCTGCCTTGGATAAGGCGCCCGCCTGTGGCGGCTTGCGCTTCTTCGGCGGACCAGAGTTCGCTCATGTGTTCAGCTCTCCAACACGCCGCGCGCCACATCTTGATCCGAGAACGGATGCGTGACGCCTTTGATGATTTGTCCGGTTTCGTGGCCTTTGCCGGCGATGAGCACGGCGTCGCCGGACTTCATCATGGCGATGGCTTCGCGGATAGCTTGCGCGCGGTCGCCGATTTCGATGGCGTTCGGCGCCGCTTTCAGAATCTGCGCGCGGATAGCGCTCGGTTCTTCGCTGCGCGGATTGTCGTCGGTGACTATGGCGACATCGGCGTGACGCGCGGCGATGGCGCCCATTTTCGGACGCTTGTCGGTGTCGCGATCGCCACCGCAGCCGAACACAGCGATGATGCGCCCCGGCGCATGCGGGCGCGCGGCGCGAAGCAGAACGTCGAGACCATCGGGCGTGTGCGCATAGTCGACGAACACGTGGCCGCCGCTCTTGCTCTGGCCGACATGCTCCATGCGGCCTTTCACAGGCTGCAGCGTCGCCATGCCGGCAAACACGGTTTCCGGCGTCTCGCCGAGCGCGAGCGCAAGCGTTGCGGCGGTAACGGCGTTGATGGCTTGGAATTCACCGATCAGCGGCAGCTCGACTTTGTATTCTTTGCCTTGCCAGAGCAGGTTCATCGTCTGCGCGTTCGGGCGCGGCAAAATTTCGATGATCTTCAGCGCGTTCTCACGCGGCGCGCGCCAGCCGCAGAGCAGCAGTTTCAGCCCGCGCGCCTGCGCGCCTTCTTCGAACGCCTGACCTTCGGCGGCGTCAGCATTGATGATCGCGGCGCCGCCATCTTTCACCAACGCCCACAGTTTCATCTTGGCGGCGCGGTAGCGCGCCATATCGTGGTGATAGTCGAGGTGATCTTGGGTGAGGTTTGTGAACGCGGCCGCGTCGAAACTCAAACCGTCAACGCGATGCTGTTCGAGGCCGTGGCTGGACGCTTCCATCGCCAGATGCGTGACGTCATCGTGCGCGAGGCGCGAAAGAGTAGCGTGAATGGCGGCGGGGTCGGGCGTGGTGTGGCCGAGATCGATGACGCCGCTTGGCGCAATCGCGCCGAGCGTGCCGAGGCTCGCGGCGTTCTTTCCGGCATGCGCCCATATCTGGCGCAGAAAGTCGACGGTGGAGCTTTTGCCGTTCGTGCCGGTGACAGCGACGATCGTTTGCGGACGCGCCGGATAAAAAGCGGAAGCCGCCAGCGCGAAGGCGCGGCGTGCATCGTTGCTGACAACGTGTGCAACGCCGGGATCGCCGCCCAGATCGCCCGCGCTCAAAACGGCGAGCGCGCCATTTGCTTTGGCTTGCGCAACGAAATCGCGCCCGTGTGCGGCAACGCCCGCAAGCGCTGCAAACAGAAAGCCCGGCTTCACTTGGCGTGAATCAGCGGTGAGGCCGGCGATGTCGAGATCGCGCGCGTTCTCCGGAACGCCGCTTTGGAACAAGTCGCCGAGCTTCATGCCCTCTCCCTAGCGCGCCGGCGTGCGAGGCTCCACACGCAAACCGAGCATCGGCGCGATCCGCCGCAAGGTGCGTGCAACCGCGGGTGCAGCGATGGCGCCGCCGACCGCGCCCTCGCCCACGTCGTCGAGCGCAACGACGATCACATAACGTGGATCATTGGCCGGAAATACGCCTGCGAAAGAGGAGAAATTGCGGCTTTCGTCATAGCCGGCCGCGCCCTGGAAGAGTTCGGCGGTGCCGGGTTTGCCGGCGACCATGAGGCCGGGGACGTCGGCAGCGCGTCCGGTGCCGTCAGTGACGGTG
>QBMO01000137.1 GCA_003242075.1 Alphaproteobacteria bacterium
ACCAAATCCGGGCCAAGATGGATGAGGCTTTGGCCGAAGCGCGCGAGTCTTTCCGCACCGCGGGCTAACTGGCTAACGCCGGTTCACGGCGTTTCTGAACTTTTCGTGCACGAGAGCGCGGCATGCTCCGCCTGGGTTTAGGCGGGACGAGATGCTGCGAGCTTCGATATTGGCCGTGCTGACGGCTGCGAGTGCGTGCGGGCCCGCGCCGGTTGCGATGCCGGCCACGCGCGCGAGCGAACTGCTGGAGCGCTTCGCGGCGGGCGCCGCGGATGCCGATGTGTGCACGCCCGGCGGACGGGCGCTGCTGCGCGGCGCCGTGCGCGCCTATGGCGCGGCGATGGACGCGAGCGGCGTCGCGTGGCCGAGCGTGCCGGTGCGGGAGGAGACGCCGGACCGGTTGGGCGCGGTTGATATCAGCGTACTGATCGCGTTCGCGGCCGGGTTTGTCGAAGCCTCAGATTTTCGCGGCGCGTCACGCGCGGCGTTGGCGCAGCTTTCGTTCGCGCACTGGCCGGAGATGAGGCGCATGCGCGCCGGCGCGCGGGTGGCATGCGCCGAAGTGGTGGCGCTGCAAACGGCGGCGGCGCGCGTGGTGATGGAGATGGAACGGTTGCGCTTCGTTGAAGGCGCCGATCGCGTGCGTCGCCAGCAAGCGCGGCTGGAGCGCGCGCAAGTGCAGATGCAAGCGGCGGCGGCTATGCTGGAAGCGCGGTTGGAGGCGGCGCGGGAGGGTTAGCCGAAAACCCGTTTAAAGATCGCATCCACGCGCGAAAAGTGATGCGCTTCGTCGAAGCAGGCTTCGAGCGCTTTGGCGTCCAGCTTCGATGTGACGTCGGAATCGGCGCGGAGTTTGTCGATGAGGGCGGATTGGCTGCGGGGCGGCGGGCTTTGCCAGACGGCCATGGCGTTGCGCTGCACCAATCGGTAGGCGTCTTCGCGCGAGACGCCGGCTTGCGTCAGCGCCAGCATCACGCGTTGCGAATTGTGCAAGCCGCCGAGCAGCGCCAAATTGCGGGCCATGTTGTCGGGATAGACGACAAGTTTTTCGATCACCATCGCCATCCGATGCAGCGCGAAATCGAGATGGATGGTGGCGTCAGGGCCGATGCCGCGCTCGACACTGGAGTGCGAAATATCGCGCTCGTGCCAGAGCGCGACGTTTTCCATTGCGGGCGTCACGGCGCTGCGCACCAGGCGGGCGAGGCCGCAGAGATTTTCCGTCAGCACCGGGTTGCGCTTGTGCGGCATCGCCGACGAGCCCTTCTGGCCGGGCTCGAAAAATTCTTCGGCTTCCAGAACTTCGGTGCGCTGCAAATGACGCACTTCCGTCGCCAAGCGCTCGATGCCGGCAGCGACGACGCCGAGCGTTGCGAAGAACGCCGCATGCCGATCGCGCGGGATAACTTGGGTGGAGACGGGCTCGACTTCGAGGCCGAGTTTCTCCGCGACGTAGGCTTCAACGCGCGGATCGATCTGCGCGAAGGTGCCGACAGCGCCGGAGATGGCGCAGGTGGCGATCTCTTTGCGCGCCGCTTTCAAGCGCTCAAGATTGCGCGCGAACTCGGCGTAGTGGCCGGCGAGCTTGAGGCCGAACGTGGTCGGCTCGGCGTGGATGCCGTGGCTGCGGCCGATGGTCGGCGTCATCTTGTGTTCGATGGCGCGTGTTTTGAGCGCCGCCATGACGCGTTCGCAGCCGGTAATGAGTAGGTCGCTCGCGCGCGTGAGTTGGACGGCGAGACAGGTGTCGAGCACGTCGCTCGATGTCATGCCCTGGTGCGCAAAGCGGCTCTCGGGGCCGACGTGTTCGGCGACGCTGGTGAGAAAGGCGATGACGTCGTGCTTCACCTCGCGCTCGATCTCATCGATGCGGGCGACGTCGAACTTGCCCTTGGCGCGATACTCGGCGGCGGCGGATTTGGGGATCGTGCCGAGCTCCGCCATCGCCTCCATGGCGAGCGTCTCGATCTCGAGCCAGATGCCATAACGGCTCTCTGGCTCCCAAATGGCCACCATGTCGGGGCGTGCGTAACGCGGAATCATGGGCGGTTGATGCGACCACCCATCCCGTTCGTCAACCGACCCGGTCTTTCACGACTGTGCGTCCGGCCAGCAGGAAGTGCAGCGCGGCCCAGCCGAGGAAGATCATCGTCGTGCCAAGCGCGGTTTTGAGGCCGAGACCTTGGGCGTTGGCGCAGGTTGCGGCGTTGGCCGCGTCGGCGCATTGGGCGAGTGTGAGGCCATTCTGGGCGAGCACTTGGTTGGCGAAGAAGTCGTTGGCGGCGCCCACGAACGGTGGCCCGAGGCCGTAGCCGATCAGGTTCACGATCAGCAGCAGTATGGCGACAGCCGTGGCGCGCTGCAGCGGTTGGGAGACGCCCATCGTCACCGCGTACATGGGGCCCAGATACATGTAGTGGAAAATCGGCGCGAGCATCAAGAAGCCGAACGCGAACGCGAACTCAGTCTGGATGAACGACATGATGTAGAGCGGAATGGCGATGCTCATGCCGAGCGCCGGCAGCCAGGTGTGGACGCGCGGGTGCTTCGGCGCGAGGCGGTCGGAGAGGAAGCCGCCGAGGAAGGTGCCGAGGCCGGTGGCGATGCCGCCAATGGCGCCCAGCGCATAAGAGGCGTTGGCGATTTCTTGCGGCAGCGTCGGCGCCAATTCGTAATTGCGCACCATGTGCGAAACCAGGAACTGCGACGAACCGTAGCCGACAAAGCTCATCAGCGCGCCGCCGAAGGCGATGTGCCAGAACGAGGCTTTGGTCGAGAGCGATTTCAGCGTTTCGCTGAAGCTTGGCGGCTCGACCTTGCTGCTGCGCGGCGGTTCGCGCACGGTGAGCTTAAGTAGAATGGCGGCAGCGATGCCCGGCGCGCCGAGCAGCCAGAACGCCGTGCGCCAATCGAAGTTGGCGACCAGCCAGCCGCCGCCGACAGCGGCTAGGGCGGTGCCGAACGGTATGCCGAGCGAGAAGATCGCAAGCGCCGAAGCGCGGCGCTCCGCCGGCAAATAATCCGCGAAGGCCGATTGCGACGGCGGCACGCACGCCGCTTCGCCGATGCCGACGCCAAGACGGCAAAGCGCCAGTTGAAGGAAGTTCTGCGCAAAGCCGCACGCCGCGGTCATCAAGCTCCACAGGAAGGCGCCGATGGAGACGATGGTGATGCGGTTGGCGCGTTCGGATAGACGCGCGATCGGAATGCCGAGCGTGGTGTAGAGAATGGCGAACACCGGCCCGCCGAGCAGGCCCAGCATGAAATTCGAAACGCCGAAATCTTCCTTGATCGCTTCCTGCACGATCGAGATCAGCAGGCGGTCGATGAAGTTGAAGGTGTAAACGATGACGAGGACGAAGAGCACGTAGGCGCGATAGGATTTGCTGCCGTAGCCCTGAAACGCAGCTGGCGCTGTGGCGTCGCTCATGGCTTCCCCCGCTTGTCGTTGGGCGCTGTTGTGACGGGGCGGCGCGGCGCGGTCAAACGCGGAACGCTGGTTGGGGAACTGACACGCCGTTTCCCTGAGGGACTGGCGGATTCAGGTTTGCCGCCGCTATTGTCGGCGCGCGCGCCAAACACAATCTGGAGCGCCTGCTAGTTTGTGTCGCGTGCCCCTGTGTCTGCTTCCATCACGCTCTCCAATTTGTCATGGGCGACGCCTGAGGGGCGGGGGCTCTTCGCCGGGCTTGATCTGAGCTTCGGCGCCGAGCGCGCGGGGCTTGTCGGGCGCAATGGCGTCGGCAAGTCGACGCTGCTGAAACTGATCACCGGCGAACTGGCGCCGCAGGCGGGAACCGTCGCGGTGAACGGGCGGCTCGGCGTGCTCCGCCAGGATGTGCAGGCGGCGGGCGACGATTGCGTGGCTGACCTCTTTGGCGTGAGCGGCGCGCTTGCCGTGTTGCGGCGCGCCGAAGCGGGCGCCGCGAGCGCTGACGAATTGGCGGATGCGGACTGGACGCTTGAACAGCGCATGGCGGCTGCGCTCGCGCGCGTCGGCTTGGAGGCGGGGCCCGATACCCTGCTCGCAGCGCTCTCCGGTGGGCAGCGCACGCGCGCGAGCTTGGCGGCGTTGGTGTTCGCCGAGCCGGATTTTCTGTTGCTGGATGAGCCGACCAACAATCTCGATCGCGAAGGCCGCGCGGCGGTGGCGCGCCTGCTCAGCGAGTGGCGCGCCGGCGCCATCGTGGTGAGCCATGATCGCGAATTGCTTGAGGCGATGGATGCGATCGTCGAGCTGACGTCGCTGGGGGCTGCGCGCTATGGCGGCAATTGGAGTCACTACCGCGAGCGCAAAGCGCTGGAGCTGGCGGCGGCGCGGCATGATTTGGCCGATGCCGAGCGTCGCGCGGCGGATGTTGCTAGAAGCGCCCAGGTGACGCGCGAACGGCAAGAGCGGCGCGATGCAGGCGGACGGCGCAAAGCGGCCAAGGGCGATATGCCGCGTATCCTGCTCGGCGCGCGCAAGAACGCGGCGGAGAATACGAGCGGCGAAAACGCGCGCCTGGCCGAGCGTTTGCGCGCGGACGCGGAAGCCGATGCGGCCGAAGCGCGAGCACGGATCGAGGTGCTGGCGCCGCTGAGCGTGACGCTGCCGACGACGGGACTGGCGGCGGGCAAGGTGGTGCTGCGGCTGGACGACGTCACTGCGGGCTATGACGAAGAGCGGCCGGTGCTGCGCGATCTGAAATTGGTGATGACGGGGCCGGAGCGCGTGGCTGTGGTGGGGCCGAATGGCTCGGGCAAGACGACGTTGCTGGCGCTGTTGTCTGGCGCGCTCAAGCCATGGCGCGGGCGCGTCAGCGTGATGGTGGAAGCGGCGATGTTGGATCAGCGTGTCAGTTTGCTCGATCCGGCGCTATCGATCCGCGACAACTTTCTGCGCATCAATCCGGAGGCGGATGAGAATGCCTGCCGCGCGGCTTTGGCGCGGTTCATGTTTCGCGCCGACGCGGCGTTGCAGATCGTTGGGACGCTAAGCGGCGGGCAGATGTTGCGGGCTGGGTTGGCGTGCGTGCTCGGGCGCGCCGCGCCGGCGCAACTGCTGATCTTGGATGAGCCGACCAATCACCTCGACATCGATTCAATCGATTCAATCGAAGCGGGATTGCGCGCGTATGACGGTGCGCTGCTCGTCGTCAGTCACGACGAGGCGTTCTTGCAGGCGATCGGGATTATGCGACGCGTTGCGCTCGGTTAGGCGATTTCGAACAGGCCATCGACTTCGACGGCGAAGTCCATCGGCAAGTTCGCCATGCCGACGGCGGAGCGGGCGTGTTTGCCGGCGTCGCCCAGCACCTGCACCATCAGGTCCGAGCAGCCGTTCATCACTTGCGGGATCGGGCTGAACTCGGGCGTGACGTTGACGAAGCCGTTGAGCTTCACGACGCGCTTCACGCGATCGAGATCGCCGCCGCACGCGGCTTTCACTTGCGCCAGCAGATTGAGCGCGCAGAGGCGCGCCGCAGCTTGGCCTTCTTCCACTTCGATGGCGTCGCCCAGCTTGCCCTTGATGCCGCCGGACGCGTCGACCGAAACCTGGCCGGAGACGTGGACAAGATTGCCTACGATCACATACGGCACATAAGAGGCCACCGGCGCCGGCGGCGTCGGCAAGGTCAGCCCAAGTTCCTGCAAACGAGTTTCAATTCTGCTCACAAGGTGCTCCTAGGCTCGGCCAGTTGGAACATCATACCCTTCAGTCGGGGGCATGCGCAAACAACATCCGATCGACCTTGGTCAGCATCTCCTGCCACGAGTGCGTGGCTACTCGCTCGATTTCGCTTCGTACAGGCCGGTGGATCGCATCCGTAGCGTGAAAGCGGTCCACATCGCATTCAGCGAGGAAACACTCTGTGTCGCCGCCAACCTCAATGAGATCTTGTATGGTATCTTCAGGGAGGGCCTCGCGAGGAAAGAAAGTTATGACCCACTCGGAGCCGCGCTCAGACAGACCGATGGCTTCGATGCTCCGCGGAACAGTTCGAACGAGGGCTTGCACCACCATAACCTCGACCCAGACCCAATCGGTTAGAGTTGCTTTGCGGGCTTCCGTCACTCGTCATCCTCCCAATCCGCCTTCAACGCCCGACCAGTCTGCACAGCATCGCGTCCAAACTTATCCCGCGCCTTCGCGATTGCCGCTTCCGCCGCTGCGCGCTTTGGCGTCGCCGTGTCGAGCATATCGCCTTTGTCGGCCGTCGCCGCATCGCTGAAATCGGAGAGGCCGACGCCGATCAGGCGGTATTTGGTTTTGCCGTTGGCGTCGCCGGCCAGCAGTTCACGGGCGTGGGCGAAGATGCGCGACGCGAGCAGCGTCGGCTCCGGCAGCTGGCGGCGCCGTGTGATGATTTTGAACTTGGTGTCTTTGAGTTTGAGCGTGAGCGTCAGGCCTGCCGTATCGCTGGCGCGGGCGCGGGCGGCGACCTTTTCGCAGAGCGGCCAGAGGATGTCTTCGAGCGCTTCGATGTCGGCGATGTCTTCGAAAAAGGTGGTCTCCGACGAGATGCTTTTGCGCTCGCCATCGGGATCGACCTTGCGCGGATCGTCGGCCATCGACAGCGCGAACAGATGCGCGCCCCAATCGCCGTAAAGCGCGCGCATGCGTTGCGGGCCGACAGCGCGGATATCGCCGATGGTGCGCAAATTGTTGCGTTCGAGCGCGGTGGCGCCGGCGGGGCCGACGCCGGGCAGCGTGGAGACGGCGCGGGTTTCGAGGAAGGTGAGCGCTTCGGCGCGGCCGATGACGGAGAAGCCGCGCGGCTTGTCGAGATCGCTCGCGGTTTTCGCCAGGAACTTGTTGAAGCTGAGGCCGATCGAGACCGTGAGGCGGCGCTCTTCCCAGATTTTGTTCTGCAGTTTGATCAAAGATTGCGCCGGCGCGCCGTGGTGCAGCGCTTCGGTGCCGGTCAAGTCCATGAAGGCTTCGTCGATCGAGAGCGGCTGCACTTGTGGCGTCAGGTCTTCCATCATGCGGCGGATGAGGCGGCCTTCTTCGACGTATTTGCGCATGTCGCCGTGGACGACCTTCGCTTGCGGGCAAAGTTTCAGCGCCTTGAACATCGGCATGGCGCTGCGGACGCCGTAGGCGCGCGCCACATAGCAGCAGGTCGAGACAACACCGCGCTTGCCGCCGCCGACGATGACGGGGTGCGGCTGCAAGCTGGGATCGTCGCGCTTTTCGATCGAGGCGTAGAACGCGTCGCAATC
>QBMO01000138.1 GCA_003242075.1 Alphaproteobacteria bacterium
GCGCCAGTCATAGTCGTGCAGAAATACACGTCCGCCCAGATCAAGATGCTTGGTGCGCGCGCGCGGCGCGGCGATGAATGCAGCGTTTCCTGCAAGCCCCCATTCGGGCCGCACTTGCGACCAATCGCGACTGCGGCTGACAATGGCGGCGTCGAGACGCGGCGTCTTGCTCAAGCCTAGCAGAGCTGCGCGTTCGGCGCGCGCGCGCGCGCCCGCGCTTTCGAGCCATTCAGAGAGACGCATGAGTTCGGCGCGGTGGGAGAGGGGCGCGGTTTCGGTATCGAATAACTGGACGGCGTCGGTGGTGGTGTCATGCAGGCAGCCGACAAACCAAGTATCGGGAGGAATCTGGATGCCGCGCGCGGTCAGGCCGATCCGCACTCTTTCGTCGTTGAGGATCGCCGCGGCCACGCGCGCATTGGCTTCGCCGGTGTGGCCGCCGCAGGCGCCGCAATCGAGACCCGAGGCGTGGGGATTGTTGACGCTGGTGCTGCCATGGCCGGTCAGCATGACGATACGCGCGAAGTTGTCGGTCATCGACATGGCGCGCAACACCGCCTCGGCCATGTCGATGCGCGCCTCGGCGCTAAAGCCGGTGGCGCGTCCGCCGACGATTTGGGGATCAAGCCTCGGCCCCAGGCGCGCCGCGACCGTGGCGTCGAGGCCGTCGCGGTTAGGATCGGGCACCGGTCGTGTGGCGCCTAGACCGTCGCTGATCAGTTTGCCGGCAAAGCTAAGACCCATGGTCTCGACATAGGCAAATGATGACACTGCCGATTGCTTGAAGGCTTTCCACGCCTTCGCCGCACGCCGGCGCATGAGTCGAAGACCCAACGTTTCGGTTTCTTCTTCGTTGCTTGCGCCGGTGACTTCCTCGCAGACGATGATCGCTGGCTTCAACAAGACCGGGCATTGGGCCCCACCACGGCGATTGCCGATCGGAATGTATTCGATCGGAAAACCGAAGAAGCCAGCAAAGCCAATCGTCTCAATCTCGGGTGACACGCCTTCCAGCGCGCGGCGGAAAACTTCCGAGCGCACATCGATGCAAAACGCCGCCTGCAGCATCGGCCGGGTTTTCGTCACAGGCCCCGGCGGAGCCTTTAATTGTCCCAACAGGCGCCGCTGAAAGGCCCGCTCAAAAGCCTCTTGCAGCAGGATCCGCGCCTTAAGATTCTGGTCGGTTGGCGGCCCACTCTGCGGGAGCGCGGCGGTGGCGGCCATCGCCTCGCTCCATGCGTCGAGGAAAGCTTGATCGGTGTGTTCTTTGAAGAGCGCATAGCCCCAGGCGACGCGGATCGCCAAGAGGTCAAGCAGCGTGTCGTCGCTCCTGTCGTAGAGCGCATTGTCCCAAACTCGATAGCGCGCGTAGGCCGCCCAGCCCTGAATGTCGAAGAGCGCGCGGAAGAGATAGTCTTCGACCGCACGATCGGGGATGGCGAGTTCAGCAACAATGTGAGCGATCGCCTCGATGGGGGCGTCCGGCAAACCTGCAATGGTGCGGCGAAAGGCCTTCACGCCCATCGTCTCAGGTCCCCGGTCAAGGCGCATAGCCGCGCGCCAAGCGGCATAGGGGCGGAGCTTCTTCCACGGCGTCGTCCAAGCGGCTTGGCCTTCGTCAAAATAGGCGGCGCACCATTTTGAAATCTCATCAATCATGAAAGCGGTGCGCGAGACCTGGGTGTCGCCGCCGGCTAAGCGATCGAGAATATCGGCGACAGTTGCGACGCGCGGTTGGAGCGGCTCTTGCTTCGGAGGCGCCGCTGCAAAATTCTTCAAGCCGTCGACATCCAAAGCGGTGCGTTGACTGGCTTCAGCGATAACATCGGCGAGATCAGTATCACTGATGGTTCCGTCCTCGATGCGGGCCGCATAAAACGAGGCGGGCATCAGCATTTCGGTGCGGGTCACGCGCAGCAGCGTCTGACAGGTCTCGCCAAAACTTTGATCGGCGAAACCCAAGAACGGATTGACCGCGACAAAGTGCTTCAAAGGCCAGAGCGGGGCGATGCGGGCGCACGCTTGCGTGATCGCTGTCTCAACGTGCGCCGGTGCGGGGCGTGCGTCATTGGCTGGGGAGGAAACGGTGTGGGTGGAGAGCATCAGATTTTTCCATTTGCGCGTGGGATCGCTTGGCGCGCGCCGGACGAGCGTGGCCACCATTGGAGCACCAGGCGATTGGCGAGCGTATTGACATAGAGACCCTGGCTCAGATGCACATAAAGCGCCTGACCCAGCGGCGATGCGTTTGCACGTCCGAGCTGACTTTGCAGCCAGGTGACGCCTGCAAAGGCGCCAATGACCAGCACCGTGATGGCGAGATCGATCGGTTGATTGAGCGCTGGCGGCGCGGGCAATACGCTGGCGAACAAGAGTTCCGCGCCGCGTTGCAGGGCGAAATAGACAATCGCCACCACGACCGCAGCGCCGGCAGCGCGAGCGATCACGTAGGCATTGGCGCGCTCGTCGATGGCGTTGGCGACCAGAAGCGTCAAACTCATGAGCAATATGGCGCCAAGCGTAAAGACGCCGGGCTTGTCTTCTAGAGTTGCGCCAAAAGCCCAAGCGACGCCCGCGGCGATCGCCAGTACGGCGATCAGCGCCAGAAGAAACCGCGCCGGGTGCGGCGCGCCGCCTGGATTGATCGACCAAGACGCGCGCAAAAGATCGATGACGCCGCCGGAGGATAAGAAGGCGTGCGCCTTGTAGAGGGAGTGCGCCACGATGTGCAGCAAAGCCGCCGCGAATGCGCCCAAGCCGCACTGCAGCAGCATGAAGCCCATTTGCGCGATGGTCGAATAGGCTAGGCTCACCTTCACCGAGGTTTGGGTCAGCATGACCAGCGAGCCAAAAAGAGCGCTGATTGCCCCGATTATTGCTAGAACATGTAAAGCCGGCTCTGAGAGCGCCATAATGTCGGCAAGACGTAAGACCAGAAACCCGCCGGCATTGATAATCCCCGCGTGCAGCAACGCCGAGACCGGCGTTGGCGTTTCCATCACTTCGAGGATCCAGCCGTGCAGCGGAAACTGCGCCGACTTCAGCACCGCAGCGCCCGCAATCAGCAGAGTTGCCGCAAGTATTGGCCCCGGTACTGCGCCGTCCCAACGGTCTGCGGCGGCGAACACGCTTGCATAGTCAAAGCGGCCTACTTCCATGAAGAGAATGAGCACGGCGGCGACCAGGCAAAGATCGGCCAGTCGGCTGACGAGAAATTTCTTGCGTCCAGCCAAGCGCGCGTTCGTCCGCTCGCCATAGAATACAAGCAATCGGTTCAAACTGACGCTGGTGGCGATCCAGGCGGCGGTCATCAAAACCAGATTTCCGGCAATGATGAAGGTCATCACGCAAGCGATTGTGAGCGCCATCTGGCGCATGAAGGCGCCGTGATTTGGATCACCGTCGAGATAGTTTCGGCTGTAGCGCAGCACGATGACGCCGACGAAGGCGACAAGCACGAACATGGTCGCGCTTACGGCGTCGAGATAAACGCCAAGCCCGGCCCCGAGCGCGCCCCAGGTCGCGCTGACGAGCGGGCCTTCAACCGCGACCGCCGCCGCGCTGGCCAAGGCAACGCAGAGTGCGGCTAGAGCCGCCGCGAAAGCGATCTGCGCCAAAACTCGCGGGTCGATTTTTGGGCTCGGCCAAACGGCCGCCGCCGCCAGCGCCAAAGGCGCCGCTATCACCAACCATGGCCCGATATCTTGCACGCGTCCCTCCGCTCCGGTGGGGTGGGAGGTAGGGTGCCGGCTGTAATTGCGTCCAATTCAAAGATTGCAACGAATTGTTCGTATAAATAGAATGATAGAATGGCCGAACTGAATTATCATCACCTGCGATATTTCCATGCCATCGTTGAGGCTGGCGGGCTCACCAAGGCGGCGGCGCGGCTCAACGTCTCGCCCTCGGCGCTCTCGGTTCAAGTGCAGCAGCTTGAGGCTCAACTCGGGCACAAGTTGTTCGATCGCATCGGGCGCCAGTTGGTGCTGACCGAAGCGGGACGGATCGCGTTGGATAGCGCTGAAACCATCTTCGGAGCGGGGCAGGAATTGGTCAGCGCGCTGAAGGGTGCAGGCGGGACCAAGCGCACCTCGATGCGCATCGGAGCGCTTGCGACGTTGTCGCGCAACTTTCAGGTGGCGTTTCTAAAGCCGCTTGTCCAACGCAAAGACGTACACATCGTCGTGCGTTCTGGCGGAATGCGCGATCTGATGGCGATGCTCGACGCCCATCACATAGATGTCCTGCTGACCAACACGCTGCCCCCGCGCGATGAGACGAGTTCCTGGGTCGCTCATCTGATTGGCGAGCAGGAGATCAGTCTTGTCGGTCCGCCGCGACCGAGGGGACGCAAGCAATCGCTGACTACGATGTTGGCGCGTGAGCCTCTTATCGTGCCGACACGCGAGAACCACTTGCGCGGCGACTTCGACGCCCTGGCGGAGCGGTTGGGTGTCGAGGTCAAAATTGCAGCGGAAGTCGATGACATGGCGATGCTGCGATTGTTGACGCGTGAAGGGTTTGGTTTTGGGGTGGCGCCACTGGTTGTGGTGCGCGACGAATTGGATGTAGGGGTTTTGACTGAGTACGGGGTTCTGCCGGGGCTGAAGGAATCGTTCTTCGCTATCTCGCCGACGAGACGCTTTCCGAACCTCGTTGTCGGGTCATTGGTCAAGGCGGCTGCGCCGACGCCGGGGCGAAGCGGTTTGCGCCGCCGGGGATGAAAATCAAGCAGTACAGAGATGCGTTTGCCTGCCTTCCGCCTGAAGGTGGTGATTGCATTGGACCAACTTCCCACCCTCGGCCGTCGCCAGAAGTTCGACCACGCATCGAGCGAGAAGGAAATTCTCGCAGTGTCAATCAGGTCTTGACGGCAGTCCTCGGCAAAGTGCGTTCAGCCTTTCGGCCAACGCGTATCGAATATCGCAGAGGTTGGCACGTGTCGTGATGATCAATGGAAATATTGAAAATCAAAACTCCTCATGATCGGAAATGGTGAACCAGCGCCGGTCTTTCGCGCGCTGAGCGATTGACTGCAATGAGCCGGTAATTGATCAGAGGTTGTCGTGAGCCTGATTGATCGTGCGTGCCAGCGCCTAAATCACTGAATGACCATCGTCGGCGACAGCGAGCCGTAGCGCCCGCGACATTACCGGCGACGGGACTGGATCGGCTCAGCCATTCGTAAGAAAATCGCGGCTTAAGCATCGCTGGCCCGTCTGTGTCGCGAAGCAGACGCTAGCCGGCGTCCAGCAGCCCGCTTTGCGCCAGCGTGCGGAGCCAATCATAGCTCGTCTTCTTTGCGCGCGTGCCCGTCGCGCGGTCGTGGGCGACGAGGCCGAATTTAGAGCGGTAGCCCTCAGCCCATTCCCAGTTGTCGAGAAGCGTCCAATGGAAATAGCCGCCGATGTTTGCGCCGACTTCCATCGCCGCTTTCACGGCCTCTATGTGGCGGCGCAGGTAGTCGATACGGAATCGGTCGTCGATCTGGGCGGGCCCGTCGCTCAAAGGATCGGAGCAGCCGTTCTCTGTGATCAACACGCGCGGATTTCCGTAATCTGTGCGCAAGCGCTCTAACGTTTCGAAGAGACCTGAAGGATCGACATGGCGGTCGAAAGCGTCGAGCTCCGTGCCTTGCGGCGGACTGGCAGGCGCCACGAAACTGGGCGAACTTGCATCGAAACGCATGTACGCCGGTGCGTAGTAGTTCACGCCGAGAAAATCGATGGGCTGGCGTATAATGTCTAGATCCCCGTCAAGGAGCACATTCTGCAGCATGTCGCGCGCGGTCTTTGGGTACGAACCGCGGAAAAGCGGATCAAGGAATGCGCCGTTCCAGAGTTCGTCGAAAGCATTTGCCGCGACGTTGTTGAGCGGCGTGATTCCACGTGCGGCGCGCGAGGGCATCAACGCCATCGTCGTGCCAATGCTGAGGTCGCTGCGACCGGCGCGCAATGCCTGGATTGCTAGTCCTTGCGCAAGGTTCTGATGATGGATTATCGCGCCGAGTGCGCTGGTTTCCGTTTGGCCTGGCGCGTGAACGCCGAGAACGTGGCCAAGCACAGCGTGAACAGCCGCTTCATTCAGGATCACGAAATGCTTCAGCCGGTCGCCTAACCGGCTGCTGACGACGTCTGCATAGTCTCTGAAGCGCTCCGCCGTGTCGCGTGATGTCCAGCCGCCGCGTTCTTGCAAGCCGAGCGGCAAGTCCCAGTGAAACAATGTCGCAAACGGTGTAACGCTGCGCTCGAGCAGGGCGTCGATCAATCGCGAATAGTAATCGATCCCGGCTTGGTTCACGCCGGACCACCCCGTTGGGATCAGCGGCGTCGCGCTCATGCCATCCGGCACAACACGCGTCCAGGAAATTGAGAAGCGGTAGGCTTTGAGACCTGCATCCGCAATCAGTGCGACGTCATCGCGATAGCGGCGGTAGGAATCGGTGGTGGCCGATGCATCCGCGTGATCGTGAATCTTCTCGCGCGGAAATACATCCCAGATACTCTGGCCGCGGCCGTCTGCGTCGAGCGAGCCTTCGGTTTGAAACGCAGAACTGGCCGCCCCCCAGATAAACTCAGCAGGAAATTGCCGCGACCGCAGCGAAGGCATCTGTTTCGCGCCTTCTCCTGAACATGCCGCGAGGCTCGCGCCCGCAAGGCCCAACGCCGCCGTGCGCCGTGTGAGATCTGATGCCACCATGGCGCGGAGCATAGCGATGGAACGCCGCTATGTCTCTTTTCAGCGAGCGGGCGACCGTTCGTAACAGGGCGCACGTGCTCAGTGTGGATCGCGCTCCGCCGCTAAATCGTCGATGCTACCGACGTCGGACCGACGGCTCTCGGCGACCTCACGCCGTAGCGCCCGCAGCATTGCCGACGGTAAGATTGTATTGTGCGCGCCGGTGCAAAACTACATCACTGAAGCGGCGTCGTTTTGTCGTCCGCG
>QBMO01000139.1:0-6580 GCA_003242075.1 Alphaproteobacteria bacterium
GGCATAGCGGCTGTGGCGCCGTACCGCACGGCGCCACAGCCGCTATGCCGGCGCGCTCGAAGGCGATGACATCGAGATAGCCTTCGCCAACAACGAGGCCCGGCGCCTTGGTGCGGGCCAACAATTCGCGCGCTTGCTTCAAGCGGTAGAGCACGCGGCTCTTGGAGTAGAGCGCGCTTTCGGGGCTGTTGATGTATTTGGCCTTGGCGTCCTTCGCCAGCGCGCGTCCGCCAAAGCCGATGACTTTGCCGCTGGTGTCGTGAATCTCGAACGTAACGCGGCCGCGGAACGTGTCGATCGGCGGCTTGCCCTCGAAACCTTCGCGCGCGACGCCTGCGTCGATGATTTCGTCGATGCTGTAGCCTTCGGCTTTCAGCTTATCGAGCGTCCAGGTCCATTCGTCTGGCGCCAAGCCAATGCCGAATTGCTCGCACACCTCCGCGCTGATGCCGCGCGACTGCAGATATTTGCGCGCGTCGGCGCCGCCTGAGGAGCGGAGCGCGTCTTTGTAGAGTTTCGCTGTGTGCGCGGTGATGGCGAGCAGGCGTTTGCGGCGATCGTCCTGGCCGCGATCTTCGACATCGTCCTTCGGCAGCGGCACGCCGGCATATTCGGCGATCTTTTCCACCGCTTCGGGGAAGTTGAGGCCTTCGAGCTTCATGGCGAGCGTGAAGACGTCGCCCTTCTCGCCGCAGCCGAAGCAGTTGAAGATGCCCTTCTGGTCGAGCACGTGGAAAGACGGGCTCTTTTCCTGGTGGAACGGACAGCACGCCCAATAGTCGCCCGCCGAGGGGCGGGACTTGCGCTTATCCCAGGTCAGCCTTTTGCCGGCATAGTCGGCAATGGAGACCCGGTCGCGCACCTGGCGTAGCAAGGTGTCGGAAAAGCGCATCAGAACCTGAGGATGAACCAGGTCCTATTATACAGCGATTCGCCGAAACGATTCTGGGGGATGGCGTTTTGGCCCGCTGGCGTGCGTTTCGCGTGACGATTTCTTGCCTTCGGCTGCGCCCAAAATGCGGCTTGACGAACCATTTCTAGCTAAGTAGATAATTAGTTCATTAGCTAAATGATGGAAGTAGATGGCTGAGACCGTTTTTGATGCGCTGGCGTCGACGCCAAGGCGAAAGATTTTGGCTTATCTCGCCGAGGCTGAGCTAACCGCGGGCGAGATCGCGGCGCGCTTCGACATGAGCAAGCCGTCGATCTCCAAACATTTGGCGATCCTTGAGAATGCAGGGCTGATCAAGAGCGATAAGCGCGGTCAGTTCGTCCACTACGCGCTCGTGCATGAGAACCTTGCCAACACGCTGAATGGCTTCGTCCAAGAGGTGTGCCCCGTTTCTCGGCCGCTAAAGCGCGAAAGCAAGCGCATCAAACAAGAGCGCAGCTAGGAGGGGATTATGGATTGGGCGCACGGGTCAGACCGCATCATTGCTGACGCCTCAACTGATCCCGTGCATGGCCGCGTCCGCTGGAAGCCGGTGAAGTCGATCTGGATTGGATCGATGACATTGGTGGCGCTCGTTGCTGGACCGTTGCTTTTCTCCTGGGATGCATTCGCTGTTTTCATTGTTGGTTGTGCAATCACGCTGTGCGCGGGTCATTCGGTCGGCATGCATCGCCGACTCATTCACAACAGCTTTGAGTGCCCGTTATGGCTTGAGTATTTGATGGTCTATTCCGGCGTTCTAGTCGGCATGGCCGGACCTTTCGGGCTCATGCATCAGCATGATCTCCGCGATTGGGCGCAGCGGCAGCCACTTTGCCATGATTTTTTAAAGCACGGCCGGGGATTTTGGCGCGATGCCTGGTGGCAGTTGCATTGCGACCTCGAACTCGATCGCGCGCCGCGCTTCATGCCTGAACCGCGCATCGCGAACGACGCCGTCTATCGGTGGATGGAGCGCACCTGGATGTGGCAACAGCTTCCAATCGCGCTCGTGCTGTTTGCATTCGGCGGCTGGAGTTGGGTCGTTTGGGGCGTTGCCGCGCGCGTAAGTGTTTGCGTTACTGGCCACTGGCTGATCGGTTATTTTGCGCACAATGAGGGGCCAATGCGGTGGCGCGTCCGTGGCGCCGGCGTTCAAGGTCACGACGTGCCGATCGCGGCGCTGCTATCGATGGGCGAGAGCTGGCACAACAACCATCACGCCTATCCCGGTTCGGCGCGCATCGGGCTCAATCATGACCAACCCGATCCGGGCTGGTGGTTCATCCTCGCGCTAGAGCGACTGGGTCTCGCACGGAACATACAGACCCCCGCGACCATGCCGGAGCGTCCTGCACTCGTGCGCGTTTCAAACGATGACGGCGGTTGCCCTGCGTGTCGGATGGTGGCTCGACGGTTCGGCGCAAGGCCCGTTCATGGCTAGTCGAGGCGAGGGCTAGTCGCCCGATCGCCCGCTAACTTCTCAGTACTTCGCCGGCGGGTCGCTTGCGGGGAAGCTTTCGTCGCTGGCTTCGTCGACTTCGTTCCACTTTTCGGGCGGGTTCTCCATGGCGTCGGGGCCGGCGTCCCGGACTTTTTTGGGCTTGGGGTTCTCGGCGTCGTCGCTGGGAGTTGGGCGTGGCGTGTCGGTCATGGGGCGCGGCTCCTGTGTTGCGAATTCAACGCTTGGGACGGAACAAGGTTGCGCCCGGTCACATTTCCGATAACGCGGCCAAAAACCGTGACGCCGCCGTAATTTGGGCGCCCAAAGCGGGTGTCTCCGGCGTGCAGGGTTCAAGGAGTTTCTCGATGCGACTGATCAAGGTGGCGGCGGCTTTCGCCGTGATGGCGACGTTTGCGGCGCCGCAGATCGCGGCCGCGCAAGAGCCGCAAGTTTCCGTGCCGGCGGTGCAGGGCACGTTGCTGACGGTGAGCGCGGACGGTTCGTCCGAAGGCGTGCCGGACATGGCGACGGTCAGCCTCGGCGTCACCACTGAAGGCCAGACCGCCGCAGCGGCGCTCGCTGAAAACGCGCGCCGCACCACGGCGCTGATCCAGGCGCTCCGCCGCGCGGGCGTCGCCGAGCGCGATATCCAGACGGCGAACGTCTCGGTCTATCCGCAGCAAGTGTATGGCGAAGGCCAAGCGCCGCGCATCACCGGCTACCAAGCCAACAACACCGTCAACGCCAAGGTGCGCCGCATCGACACGACTGGCCGCGTCATCGACGCTGCGGTCGCCGCCGGCGGCAACACCGTGAACGGCGTCTCGTTTTCGTATCAGGATGCGGATGCGCAGATGAACGCGGCGCGCCGCGATGCGATCACGCAAGCGCGGGCGCGGGCTGAACTCTACGCCAACGCGCTGGGCATGCGCGTACATCGCGTCGTGGCGGTGAGCGAAGGCGGCGGCTTCCGTCCGCCGATCGTGCCGATGGCGATGGAGCGGATGGCGGCGCAAGATGCGTCAACGCCGATCGCGCCGGGCCAGCTGGAAACACAAGTCAGCGTCAGCGTGACGTTCGAACTGCGCTAAGCGTTATGCGATGAAAATGCTGAGGGCGGCGCTGATGAGGCGCCGCCCTTTTTCTATCCGGGCTGTTCAGCCGTTGGCGGAAGCACCGGCGCCGGCGGCTCGGGAAGATCCACGTCCGGCGGGACCAAGTCCGGCATATCGACCCCGATCGATGCCGTCTGCTCGGGAATACTGCCGCTGTAAGCGTAGTAGCCGAGCGCTGCCACGGCGATGATCGAAATGGCGATGATCACGCCAGACCACGATGAGCCTCGTTCGCTGCGTTGTGCCATTGGAATTTCTCCAAGTTGTCTTGGAGAAGAAACTGGCTGCCTGCGCGTGCGGTTCCCGTCACAGCGGCGACGAGGCGACGGCGTTGGTCCAGCGCTCCATCGCTTGCCGCCATGCCGGGGTTTTGGCGTAGGCGCGGGCGGCGCCGTAGAGGCTGATGGCGGCCCAGATCAGTTCTTGGGCGATCGTGCCCAGATCGCCGATGTCGAACTCTTGCGCCGCGCCGATCAGGATGAGGCCGGCGCCGACGCCGTTGACCAGAAAGAAGAGCGGTTTTTCAGCATTGATTTTGCCGAAGCTTACTGCGGCATACATGGCGACGCAGCACACCGCGCCAACGATCCCGGCAAATGATAACAGCGCTTCCATGACCGATCTCCCCGTTCCGTGGAGCGATCAAACATCCGTCAGCGTCAGGGCGATGTGACGAGAGTCACGCGAGCGGCGTCAGCAGCGGCTCGCCGGCATAAAAGCGACGCAAATTTTCCAGAACGTTTTGAGAGCCGGCATAGAGCGCCTCGCGCGTGCCGCCGCCGAGATGCGGCGTCAGCGTGCAGTTCGGCACATCGGTCCAGCGCGACACCGGCGTCGGCTCTTCCTGGAAAACATCGAGCCCTGCGCCGCCGAGCGCGCCGGATTTGAGCGCGGCGATCAACGCGTCTTCATCGACGACGGTGCCGCGCGAAATGTTGATCAAGATGCCGTCGCTGCCGAGGGCGGCGATGATGTCGGCGCTGATGAGACCGGCTTGGTCGCCGCGCGGGGCAAGCGCCAGGATATCGGCCCAGGTGGCGAGGGCTTTGAGATCGGGCTCGTAGGCGTAAGCAACGTCCGGCTTGGCGCGCGGGCCGGTCCATCGGATCTCGAGGCCGAAGGCTTCGGCGCGGTGCGCGATGGCTTGGCCGATGGCGCCCATGCCGACAATGCCGAGCTTTCGCCCGCGCAAGCGCCGTTGCGGCGGCACGGCGAGCGGCGGCGTCCACCGGCCTTCGCGCAGCACGCGCTCGCCTTCTGTGAACGAGCGCGATGTCGCGATGATGAGGCCGAGGGCGACATCGGCGACGTCCTCATGATTGATCTCGCGGCCATGCGTCACAGTGATGCCGCGCTTTGTGGCGTAGTCCAGATCGATGCCGTCCACGCCGACGCCGAAGCAGACGATGCAGGAAAGCTCCGGCAGCGCGTCGATCTGCGCGTTGGAAATGCCGACATGGCCGATGGTGACGGCGGCGCGGATGTCTTTGCGAACTTGTTCGTCTTTTGGCGGCCAATGCACGACGTCATAATCGGCAAGCCGCATTTCGAAGAGGCCGAGCGGGGGATGCACGAGCAGGGCGGGTTTGGTCATCGCGCAAAAGTGCATGTGCGAAGCCGCACACGCAAGGGTGCGGCCGGGAACTGCGCAATGGCTTGGAAATCAGGTGAAACGGCTCCCCTACGGGCGAGGTAAGGAAGCCGGTCCAATTGGGGCGCTACCGACACTCAAGCGGGGGCTGTGCCTTCGCGCGCACCCCTTGTTTCATCGGGGGCGCGCGTGGTCTGTACGCAAGCGGACGCGGAGCGTGAATGTGCTTCACTACTCACAGGTAATCGCATTCATTCGCTCAACCGCGAATGCGTTCACATCACCCCGATCCCGCCTGCCTGCGCGCCGTATGACCGGCCGCGCAGTCGCAAAAACTCTGCCTCCAGCAACCGCTCACGACACGGGGCCGAAATACAATCCGCTCATGGCGGCGCCTCCGATGCGCTAGATCGGACGAAAGCGGCGCGGCGCGGTTGAGCCTCGAATTTCCGCCACCGGGGCGCCGGCGTCGTCCCGCACTTCAGCGGAGTGCGCATTGTAGCGCTCGACACCGGCGCGCGCCGCCCGGATGGCGTTTTCCTTGCTTTCAAAAGCCCGAGGCGAGGCGGCGACACGAGCGCCTCTCACCAGATAATCGACCGTATAGAACTGGAGTGCGCCCCTCGGGCCGGACAGGTAGAGAGTTGGAATTGACCGGGGATCCGGGCTTTCGGAAAAAAGGAAAGCCCATGTCTAGAAATCGCGTTCACACGTTGGAATTCAAACGCCAGGTGGTTGCGGAGTTTTTATCCGGCGCCACGCTTTACGCCTTGGCGAAACGCCATGAGATCAGCCGTAATCTCATTCGCGTTTGGATCGCCAAGTATCAGGCTGGCGCTCTCGATGACGACGCCTATGCTGCTAACATGATGAATGCCCAAGAAGCAAAAATCGCGGCGCTGGAGAGGCTAGTCGGGCGCCAGGCTCTTGAACTTGAATTTTTAAGGGGGGCCTTGAAAAGCAAACCACAGCCGAAAGACGCGCCCACATTCGTGATTGCCGGCCCCCTGGCGTCTCCATCGCACAAGGATGCCGGCTGATGAACATGGCTCGCTCCAGCTTCTACGATGCGCCAGCGGCGAGAGCCGATGACAGCGTCCTCGCAGCGATCAGCGCGATCACGGATGAGTTTGAATGTTACGGCTATCGCCGCGTAACGGCCGAGCTGCGCCACCGCGGCATGATCGTGAACGCCAAAAAAGTGCGTCGTCTCATGCGCGGAAACGAACTCAATCCCAAGCGCCGCAAGCGTTTTGTCGTCACCACCGACAGCGATCATGATGGCCTGATTTTCCCGAACATTGCCGAAAACAAAGCCATCGACGGCCCGGACCAACTCTGGGTCGCCGACATTACCTATGTCGCGATTGCGACGGGCTTTTGCTATGTCGCGATCATTCTCGACGCATGGTCGCGCAAGGTCGTGGGCTATGCGATCAGCCGCGCCATCGACGCGCGTCTCGCCATGGCGGCATTGAAGGCGGCTGTCGCCGCGCGCG
>QBMO01000139.1:6629-11795 GCA_003242075.1 Alphaproteobacteria bacterium
ATCTCATGGATTACGAAACGTTCGAGGATGTCACCGCCGACATTCCTCGCTTCATTGAGGAAGTCTACAATGCCAAACGTCTACACTCCGCCCTTGGCTATCTGAGCCCCAACACCTACGAGGACAACCACGCTCGGAACCAGGTCAAGACCGCCGCCTAAACTGTCCACCGTTAGGGGCGCACTCCAAACATTGGGCAGAGTGCGCCCTACGCTGACAGGGTCTATCCGACAGCGTACGCGCAACTGCTGTTTGTTTTGCGTCACGCAGCTGCCCTTCGGGTGGGGCCGTGTTGAACCGGACGTCGCTCGATTTCATTCGCGCCTCTTGCAGGCGCTGCGCGCGCGCCGCAGAGTGAGTTCCATCGCCAGTACACGAAGGTCGCGGCATGCTTGTTCGGTTCTGGGGGACGCGCGGGTCGATTGCGACGCCTGGGCCCACGACCGTGCGGTTTGGCGGCAATACGTCGTGCGTCGAGGTGCGGCACGACGACGGGACGGTGATCGTGATCGATTGCGGCACCGGCGCGCACGCGCTGGGGCAGGCGCTGATCGACGCCGGCAAGGCGCGCCCGGGCACATCCTCATCTCGCACACGCACTGGGATCACATCCAAGGGCTGCCGTTCTTCGGGCCATTGTTCGACGCGGCGAACGAGTGGCACATTTATGGGCCGCGCGGGCTTGGTCAGCCGTTGCGCGACGTGCTCGCCGGGCAGATGGACTATGCCTACTTCCCGGTGGCGCTGAACGCGTTCGCGGCGAATGTGCATTTCCACGAAATCGTCGAAGGCGCGTTCTCGATCGGCGATACGCGCATCACCACGCACTATCTCAATCACCCGGCGCTGACCGTCGGCTATCGGATCGAGGCGGACGGCGCGAGCCTAGTCTATGCGTCGGACCATGAGCCACACAGTGCTGACGCGGGCCATGGTCACGCCGAAGTGGTCGAAGGCGGCGACGCTGCGCATGTCGAGTTCATTCGCGATGCGGATTTGTTGATACACGACGCGCAATACACGGCCGAGGAATATCCCGACAAAGTCGGCTGGGGCCACAGCACGATCGAGTACGCGGTCGATATGGCGATTGCGGCGGGCGTCAAGCGCGTGGCGCTCTATCACCACGATCCGGGGCGCAGCGATGATGCGGTTGACGGGCTGATCGAAATTGCGCGCGCGCGCGCTGCCGCGACTGGTTCGGTGCTTCAAGTATTCGGCGCCGCGGAAGGCGAGACGGTTGAGCTTGAAGGCGACGGGCGCGAAGGGTTTGCGCCGTTCTTGCCGTCGAGCTTGGTCAATCCAACTGACGATCTCGCCAAGGAATTGGTGCTCATCGCCAACGTCACGGCGGAGGATCGCGATATGCTTGCCGCCGCCGCTGAAGCGGACGAGATACCGATCCTCGCGGATGCGTCGCTTGAGACGGTGAAGGACATGGTTCGCACCGGGCGCGCCTCGCTCGTGTTTCTAGGCGACGCCGATGGCGGCGATCCATTGCACTATTGCCGCGAACTGCGCGCGTTGCAGAACGCCGACGCTGAGCATCAGACGCCGATCATTATCGTCGGCGATCAAGCGAACGTTGATATTGAGCGCGGCGAGGAGGCAGGCGTCACCGATTGGCTAACGCGGCCATACAGTTTGCAATATGCGCGCTCGCGGCTGCGCGCGTGGCTGATGCGGTCGATGTTTCGCTGGCGCAAAGCGCCGCTGCCGCGAGACGAGGAAGAGCGGCTGGCGGCCGTGCATCGGCTTGGGCTGCTCGATACCGAGATCGAGGAACGCTTTGAGCGCCACACGCGCATCGCGACAGCCGCGCTCGACGTGCCGATTGCGCTCATCACTTTGGTCGATCGTGATCGGCAATGGTTCAAATCGCATCGCGGCTTCGATTTCAGCGAAACGCCGCGCGATATCGGGTTCTGTTCGCACGCTATCCTAGGCGATGGCCCGCTTGTCGTCGGCGATGCGCTGCAAGATGATCGCTTCGCCGAAAACCCCGCCGTCGTCGGCGATCCGCGCGTGCGCTTCTATGCCGGCATCCCGCTGCACACCGCTGACGGCGCCTGCGTCGGCGCGTTCTGCATCGTCGATCGCAAACCGCGCACGTTGAACGCGGCGCAGCTGAAGATGCTGCAGGATATTGCGCGGCTGGTGGAGGAAGAGCTGGAGCCAGGGGCTGTGGTGAAAGCTGCGTCTTAATCCGCGCTCGCATTCTGGACCGCCCTCGTACAACTTGCTATTGTGGGAGCAAGGGAGTTGGGGGGACGACAATGCGCGCTTTATGGGCTGCCGCGATTTGCGGCCTGATATTCTGTGCGCCAGCGACAGCGCAAGACGGCGGCCAAGTGGCGCAGATTCCCGCCGAGTCCGAAGAGATCACCGATCCGGTAACGGCGGAAAACGCCAGCGTAGCCGAGGATGGCCAAGTCGCCGATGCGAATGCAGAAACATCGGACGCCAAGGATAAAGCTGAGATCAACTCGATACCGACCATTGGGCCAGTCGCGGGTTACACCTACTTCCATCGCCAAGGCGCAACGCTTGCCGATCAGCGCGCCGACCTTGCCATGTGCCGTCCAACGATTCTGGCAATGACTCATGAGAATCCATCGGTTGTGCAAAGCGGCGGCTACCCGACGACGGTCTACGTCCCGCAAAATGGCCCGGCCATGTCTGCTGGTGCGGCCGCGGGTGCAGGCGTCGCCGCCATCATCGTCGTTGCTGCGGTCGCCGCCGCCCAGCAACGTGCGGGGGAATTGCGCGGCATGCAGCTCAACTACGAAAATTGCATGCTAACGCGGGGGTGGAGCGTGATGGTGCTGGACCAGGAGACGGGAAACACTCTCGATCGATTGAGTGAATCGCGTTTAGAAGAGCGCCTCGAGAGCATGGTAGGCGCCGCCGCCCCGCTCGGTGCGCTCGGCCGCGCGTTCGACAACGCGCATCAATTCGGCGCGCATGCCGATGTCGACGAAATGTCGTTGAGCTTGCGCTTCCTGCCGGACAATTATTTCGCGCGTGAGGTTCGCCGCGGCAACAATATGTTACACGCTGCAAGCCGACGAGAAGAGCGGGAGCGCGCAGAGCGGGCGCGGGAGCGCGACGCGCGCGAGGCTGAGCGCGAACGCGCCCTCGAAGCCGCGTATGAGGGCCGTACAGAGGGCGCTGCCAGCGTGGACATCGGCGCGCTTGCAGAGCTGCCGGAGGGTTCGGCGCTGATCCTGGTTGAGTCTGTCGGACCGACGCCTCGCTTTGTTCGGATGAATGCCCAGGAGGGGGATGGCGCTGATCTTATCGCATCGCGACACTCCAATACGCTTTCTGCGTTCGTCGTGCCGGCGGGTGATTGGCGTTTGGTCTCTTTGTGGACTGGGGCGCCGGCGACGTCGCATTGCCTTGGCGCGCCGGTGTTTCGTGCGAATGCAGGTGATGTTGTGTTCGCCGGTGCGTTCGGAGCAGATGGCGCGGCGGACTTAACGCTGGAGAATGTGCGCGCTCAACTGGCGGAACACCCCGCGCTGGCGGAGCGGTTGCAAGCGGCATCCTACACGAACGGCAGCACCTTCGAGTGCGGTTTGGCCTCGTTTGCGACGGCGTATGAAATCGAAGGCGCGCCTTTCGCCGAGGGGTACGCCTGGGGATCGCGCGCCGCGGCGAGCCAATAACGGCCCTAAGCCGCGCTCTTCGTCTTCTTCGCCATCAGCTTGGCGAAGCGCTCGAACAGATAGTGGCTATCCTGCGGGCCTGGGCTGGCTTCTGGGTGATATTGCACCGAGAACACCGGCTTGCCTTCGAGTTCGATGCCGCAGTTTGAGCCGTCGAACAGCGAGACGTGGGTTTCTTTGACGCCTTTGGGCAGCGTCGCCGTATCGATGGCGAATCCGTGGTTCATCGAGACGATTTCGACCTTGCCGGTGGATTGATCTTTCACCGGATGGTTCGCGCCGTGATGGCCTTGCGGCATTTTCAGCGTCTTGGCGCCGAGCGCGAGGCCGAGCATTTGGTGTCCGAGGCAGACGCCCATCACCGGCTTGCCGCTCTCGACCAAAGTCTTGATCACCGGCGCGGCGTACACACCCGTCGCTGCGGGATCGCCGGGGCCGTTAGAGAGCAAGATGCCGTCGGGCTTGTGCGCGAGCACTTCTTCGGCGGTCGCGGTGGCGGGCAGCACGATGGTGCGCGCGCCGATGTCGCCGAGCGCGCGCAGGATGTTGCGCTTCACGCCATAGTCGAGAACGACGACGGTGAATTTCGGTTTCTTGATCTCTTGCACGCCAAGCGGCCACTGCCAGCGGCCTTCATTGACGACGTAGCTCTGCGCGGTGGTGACCTCTTTCGCGAGATCGAGGCCGTCGAGGCCAGGACAGGCCTTGGCTTGCGCGTGCAGTTTTTCGAGATCGAATTTGCCGTCCGGCGCGTGCGCGATGACGGCGTTGGGCATGCCGTGTTCGCGGATGCGGCGCGTCAGTGCGCGCGTGTCGAGGCCGGCGAGCGCGATGACGTTGCGCTTCTTCAGCCAGCTATCGAGCGTATCGGTGCTGCGCCAGTTCGATGGCTCGGTCGGCGCTGTGCGGAAGATGGCGCCGCGCGCGGCGGCGGCGGCTGCGGGCGATGAGGTTTCGATATCGGCGTCGTTCGTGCCGACATTGCCGATGTGCGGAAAGGTGAAGGCGACGATCTGGGCGGCGTAGGAGGGGTCGGTCAGAATTTCCTGATAGCCGGTCATCGCCGTGTTGAAGCAGACCTCGCCTTCGGCGGCCCCCACGGCCCCCAGGCCCTCGCCCAAAAAGACGGTTCCGTCGGCGAGAACAAGCGCGCCGGTGGCGGCGGGAGGGGTGTGAGTCGATTTGGCCAAAGCGCAGGGGAGATAAGGCGCGCCGGGCGGGGTGTCAAAAGGGCTGCCCCGCCCGGGCCTCGCCCCACCCGTGCCGTAAAGGTGAACTTCTTGTCAGCCAATCGAGTTGGCCGTGGGGTGCGGCCCCAGTAAGGTTCCGGAGTGGGGACGAGAAGGATCAGATTTTGGGCCGGAGCGGCCACCGCTCTGTGGCTGGCAGCCGCTGCCGCCTCGTGCGGACCGCGTGCCGAAGCGCCTGCGCCGGACGCTGGGCCGGCCCAAATCGCGCGCGCCGACCTGTTTGGCGAGGCCGTTCGCCACGGCGC
>QBMO01000013.1:0-15573 GCA_003242075.1 Alphaproteobacteria bacterium
ATGAGCGCCAGCACGAAGAGCCGCACGGCCGAGCCCGCGACCCAACCAAGCGGGCGCTCCGCGACCCAGGCGGTGCCATTGAACACGCCCCACGGAAGCGCCACGAAGGCGGCAAGCGAGCCGAGCTTAAACGCGATCAGCGCCACGAAAATCTGCAAGGCGAGGACGAAGAAACCCAGCATCACGAACACGCCCGCCAGGAAGATCGTCACCAGCGAAATGAAATCGAAGAGCAGGTTCATGCCTTCGGCGAGTGCGACTGTGCGGCCGAAGAGTTCAATGCCGATGCCGCCGATGCGGCCGGGATTGTGCAAGTCCGCCATCGAGAGCGATCCGCCGCCGGCTTGCAGGCCCAGCATGGCGCCCGACCGATGGATGACGGTCGAGAGAAAATCCCAATTGTTCACGAGGAAGGCGAAGAAGCCGATGAACAGGACTTTCCTGAACATCGGTGCGACAGGATTGTCATTGCCCAGCGCCCATTGCGTGCCCGTCAGCACGATCGAGATCACGATCAGTGCATTGAGGACGAAATTCACGTCGCCTTGAATGAGGCCAAAACCCGAATCGGCGACCGCCAGAAACTGGCTCAAGAACGAATTGATGCTGGACGTATCCATCGCCTTTAGTCCTCGAAAGCCGAGCGCGCCGGCGCAGGCGCTGTCGTCTCAGTCGGGAAAGCGCGGCGCTGCACTTCGCGGGCGCGCTCCTCACGGGCGATCCGTTCCATGCGCTCGGTTTGCAGGGCGCGGCCTTGCGCCACGAGCAACGTCTGAATTTCCGCGAGCTGCGAAGCCTGGATGCCAAGCAATTGATTGCCGGCCTGGACCGCGCCTGTTTGCCCTTCCGCGCCGGAGGACGACGCAAGCGCGCGATCGATGCGGCCTTGTGTCTGTTCGATAGACCGCACCGCGCGGGCCTCGGCTTCCATCGCACGTTCGACGCTCGCGCGACTTTGGGCGAGCCATTGATCCGATTGCGCCAGCACGTCGTCGAGATCGAAGCGCTCCCAGGTTTCGGGATAGAGCGTGCGGATGTCCTCTCCGACCCGATTGGCCTCGAACGCCAGACCTTGCGCCGCATTGAACAACGCGCGGGCCTCGCCAATGGATTGCGACAGCTCTGGTGAGAGCTGCAGCGGATTCTGCCGCAGCATCGCGGCCGCTTGCTCGACTTGACGCACCTGATTGCGGATCTGTTCGACCATGTGCGTCACCTGCGTGACCGACTGCGCAAGATTGGCCGGATCGATGACGACCCATTGCGCGCTGGCAGGCGGCGCGGTCATGAGCACAACCGCGAGTGCGGCCGTCGCCATGAGCTTGGCAATTCTACGTGGCATCGACGTTCTCCTCACTCCGCGGCGGCCAAGACGACCGGCGCTGTTTCTCTTTTCGGATTGGCTTGAAACTCGAACCGCCGGACCGCGCGCGCTGCGTCGCGAAGACCGCGCGCATCGAGCCACGCGGCGGCGAAGCTCTGCGCGCCGGTTTCGGCGAGCACGCGGTCCATCAGCGTATGATCTTCTGGCCGTGACGCGCCGACGAAGGCGAGCGTCGCAGGGCCAAGGCCCAATTCGAACAGCCGGCAGCCATCGCGGGCGACGAGATAATAGTCTCGTTTCGGCGTCGCATTGGCGATCAGCCCGATCTGGCGAGTGTTCAAGCCAAGGCGTTCGTAGAAGGCGCGCGAGTGCGGTTCGCGGGCGCGGTCATTGGGCAGGAAGATGCGCGTCAAGCACGCTTCGATGATGGTGGATGCGATCGGGCTCGCCTCCACGTCGGCCAGTTCCTGACTGGCGAAGACGACGGCGACGTTCTTCTTCCGAAGCGTCTTCAGCCAATCCTGAATTTGCGCGGCGAAGAACGCGTCCTTCAGGAAAAGCCAGGCTTCATCGAGCACCAACAGAGTCGCGCTGCCATCGAAGCGCCGCTCCAGCACATGGAAGAGCGCCGACAGCACCGCGCCAGCGGCCTGCGGACGGCGCATGAGGTCGTCCATCTCGAAGGCCTGGACAGCGGCGTAGCCGAGCGAGGTTTGGTCGTGATCGAGCAGACGCCCGTGCGGGCCAGCAAGCGTGAAGGGTTGAAGCGCAGCCCGGACGGAGGCGTCCTGCACCAGCGCCATATACAATGTAAGCGTTCGATCCTCTTGGGGACGCTGGCCCAGGATTTCGAGCGCACGCCACAGCTCCGCACGCAGTTCTGGCGTGACAGCGACATTGGCCACCGCGATCAAGCCGGCAATCCAGTCGAGCGCCCAGGCACGCTCGCTCGAATCATCGATGCGCTCTAGGGGCTGCAAGCCAAGCGCCCCGTCTTCTCCAAGGTCGAAGAAGTCGCCGCCCATGCCGAGAATGGCGGCGCGTGCGGAGCGTCCCTTGTCGAACAGATAGACCTGCGCGCCAGGATAGCGCCGCCATTGCGCGACCAGCGTTGCGAGCAATACCGACTTGCCGGCGCCGGTCGGGCCGACGATCATCGTGTGTCCGACATCGCCGGCGTGGAGATCGAGCCGAAATGGCGTCGCGCCATCGGTCGCCGTCAACATCAGCGGCGGACCGTCAAGGTGCGCGTTACGCTCTGGTCCAGCCCACACCGCACTCGTTGGCAAGAGATGCGCCAATGACGGTGTCAGTAAAATCGGACGACGCACATCCGCATAAGCCGAGCCCGGCAGCGAGCCGAGCCAAGCTTCAATAGCGTTGACCGTCTCCACCTGTGTCACGAAACCAAGGCCATCCGCCACTTGCTGGATTTGTCGCACGGCCTCAGTCGCGGCGTTCTCGTCTTCGTCTGCGACGGTTATGGTGAGTGTCGCGTAGCCCGCCCCGATCGCATCGGCGCCCAATTCCTGCAAAGCCGCATCGGCGTCCCCAGCATGATTGGCCGCGGCGTTGTCGTGCAGAACTGGCTCGTCTTTGAACAAGGCCGCGCGCAGCATGGCGCCCAGACCCACGCGCTGCGAGAACCAGCGCTTCCTGATCTTCTCCAACTCCTTGCGCGCTTCCTCCCGGTCGAGCGGCAGGAAACGCGTCACCCACCGATATGCGATCGGCAGACGATTGAGCGCATCGAGCAGACCCGGCTCGGTTTCGGTCACGAAACTGCGTACGGAAATAACACGCAGATGCTTGGCGCCGAGTTTGGGCGCAAGCCCGCCGATCAAAGCGGCGTCGGGCAACAGCGCATCGAGATGAAACGGCGTTGAAGGGACGGCGACACGATGCGGCCTATCAGAGATGCAATCATGCAGATAGGTCAGCGTCTCTTCATCGGAGAGCCAGCGCGCCAGCGGCATCATCGTCTCAAGCAGCGACATGAGCTGGTCGGTGCGTTCAACGAAGCTATCGAGGTGAAGCCGATAATCGACGCCACCTGCGGGCCGTTCGCCGCCCTCGAACAGGACGTTCTCTAACCTGCCCTGGCGCTCCGCCGGCGGGAGCCAAGCGAAGGTTAGAAAGTAACGGCTCTCGAACCGTGCGCCGGCGGTCTCAAACACTTGGCGGCGTTCTTCGTCGATGAGCCAAGATACAGCATCGGGCCAAGAACTGTCGGGATAGCCGGGTGCGGGGGCGCGGCGCGCTTCCACATGCAAGCACCAATTGGAGCCAAAGCGCCGAAGCGCGTTGTTGAGACGCGCGGTGACGCCCATCAGCTCGGACGGCGTTGACGAATCCAAGTCCGGTCCACGGAATTCCAGCGAACGCTGAAACGCGCCGTCTTTGTTCAAGACGCAACCTGGCGCGATCAGGCCCGCCCACGGCAGATAGTCCGTGAGGCGCGCGCCGGTCCGCTTGTAGGGTCGAAGATCGAACATGCTTACACCGCGAAATAATGAGGCTTGGCGAGATGGCGCCGCCACGTGTCCATGAACCAGGGATCGCGCGACGCTGCCCAAGCGGCGGCGCCTTGCAGAACGATCCAAAGCGGAATGCCAATGAATGGCTGCTGCAGGCCGAGCGCGATTGCTGCGCAGGTCGTTGCGTTCAGGATCGCAAACCCGCGCGGCACCCCGCCCATCAGAATTGGGCGGGTGAGCGATGTGCGCAGCGGCGCTGAATAGCCTTCCGGTAGATCGTCCATGATCAGAGCACCGCGCCGCCAGCGAACCCGAACAGTTCAAGTCCCCAGGTCGCCGCCGCGAACACACAGGCCAGACCAAGACCCGCCCATGCGAGCTTGCGCACGCCAGAGCCGCCATCAGAGAAGGCGATGGTGAAGCCGGCCATGACAATGGCGATCACACCGACCGCACGCGCGACCGGGCCGGTGATCGAATCTAGGATTTGCTGCAGCGGCCCTTCCCAGGGCATGCCCGAGCCCGACGCATAAGCCGGCGCGGCGAAGGCGAGCGCTGCGAGCGTGACCGCGACGGTCGCAAGATTGGTCTTCTTCATTGGTCCTCTCCTTGTTGCTTGGGGCTGACGATTTCCGAGATCGCGCGCTTGCCCCCGTTGCGCGCGATGAAGACGATGAGGTCGACGGCCGAAGCGATCAGACGCTTGGGCGGCGTAGGCACAGCCTCCATGCAGAGATCTTCCAGACGCGCGAGCGCGTCGGCGGCGGAATTGGCGTGCAACGTTAAGAGCCCGCCGGGGTGGCCGGTGTTCCAGGCTTTCAGCACTTCGAGCGCAGCGCCATCGCGCACTTCGCCGACGACAATGCGGTCGGGTCGAAGTCGCAATGTCATCTGCACGAGATCGCGCATGGTGACGGGCGGATCGGTACGCTTGGTCAGAAGTTGGACGGCGTTGGCGCTGGCGATTTGCAGTTCCGCCGTATCTTCGAGGATCACCACGCGCGCCGCTGCAAACGCCGGCTCCGCGAGCAGCGCGTTGAGCAAGGTCGTCTTGCCTGACCCAGTGCCGCCGGCCACCACGATGTTGCGTTGCGCGGCGACCGCTTCGGACAGCATGGCTGCTTGCGCCGGCGTGGCGACGCCGTCGCGGACATAGTCCGCAAGGGTGTAGATGATCGCTGGCCGTTTGCGGATGGCGAGCACCGGCGCTTCCACCAGCGGCGGCATGAGCGCCTGAACGCGCGCCGCCGAATCCGGCAGGATTGTCGCGAGCGCCGGTCGATCTTCACCTACGGTCTCGCCTGCTTCATGGGCAAGCAACCGGATGGCCGTCTCACGATCATTTGCGCTGATGTGGTGTTCTGTGAGCACGAGACCGGTCCCGACACGGTCGAGCCAAACTTTTCCGTCTGCGTTGACCAACGCCTCAACCACATCTGGCGCGGCAAGCGCGTCGGCGATGGTCGCGCCCAGCGCGCGCGCCAGCGCCGAACGGCGCCGTGATGAACCGATGACATGCGCGGCCGTCACGACGTGGCCTCCGTCTCGGCCAAAGCGGCGTGCCCATTGCCGTCAATCGCGGCGTCGCCATTGGCGATGGAGCGGCCGGGCGAGAGGCCTTGCGCCACGAGATCGAGAAAACGCTCGAACCGCGCTTCCGCGCTAGCGGCGATGCTTTCCGCGATTGCATCATCGATCGGCGGATTATGTTCGAGCCATACGCGCACGAAGACGAATAGGCTCTCCTTCATCAGCGCCTGGTCACGCTGCAGCTTGTCGATGCGCGTCTCCAAGCGGTTGAGCTGGCGCTTGTGTCCTTCAGCAGACGCATTGGCGGCGCCGGCGGAGTCCGCCGCAAAACGTGCGCGTAGGACCTCGGCGATAAGGCTCGATTCTGATCGGCCCATCGCCCGCGCCGCGCGCGCAACCTCGCGCGCGAGATCGGGTTCGAGATAGGTGCGAATGCCGGTGAGGTTCATGGGACTACACTCCCGTCCAACGTGACTTGCGCGAGAGCCTTACGTCGGGCGACGCGGCTGGCGGCGGAGATGGCTGCGGATTTGGCGGCGGCGCCATGCGCTCGCCGGCGGACGTGCGAAGGCCAGCAAGGGCTAGATCAGAAACCTTCGTGCCCGGCTGCACGAAGAGATCGCCCTGCCCTGCGGGGGATGCCTTGCGCTTTGCCGATGGCTTGGCCGGCGCTTCGAGAAAGCCAACCGGGCGAACGTCGGTCCAATCATGCGTCGTCGTCAGTGTGACCCGGGCGCTCGTTGATGGCCGAAGTCGATCGCGGAAGATGCGTTCTTCGTCGAAGCGGATTTTCTTGGCGCGAATGGGCTTGCAGCCAGAGACGAAGATTAATTGTTCGTCGCGCGGTAAGGCGCGCACGTCAGCAGGCAGAAGCAGTGGGCGGCGCTCTTCGCGGAACGTGGTTGAGCCCTGCCCCCAGCCCAGGATAGGCTTTGGCTTCTTTTGCGTTTCGCTCTCGCGCACCTCCCAGACTTCGCCCGCCATGTCGGCGATGCGTTTGGCGGAATCTCCATCGGCAGCCGAGAACGAAGTGACGACGCCGCAATTGTCGATGATGACGTTGTCGCGGCCATACGCGCGAGCAATGTGATTGGGCGATTGGCAAACCAGATAGGCTTTGATGCCGTAACCCGCCATCGCGCCCATCATCGTCTCGAAGAAATCCATGCGACCGAGCATCGGAAATTCGTCGAGCACCATGACCAGGCGATGCCGCTTCGGCCGTCCGCCGGCCTCAGTTTGGCTCTCCATCAGCGTCCGGCCGGTGATATCAACGATGAGCCGGAGCAGCGGCATCAGCCTCTGCACGTCGGAAGAAGGCGGCTGGAGGTAGAGGGTAACCGGTTTGTCGCCGCACATCAGATCGGAGAGGCGGAAATCTGATGTCGCGGTGTTGGCGGCGATAAGTGGATCGGCGAACAAGCCGAACATGCTTTCGGCCGTCGCTTGCACACCCGAGCGCATGCGCTCCTCTGCCGAGAGGAAGCTTTCAGCGGCATGCAACACTTCGGGATGCACTTCTGGCTGTCCCGTCGTGGGATTGTTCCGGTGCAGCGTACGGCGCATCTCTTCGGCCGTCGCGGCCATATTACGCAACTTCTCGCGCACCACTGCGAGCGTCTTACGTTCCAGTGGTTCGGCATAGAGCACGTGCAGAATGACAGGTGCTACGAGATTGGACGCGCTGCGCAGCCAGAAATCCTTGGTCGCACGGTCCTCATGCGCGCCGAACAGCACATCGGTTAGATTTTGTGCAGCACGCACTTCGTCAGCGCCACGCGGAATCTCGAACAGCGGATTGAAACGGATTGAGTCCGCGCGCGTAGGCGCAAAGCGCATCACCGGACCCAAAGACTCGCGGAAACCAGCAGTGCCTGGAAAGCCGTGGCGCAGATCGCCGTCGGCGAGTTCGCCCTTCACGTCGATCACGAGCGCCGAATGCGGTGTGGCGAGGAGCGTCGGCACGACATGGCCTCGGCCTTTGCCGCTGCGTGACGCGCCGACCAGAAGCTGATGCTCCGGCCCATCAAAGGCGACGATTTCGCCGTCGAACTTACCGAGCACCGAGCCGCTTGACGCGAAGAGATCAGCTGCCTTGATGTCACCGAAAGCGGCCCACGCGCCTTGGCCAGACGGCTTCACTTGAAATCTACGCCGCGTACCAACAGCAACGATCAGCACGCCCGCGATGAAGCCGGCCAGTGTGATGAAGTGCGCCGCCGCAAACGGCTTGGGATACGCGTCGCCCCATCGTGCCGACCAGTCGAACAACGCCCAGGGAGGGTAAATCGGCGAGCCGCCTAGCAAGAAGATTGGAGCTCCCAGAGCCGCTTGCGCGCCGAAGACGCTCGCCACCCACTGCGTGGCAACCATTACGCCGCTGTTGGCGACAAGCGCACCGCAGACGATGATGATGATTTGCGAGCGCAAGCGCATGACAGACCCGGAATTGACCGGTGCGTGCCGCCGCAAGTCGCGTCCCGCATAAAGCGTGGTGAGAGACGCAAAATTCCGTACTTTATTCGGCCTCCCCGAATATCATACGGCCCTTCGAAGAAAGCGTGTCCCGTTGCGCGAAGCGCCCTGTTACGAGACGACACACACTGCGCGTGCGTTTGGAGGTCAGATTTGACGCGACTTGTGGACGCTGACGACCAAGCCGAAGGTCACACGCTCAGCACCTATCCCAATCGAACTGAGTTGAGCGCAGAAGAGCCGCCAAGCCTTGGCATCATTTGCCGCGAATTGCAGCACGCAGTCAAACGCTCCAGTAAGCTGAAGCACCGAGGCGACATGCACCGAGCTATCGGCTAGCGTCAGAAAAGCGTCTTGCGTGGATCCCGGCAAATCCAGCAGAACAATGTTGGCCCACACTTCGAATGACGCGGGCGCCAGAGCGGGATCGATACGAGCATAGTAGCCTTTGATAGCTCCGGCACGCTCGAGTCCACGCACTCTTTCGAGGCACGCGCTGCTCGACAGACCAACCTGTTTGGCGAGATCCTTGTTCGTAAGGCGTGCATTCTGCCGCAAGATCTCGAGGATTCTCCTATCCTTTTCGTCGACCCGCATAGTTCCTAACCATTTCCATCCTACTTCACCGCTCGGACCCTTAGGGAAAGGGCAGTTCTTTTCGTGCGATCACACCTTGCTTGCGTTAGCACCTCGGCCCTGAGCACATCGCAACCGTTCCGGCTCAACCAGGACTGGCTGCACAACTCTCACGCACGAGGTTGAACTAAGGGGAGCACAAATCTGCAAATGCAGAAATCGATCGCCAATCTGCCTGACTGACGCTAAGAGCATCCGGACATCTTTGCAGAGCATTGTTCCCACACGACGCGACAAAATTTGATCGCGGGCGCCACGGCCGCATAACTATCTAGAGATCGCCCCAAGCCTGGAGCGCCGCGCGGGCAAGCGGCGCACCGTGCTCTTGGACGAAGTGTCCGACACCCTCCAAGCGCATGGGCTCCGGGCAGTCTTTGATCTTGGATCGAACCCTTTCCATCACGTCGGGTCCGAGCACGGGGTCGGCCATGCCGATGCCCATGAAGCTCGGCCCATCGAAGTCTTTTGACCACCAAGCCTCGGCAGCCAGGCCAAGCGCCATCACCTGCTCGTCGGCGCCCTCACCCCGAACAGGTACAAGCTCGGGAAAGCGCCTGACACCGGCCTTGAAGCGTTGATCTGGGAATGGCGCGTCATAGCCAGCTGCCTCAGCTGGCGTCAGCGAGGGATTGCCGCGCGCAAACAGGGCGCCGACATCAAGATCCGGATTTCTTCGCGCGTAATCTCGCCAAGCCATAAAGCCCGGCCCTGGTTTTGCGCCCGTTGGGAAGGCCGTGTTCATGATCAGCAATCGCGCCACCTGGTGGGGAACATCGATCGGCAGAGTTAGTCCAATCAGCCCACCCCAATCTTGTACCACAAGTGTAAACTGGCCGAGATCTAGTCGCCGGATGAGCGCGAGCAGCATGTTGCGATGAAACGCGACGGTGTAGAGCGCATCATCGACGGGTTTGTCGGAGCGGCCAAAGCCCAAGAAATCCGGCGCCACCACCCGTGCGCCACTTTCAAGGAACACCGGAATCATCTTGCGGTACAGGAACGCCCAACTGGGCTGGCCGTGCAGGCACAAGAATGTCTGCGCCGCGTTTCTTGGGCCAAGGTCAACAAAGTGCACGCGAAGATTCTCATATCCCGCCAAATCATCCACATAAGCTGGCGCATAGGGCCAGTCCGGCAGACTAGCGAAACGCTCTTCGGGCGTGCGCAAGACTTCAATCTCCACGTCCAAACTCCAAGATCCAAGCCCAGTCCGCGCCACCGAAGCGTACGAACCCATCTTCAGAAAATCTCGAACAATCCCGCAGCGCCCATGCCGCCGCCAACGCACATCGTCACCACCCCATAGGTGGCGCCACGACGCTTTCCCTCGATCAACAGATGACCAATCATGCGCGCGCCGCTCATGCCGTAGGGATGACCAATCGAAATGGCCCCGCCCGAGACGTTCAACTTGTCGTCGGCAATGCCAAGATGATCACGACAATAAATGACTTGAACTGCGAAAGCCTCGTTCAACTCCCAAATGTCGATGTCATCGACACTGAGACCGTGCCGGGCAAGCAGCTTGGGGACGGCAAGAACGGGTCCAATGCCCATCTCGTCGGGCGCGCAGCCAGCAACCGCTAGGCCGCGATAAGCGCCGAGGGGATTGAGCCCTCGGCGCTCAGCCTCCTTCGCCTCCATGAGGACCACAGCGGCCGCGCCGTCGGACAATTGCGACGCATTCCCGGCAGTGACGAAGCGGCCCTGTTTCACCGACATGCCGGTCTGGAAAACCGGATTGAGCCCAGCCAAATCGGCGAGCGTCGTGCTCGGACGATTACACTCGTCACTCGACAGCGTGATCAGGCGTTCGGAGGAGGCACCCGTGTCTTTGTCGGTCACGATCATGGATGTGCTGATCGGTGCGATCTCGGTCTTGAATCGACCTTCTGCTTGCGCCGCCGCCGTGCGCTGCTGCGATTGCAGCGCGTAAGCGTCTTGCGCGTGACGGTCGACGCCATAGCGCTCTGCGACCACCTCAGCAGTCTCAATCATACTCATATAGATTGAAGGCATGACGTTAAGCAGATGCGGGTCGGCCGCGCGATGAACATTCATGTGCGCGCCCTGAACGAGTGAGATCGATTCAACCCCGCCGCCGACCGAAATGCCGAAACCGTCATGCGTGATCTGCTTTGCCGCCGTCGCGATCGCCATCAAGCCGGAGGCGCACTGACGATCAATGGTCATGCCTGAGACTGACACTGGCAAACCGGCGCGCAGCGCAGCCTGACGCGCCACGTTGAAGCCGGTTGCGCCCTGCTGGAGCGCGGTTCCCATGACCACCTCCTCCACTTCATCGGGATGGACGCCGGCGCGCGCCACCGCCGCTGCAACCACATGGCCTGCCAGGGCCTGCCCAGCTGTATTATTCAAGGCGCCGCGATAGGCCTTGCCGATCGGGGTCCGCGCCGCGGCGACAATTACTGCTTCGCGCATTGGTCCTCACTGGTTTTGGTTGTTGGCCATGAAGGCCTTGGTGGCTTCGTGGGTTGTCTGCGCGCCGGCGTTCTCGGGGACGGTCTCTCGATCACGAGCACTTATTTCATCGAGGCGTGCCAGCACCTGTTCAGCTGCGTCTGCTTTGTTGCCGATGAAAACGCCTTCGGTGAACGTCACATAGGCGCGCTCAAACGCTCCAGCGCCCGCGCAAAGTATGACGCGCGTTGGCGCATCTTCGGCCGCAAGAGCCACGATCGCCGGCGACACGGCTTCCGGGCGCAGCAATTGCAGCACCGGCTCGGGCATCAAGCCTTGTGTCATCCGCGTCGCCGCAGTCGGCGCGACGCAATTGACGCGGATGTCGTTCTTGGCGCCTTCAATCGAGAGCGTTTGCATAAGCCCTACCAGGGCCATCTTGGCCGCGCCGTAGTTCGATTGCCCGAAATTGCCGAAGAGCCCCGACGAAGATGTGGTCATGACGATGCGGCCGTAGTTTTGCGCTTGCATGATCGGCCAGACCGCTTTGGTGCAGATCACCGCGCCCATCAGATGCACGTCGAGCACAAATCTAAAATCCTCTAGCGGCAATTTTCCAAAGCTCTTGTCGCGAAGCACGCCAGCGTTGTTGACGAGAACATCAACTCGGCCCCAACGCGCCATAGCCGCGGCCACCATGGCTTCCATCGCCGCCGGGTCGGTGACAGAGCCCGAATCGGCCATCGCTTCGCCACCAGCCGCCTCGATTTCAGCTGCGACGGCTTGGGCCGCACCGATGGCGCCGCCTTGCCCATCGGAGCGGGCGTCGAAATCATTGACGACGAGTTTTGCCCCGCGCGCGGCGAGAGCCAGCGCATGCGCTTTCCCAAGCCCTCCGCCCGCGCCCGTAACGATTGCGACCCGTCCATCGAACCTGATCGCCATTTTGTCGCTCCGAATTGCTGATCTTAAAGTTTAATGTAATAACAGTTTTCAGAAAAGCGGAAAGTGGTGATCGCGTGGGGCTTCAATGATAGAAACGGGAGACACGCGCGTGTCGGCGCGGGCTTGGCTCGTGCTGGCCTTCCTCGTGTCGCTGAACACGCTCAACTTCGTTGATCGCACGCTTCCCCAAGCCTTCATCGTCGATATCACCAGCGATCTTCAACTGAGCTACACCGAATTCACGCTGATCGTCGGCCCAGCCTTCGCAATCATCTACGCGTTGACTGGCCTCTTCACGGGCGTCCTGGCGGACCGCGTTCATCGTCCGCGCCTGATCGCCTTGGGCGTCACGATCTGGAGCGTCATGACCATGGCGACGGGGCTGGCGCGCAACTGGGCGCAATTTGCCGGCGCCCGCGCCCTAGTGGCGGTCGGCGAGTCCACCTTAAGCCCATCGGCGCTATCGATGCTTTCCGCGTCCTTTCCAAAGGCGCGCCATGGCGTAGCGACATCGCTCTATTACCTCGGCATTTCGATCGGGGGCGGCAGCGCATTCCTGATTGCTGGAACGCTGGGCCAGCAGGTTGGCTGGCGCGCCTGCTTTATCATTCTCGGCGGGGTGGGATTGGTGATGGCGCTGCTATGTCTTGCAGTCGCCGATCCTAGACAAAAACGATCGAGCGACGACAGGCAGCCCCATAAGCCTGCCGCGCTCATGACCAGCATTCAAGAAGCCTTAAGTGCGTTTACTGCCTATCCGGCGCTGGGCTGGATATGGCTTGCCGCCGTCATATTGACGTTCTCGCAAGGCGCTTCGGTCCTTGATCAGGCTTGGCTCGTGCGAGAAGTCGGCATGGCGTCCGCCGACGCCCAGATTTTGGTCGGCCTTGTCTTCACGTCAGGCAGCATTACGGGGTCTGTTCTCGGCGGCTTCCTCGCTGATTGGTTCGCGGGCAAATGGGCCGCGGGACGTCTTTATTACCTGGCGCTTCTGGTTCTCCTCCTTGCGCCCGCAGCTGTAGCCCTCCGCTTCGCAGAGCCGAGTTCAATCGCTTTTGTCGCTCTGCTTTTTTTCGGTTCGGCTGGTTTCACGCTTGGCTACGGCGCCATCGTTCCAGCCATACTCGACCTTGCCCCTGAGCGCTTGCACGGCGCCGTGCTTGGCGCAACCTTGCTGGGCATGGCGCTCCTAGGCAGCGCGACTGGAAATGTGTTTTCCGGCGTTCTCGCAGACACCATCTTGAGTCTTGGCTGGAGTACGCCCCTTCGCGCTGCGGGATTGACAACAAATCTACTCGCCCTTTTGGCGCTGCCATGCCTTGCATTGAGCGCGTCCACTTATCTGCGCGACCGGCGCCGCGCAGGTGAAGCTCTTTGAGGGGCGCGGACAAGTCGACTGAACGAACCGCGCCCGCAACACGCCGCACTCGAACTTAGCTGCGAGGCGGCGGCGCGTCCGTTGCCCGGGACTCGGGTGCGCTGCGCACAGTACGAAACCCGATGTGGGACATGCCCAAGCCGGGGTCGGCAGGTTGTCGAGAGCCGCTCCGATAGCGGGCGCAGAAGTTCGGCGCGCACAGATGTGAGCCGCCCTTGATCAAGCGTTTGCCAATCCCCTCAGCATCGTTGGCGCGCGCTTGTTCAAATGTCGCCGGGGCCTCTGCGTCCGAGTACCAGTCCGCTGTCCACTCCCAGACGTTTCCGATCATGTCGTAGGCGCCAATTTGATTGGCGGGAAAACAGCCAACTGGCGCCGCGCCAGCATAACCGTCCTCAGCCGCATCCTGAAGGGGGAACATGCCCTGCCACGTATTGGCCAGCCATGGGTTAGGACCAGACCCTCTTCTTTCGGCCTCGACATTGTCTTGAACAGGGAGGTCGCCGCGCGCCGCGCGTTCCCACTCCAATTCGGTGGGCAATCTCCGGCCTCGCCATTGTGCGTAGGCGAGCGCATCGTCGTAGGAGACAGCGACGACCGGGTCTAATGCCTCAGCGCCTGAGCCGCGTCCGCTCGGACGGCGCCAATCCGCGTCCGGGTCGAGCCTCCACATATTTCTGGTTCGATCAAACACCGCGGCGCCATTGCGAACACCCTGAGCGCTGCGTCGTTCAGCTGTCGTGAGATAATTCGTGGCAGCGACAAACTCACCAAATTGCGCATTTGTGACTTCAGTAGCGTCGATCAAAAACGCACTGGAATGGCCCACGCCGCCTACGCCTTCTTCGCTCTGAAACCTCACCTGTCCCCGATCTATGGGCCCCGCCGGCACCAAAATCTCGCGCCCGACAGAAGCTGCTCCAGCGCAAAGCGAACTTACGCCGCGCTGCGGCCCATTGCATCCCGCAAGCACCAGTACGAGCGCACAGACGGCCGTCACAGATGAGTGCGCCTCAATCATCGCCCAGGATCGCCTCCAGAAACGCTGCATCGGACCAGCGCAGACGCCCACCATCGCCGCGCCCGCGCGACGCCGCCCGGTCGGTCTGGCGAACAATCGTCAGCCCGCGCGATGGGATGACGTAGAGCCTCTGCTTTCCCGCACCTGCCGCCATGATTGCGTCGGAGATTGTAATTTCGTCGCCCGCCTCTGGACCGCCTGGCGCAAGCTCACCTCTGCCGGTGCGCAGGCCTGGGCGACCAATCAGCCACCAGCTCATCCCATACCCCGGATTCGCGTCTGTCCCCTCGAACAGCGCACGCAGCGCCTCGGGGTCCACCAACGCCTGCCCACCTACCACGCCGCCTAAGCGCACGAATTCGCCAACAGCCGCCCACTGCCGGGCGGTTAGGGCTGCGCCCGAAGGCATGTTGGCCATGCCATCGCTGTCACGGCGCCAAAACGCCGGAGTGACGCCGATTGGCGACAGCACGCGCGCTTGCAGATACGATAGAGGATCGCCGTCGCGCCCAGCAGCAAGCAGTTTGCGCCGCATCAACTCGCCGAAAATCTGAAACGGCGCCGGGCCATACTCAAAGCGTTCACCCGCGTTATGCACGGAACGTGATGCAACGGCTGTGGCAAACGAAGGCGGCGCGCCGTTGCCGCCGGGCTCAAGACCGCTGCTGAGCGTGAGCAAGTGCCTAACCGTAATCTGCATGCGGACGGGGTCGCCCTGCCATTCTGTTAGGGTGTCGCTCACCAGCTCATCGAAGCGAAGCAGCCCGTCCTGAACCGCGGCGGCGGCGATGACGCCAGTAAAGCTTTTGGTTCCTGAGGCGAGAAAATGCGCTTGATCGGCGGCGCCTCCATTTGGGTAGTCTTCACAGACGACGACGCCATCGAGCATGATGATCAGGCTGACCCCGCCACGCGCGGCACTATAAGCGGCTGCCGCAGCGCAAGGATAGGCTGCAGCAGCCGGCGCTTGAGCAATCATCGCCGGAACGAGCAACAGCTGCGCCAGACCCGAGATCAGTGCGTTGCGCATGTTGAAGCCTCTCGCATCAATTGTAGAGGTTTACCCGAACCCCGTTGGGCAGTTCGAACGAGCCCTCGCGCTGGCTGGGAAAGGCCGGCTGCGGCACCGACCGACTCCAAGCTTCAAATTCCCGGTTGAGGCGCTCAACAATCTCAGGATGGCGCAGGGCGAGATCTGTGGTCTCGCCTGGATCGTCGGCTAAATTAAAGAGAAGCGTCACCATGCCCGCGCCGTCCGACCGCGCCATCGCGACAATTTTCCACTCGCCGTCGATGATTGCGTAATTGGGTGCGGTGCGCCAATAAATGCGATGGCGCGGCGCAGTCGTTGCAGCGGTCTCTGTCA
>QBMO01000013.1:15583-38345 GCA_003242075.1 Alphaproteobacteria bacterium
CGTCGACGCCGTCGAGTTCGCGGTCGACGCGCGCGCCCGCGACAGCAAGCATTGTCGCTGTCAAATCCATGCTCGACACAAGACCGTCATACCGAACCGAACGCGGCAGGTGCGATGGCCAAGACGCGATCATCGGAACTCTGACGCCGCCCTCGAAATAGGTGCCCTTAAACCCATTGAACGGCTGATTGGAGCATCGGCCGATGCCAATATAAGATGCGCATCCATTGTCACTGATGAAAACAACGAGCGTGTTCTCAGTAAGCCCATTGCGCCGCAGCGTTTCGGTGATGCGCCCAACTCCGTCGTCCAGCGCCGTCACCATCGCCGCGTAGATGCGTGCGCCGCGCTCCTCGATATGCATGTTGCGCTGCAGGTATTGCGCGGTCGCCTGTAACGGGCTGTGCGGGGCGTGGTAGGTCACCGTCAGAAAGAACGGCTGTTCCCGGTTGCGCTCAATGAAAGCCACGGCTTCATCGGTGAAGATATCGGTTTGATATCCGCCTTGCAAAGCAACAGGCTCAAACCCTCTTTCCAGCTGCATGGGTGTGAAGCCTGGCCGCGACCCCTCCACTGGATTGGGCATCCAATCATCTCCAGGACCGGGCTCGACAAGATATCCTGTTCCCCCGCCGGCAAACCCGAAGAATTCATCGAATCCGTGACTCAATGGATGCGTATCGCGGGTACGGCCCAAGTGCCACTTTCCGATCAACGCGGTCCTGTACCCCAGCTCACGCAAATAGCTCGGCAAGGCGCGCTCAGATTGTGGCAGGCCAACGCCCTCACGGTCGCGGCCGCGTGGGTTGAATTCATAACCGAAGCGCTGCTGATGGCGACCAGTGAACAGCGCCGCGCGCGATGGCGCGCACACAGCGGCGCTCACATGTCCGTTGGTGAAGTTTACGCCCTGCGCGGCGAGCGCATCTATATTCGGCGTGCGAATGTTCTCAGATCCGTTCAGTGAGATGTCGCCATAGCCCAGATCATCCGCGACGATCAGGATGATGTTCGGCCGATCCTGCTGGGCATCGCTGTCTGTGCGCGCCACACTCGATTGCGGACCCGCGCAAGCAGCCATGGCGGCAATCGCCGCCAGGCAGAAGCACCCCGCAACGGTGGCAATTGATCTCCGCATTCGTTGTTTCTCCTTCTTATTCATGCTGGTTTGTTCGGCTCAGCAGGCGTGCTAGAGTGCGCATCGAAAGCGACGATCGTGACCCAGAACGCCTCCAAGAATGCAAAATCCCAGACGCTCGCGGACCAATTGGTGGACATCTTGAGCGCTGATTTGCTTTTTCGCCGGATCAAACCCGGCGAGCCTTTGCGCGAGGCTGAACTGTGTGTGCGATTCAATGTCAGCCGGCCCGCTGTCCGCGAGGCGTTGAACCAACTTGCCCTGCTCGGGCTGATCGACAACACGCCGCGCAAGGGCGCCCGCGCAGTCGATTTCTCTCCCGAGGAGCTTGAAGACGTCGTCGGGTTCCATGGGGTGGTTTTTGCCCATGCCTGCCGTCTTGCGGCGGAGCGACGCAGCGAAGAGGAGCTTCACGAGATCGGTGAAGCGGTGGATCACTTGACACGCTTGGCGGACAGCGATGCAAGCGCCGAGGACTACGAGGCGGCGCGAATAGAGTGCTATGGCGCAATTGAGCGCGCTATTGGCCCGGCCTACAGGTTGAACCGCCGCCGCGGTTTTATGACCCCTATTTGGAATCCATATGCAATCAACGCCGTCGCCACGCGGGACTTGCGCATTGCTTCGGCCCGGCGCTGGAAGACGCTGCACGGCTTGATCGCCGCGCGAAATGCTGAGGACGCCCAAAAGCACTTTTTCGCGATGGTTGAAGCCACGCGCCCGTTCATTATCGAGGCCTGTCGGATCAAGCATCAGACTTCCGCCATCGGTGAATAATCTTCAGAGAAGAGCCTCTCGATCTCCCGCTGGCGAAGCCTTCGCGCGACAACAACGTTGAGCGACCCTTTGTCCGCCACCTCGCCAGTCGACATGCTTGGCGGCGATTCAAAACACGCTGCTCTAGCCACCCGGCGGGTCGCCCCCTCGCGTACAGCGTTGAAGTCTGCGATTGCCCTCCGCGCTTGAAGAAGAGCGGCGGCTTTGCCCAGCTTGAGGCCAGCCTCTGAAAGCAGCAGCAGCGCCCCGACCTCGCTTTGGTTTTCACCGACGATCAAGACGTCGCGCACGAGCGGTGCGAGCGCTTCGTTCAGCTCAGCGCGCAACCGACCCGCACGTACGAACGTTCCATTGGCGAGCTTGAAATCTTCCGCGAGCCGGCCAGCAAAGCGCAACCCGAGTTCGGGTCGATTGACATCGACCCAAGCCAAAGCGTCGCCGGTCTTGAACCACCCCTCTTGGTCAAACGCTGCAGCGGTCGCCGCTTCATCATCAAGAAAACCGGGCGTGACGTTGGGGCCACGCACACGCACCTCGTAGCGTTCCTCGTCCAACGGGATCAGTTTGAGCTCAACGCCCGGCGGCGGCAATCCAACCGCCTCCGGGCGTTCGCTCAGCCAATAGGTTGATGTCACAAGACCGCAGGTTTCGGTCAGGCCGTAGCCGGCGCCAAAGGGAATGCGCATGCCGCACGCGGCAACAGCGGCACGCTGAACCCGCGCGACCAGCGATGGCGACAACGCCGCCCCGCCCGCGCTTAATCCGCGCAATCGTGAAAAGAAGCAGCGCGCAAAGCGCTGGTCGCTTTCAAGCCGCTCGACAAGCAATTGGAAGGCCGCAGGAACGCTCGAATAGAATGTCGGCGCGATATCTTGCAGATTTCTAAGCGTCGCTTCGAACGCGCCAGGCGCGGGCAGGCCGTCGTCGATCCAAAGCGCATCGCCTCGCCACAATGCCGCGTTGAGATTGACATTGCCGCCATAGGTGTGATGCCAGGGCAGCCAATCGACATTGTGCGACACATCGGAATTCAGAAACACCTGCGCCGCAGCCGCTTGAGCGGCCGCCAGCATGCGGTGAGTGTGGATGACGCCTTTGGGCATTCCAGTAGACCCGCTGGTGAACAACAGTTTGGCCCAATCACCGGGCTCAAGCCCTCGTTTTGCGCGCGCGACCGATGCTGTAGGCGGCGCACTCCACTGCCCCAAGCTCGCCGCATCTAACGCGATCAACGTTCTCGATCCGGCCAAGGCTGTGACGATTGCGAGCATGTCTGTGTCACAGGCAATCGCCTTAGGTCCAACCCGCGCCATCAGGCAAGCGGCCTCTTCACGCCCGCCAGGGCGTGCGAGCGACAAGGCCGAGAGGTTTGCAACCACTAGGCCAATCGCCATCGCCGCAAACATAAGCACCGCGTGGTCAATGCCGTTGCGGCCGATGATCACGACACGGTCGCCTTTGTGATACCCCCGCTCCAGCAAACCCTGGGCCAGGGCGTCGACGCGACGCTGCATATCCAGGAACGACGCCTTCACCCACTCGCCGTCGCGTCGCTCAGCCAAGAAGATCGCATCGGGACTCGAGGCAGCGTGTGCGTCCAACCGATGTGGCAAAAACTGCGTTATCGTCGGCAGAGATTCCCTATCTCGCACCACAAAGACGCCGCGCTGACGGCGCTCTATGACCGGGTTGGGAGCACGATACTCCCCAACCCGATATGGCGCGGAGGTGGGATCATCGTCGAACGCCGCCCTCATGGCGCTGGCCGCAACGTTGCCTGCCGCAATTCAGCCGACAGCGCCTCAACGTCAGCATTGTCATTGCGATCGCGCATGATCGCACGAACCAATAAGAAGGCGCGCTCGGTTGAAACCCGGGCGATAATCGCATCGCTTTGGATCGGCGGCACTTGACCTGGTCCGTAGATCAAGACGCGCGCAGGCTCGCCTGCCTGCACATCACGATCGGACATGATGAAGTCTGTGTCGCTGTCGTGCGCGAAGATCGAAACCGACCAATATTCGCCGCGTCGAGGCAAAGGCGCCTCGAACAGCAGCGGCCCCTGACGCAAATCAAGCCAACTCGATGCCGTGATAGTGTCAGCGTTGCCCATCGGCACGAGATCGCGCGGCGGCGATGTCGGGGGGGCCACCCGCAATTCATTGGGCGTGAGCGCGCGCACTTTGTCGATGCGCGCGATAACCACATCTGTGGCCAAGTAAGGCGCGGCGAAAACTATTGCGAAATGGCTAATGAGCGCCAGCCCAATACCATAGAGCACAAGCGCCAGCGTGCGGTTCATGACGATGATCCCTGGCACGCGCCGCGGTGAATCGCCGGCAGCTCAATGGTTGCCCGATTGTCGAGCACCTGCGGCAGCGGCTGGTAGAGCCGCAACGATAGTGCAAACACACCGTCCCGCTCGCCCATCGGCAGCGCGTTGTCGCCCTCGCCGGCGGCGTTGACATCGATCCGCCAATTCCCCGCAGGCGCCACGTCGATCGTCGTGCTGCTCCAAGAATATCGGCGCGCCGGGTTCTCGATCAGAAAATAGTCGCGGTAAAGAGTAACGCTCCACCAGCGCGCCGGCAGCGCGCCACCGCTCACTTGGTAGCTGCACGAGCGCTGCAGCGGCTGGCCAGTGTCGTCTTGAAGTGCGGTGTAGTAAACGACCTCGCTCGGCGGCAGCCCCCAAAGCCCGTAGATGGCGCCGCGCGCACGCGAATAGGGATCGGCGCTCGCCGAGCCGGTATGACGGCCGGTTTCCCAGGCGCCGTTGACAATGCGCGCATCGAAAGCGCCGCCAAAATTGATCAGTGCGGCAGCCGATCCTGCGCCCAGGGCCAAGGCCACAACAGTTGTCGCCACCCACCGAAACACCTTGCCCACGCCGCCCCCTATTGCATTTTGTCATTACATACGACATTCATGACGTCATTACAATAATGAACGTGCAAACGCGACGCTTCCGTCGGCGAGGGCCATGAAAATGCGATACGCAGCAATTTTGCTGGCGCTGGGTTTGTGCGCGTGCGCGGCACAGGCCCCACAGCCGCAAGCCGTCGCACCCGCTGAATGTCGAGCAGATTTCGAGCGTGTGTGCACCCACATTTCGGGCCAACAGCAATTATCTGCATGTGTGCGCGACAACATAGCCGAGATCTCACGGCCGTGCCGACGCGCGCTGCGTGCTCTGCGAGACACAAGCGCCGAGCCGACAGCGCCCAACGACGATAGTGGCTCTGCCGCCGAGGCGCCCCGATTGGCGCCCAGCCTCGCCAACATCATCTACCGGACGCCGCCAGCAGGCGTGCCACCGGAGGCGGTTAGCCTCGATTTTTATCGCGGCCCCGAGGGGGTACGCGCGCCGCTGGTGGTGTTCATTCACGGAGGCGGCTGGCGCAATGGCGACAAGAGAGGCGGCGAGCGCGGCCAACCAGGCGCCATGGCGCAGGCCGGCTTCGCCTACGCCTCGCTCAACTACCGCCTGCTCGAGCATGGACGCCCGCATGTGGCTGCTGACGACATTGCAGCCGCAATCGCCTCTTTACGCAACCAAGCAGACGAATACGGCATCGATCCAGATCGGATCGCGATCATGGGCCACTCAGCAGGAGCCCATTTGGCTGCGCTCGTAGGTTTGGACCCAACTTATTTGCGATCTCACGGCGTGCCGACGACGAGCGTGCGTGCGCTGGTGCTGCTCGATGGCGCCGGATACGATATACCAAACCAGATTGATCGCGGGGGCAATGCCGCGCTGTACAGGTCTGTGTTTGGTGACGATGCAGATTATTGGCGGCGGATGTCGCCGCTCAGCCACGCCGACCGCGCCGGCCTACCCGCCGCGCTTATTCATCACAGCGAGGGGCGTGCTGCTTCAAGACTTCAGGCGCAAGCTCTGGCCGAAGCGCTTCGCACCGCCGGCGGCGAGGCTCAAGTCCATGAAGCGCTGGGCGAAGATCACGCCAGCATAAATCGCGGGTTCGGTGAGCCTGGCGATGAAACGACGCGTCTTACTATGGCGTTCCTCGCCGCCCATTTACGCGCGCCCTAACCTAGGACTTCAAGCACGCCGAGCTGATGCAATTCAGGCAGCGCGGAATCACGAAATGCCGCAAGGGCGCTTTCTGACAAAGCCTCTTCATAGAGAGCGCGCGATGACGCATCGAGCGGCCCAAGCAGCGCGTCTGTCGCGCCGCCACAAACCACAAAAAGCCGCAGACGATCTACGAGCGGTAACACAATTTGCGTCCCCACAGCGGTGGCGGCCAACGGGATCGACGAGTTTTGGCGCAAACCCAATTCGAGCGCATAGGCATTGAAGGCAGACAGTCGGGGGTCCGGGTGCGCGGGTACAGGAGTGCGCGCCACGAGCGGGCGGATGAAGCCCTGGTGGGCCGCCGCAAGAAAAACGGGAGCGCTGGGCCGACCGAGGGCGCACTCAACCTCCCGAGCCCCATGGCCGGCCGCAAGTGCCGAGAAAAACAGCGCAGCGTCCGATGGGCTGAGCGACAAGCGCGCTGCATACGCTGTTGGTTGCGTACGACAACGGGGATGGGCGTACCAGCGCAAGCTCTCAAGAAAGGCGCTGGGCTGCGGCGCCAGCGCTACGCCCGCTCGGGCGTAAACATCCTGGCGCGCCGACCGGTTTAGCTGAATATCCCGCAGTGTTTGGTTGCGGATCGCCTCCGCCGCTTGAGTGTCCGCGGCCCAAATCGGCGCTTGCGTGTCCGCTTCGGCGACTGGCGTCAGTCCTCGGGCGGCGGCCATTTCGTACATCTGCGCAAACCAACGTGGGCCGGCGCCCCGGCTGAATATCTCGTGCGCTTCATCAGCTGCGGGATTTGCCATTGCCTCGCGCAGCCGGCGCGCAGCCACAGGATTGTCACTGAAGAATTTTGCCTCTGTCCCGACCAAATCAGCCATTGTCGCCAGAGCCGCCTTCAGCCGATGATCACTTTGACCCTTTGCTGGGGCAATAAGGCAAAGCGCGTTGTGCAGCGCATCGCTTTGGGCGGCGCCGGGAAGGCTCGCATAATGGATATGCAGCAAGCCATCCTCGCGTAACCCAGAAGCGGCGCGCGCAAACACCGCCTGTTGCCTTGCATCATCCAACCAGGAAAAAGCGCCGACGACCGAGATAAATTCCAGCGACCGCGCGGCTATGGCGTGCGCATCCACCAAGTCAGCATGTTCAAAGCTTACATTGTCTAACCCGCCGCGTTGCGCCAGCTCCCGCGCCATGGCGATGTGTACGCCATTGAAATCCACGCCGTGGAACCGTGCATGCGGGTAGCAAGCGGCCAACACACATAAAGTGAGACCGTTGCCGCAGCACAGCTCAAGATAGTTGAACGCATCGCGCGGGTCGGGCGCCCGAACGCCGGCAGCCATGGCGGCGCATGCAAGCTGTATGGGCGCCTGCGACGGCGTGTACGCAGACCCATAGACGACGTCTGTGACGTACCCGGCTTGAACCATCGCCTAGAACTAGCGCCTCTGATGCGCCCGCGCCATGCGCCTAGAAACGCCGCGCCACACGTACGCTCCAATTGGAAGGCACTCGGGGCGACACAATGTTCTGCCCCGTGAAATTGTAGGGCTCGTCTTCGTCGGTTATGTTCTCGACCGTGAGCGCAGCCGACCAGTTAGGATTGTCTATCCCTGCCGTCAGGCTGAACAGCTGAGGCTCTTGTAGACCAATGTCATTGGAAGCAGCCGTGAACCCTCCCCATTGCTGTGTGTAACGAAGGCCAAGGCGCCAGTCCCAGTTGCCCACGAAGCCGTGACGAAAAGTGGCTCTGCCAGCCAGACTCCACTCCGGCAGACGGGTGGTTTCCAGCCCTTGGTTTGGTCCGTTGGTGATCTCTGAACTCGCATTGACCGCGCCCAGCTGCCAATCAAGCCAACCGCCAAGTAAGCCTCGCACGCGTCCGCTGAACTCGTACTCCACGCCGATCACTTCAGCGTCGCCAGTATTGGACACATACTGAATGCGGTTCACGCCGGTCAGACCGTTGTTCAGATTCTGCAGATAATCGTCGTACTCGATCTGAAAGACCGTAACATTTGCGAACAAGGCGCCGCCAAACCATTGCGAGCGGACGCCAAGTTCATAAGAGAGCGCATGCTCCGGATCGTAGGTGTCTGGGACGATGGCGGGATCAATCGGCACAGTCGCCGGATTGTCCAGGTCGCGCGCGTCAACGTTCAAGCCGCCCGAGCGAAATCCTGTTCCTGCGCGACCGTAGAATGCGAAGTTGTCCGTGATTTCAAACCGCGCAAACGCGGCATAGGTGGTCTGATCAAACGAAAAATCCAGTGCGTTGCTGTAGGCATCCGTCCCGGCGGAAGGACCAAAGGTGAAGGTTGCGCGCGACGATTGCTGCTTGTCTTCCGAGGTGTAGCGCACATCAACGCCCGCAGACAATCTGCGTGTCACCTCGAGTTCGAGACCACCCCAAAGAGCGAGTGAATCAACTTCGTTCGTCGATGCCAGGATGACCGAATTGACGTCTTGACCTGACCTTTCCTGGACAAATCTGTCGGAAGCTTCGAGATAATCTGCACCGATAATCCAATTCAGCGGCCCTGCCTCGTTCTGAAGATGTGCGCTGTAAAATGTCGATGCGAAATCGTCCGTGGTTTCGCTGACACAGCGCTGCAGTGGCGGTGTCGTCGTCACCATCATTGAGGTCACTGTGTAGCATGCTGTCTGCGCCGTTGGATCAAATGGAAGCGCGGACGCTACACCCTGATCCAAATCCTCGATCGAGGCGGAGTCGCGATCTCGATGGTTGATCAGCGCGGAAAACGTCGTGTGACCGAGCTCCCAGGTCAACCCAGCCAAGGCGTTATACTGCGTTTGTGAGTTTCGATTGTCGTCATCTTGCGCCCAATTGAATGGATCGTCGACCACATCAAGGTCGGCGGCCAGCGAGCCGGCGCGATCAACATCATAATAGTCCAATTGCAGCAACAGCTCGACATTGGGTGAAAACCGCGCCGTCACCAGGCCGCGCGCGACCTGCTCGTCATAGCGGTCTGTGTATTCGTTCAAATAGGGGTTGAAGAAGAAACCCTCCTCACCCTCCGAGGCACGTCCGGCGACGCGAAACGCCAACACGTCACTCACCAGAGGCGCCTCGAATGAGGCCTCGAGCGTGCGTCCCTCTTGCTCGAGCGCAGTGATCGCGATTTCGCCGCTCGACTGTTGATAATCAGGGCGGCGAGAAATGGCGTTTATCGACCCGCCGAGGGCGTTGCGTCCGAGCAGCGCTCCTTGCGGACCCTTCAAAATCTCAACCCGTTCCAAGTCGAACAGATCCGATTCATTCAGCGTGCGTCCGCCAAGGTTTCCGCCGGAGACATAAGCGCCGTTCACGTACAAGCCCGAACTGGAATCTGTGTTGGTGAACCGGCCGGCGCCGGCCCCGCGAATAATGATGTCGTTGTTTCCGGGCTGCCCCGTGCCGTTTACGAATTCTACTCCCGCCGACATGCCGATAATGTCTTCAACGCCCTGGGCCCCAAACTGCGCTAACGTATCGCCGCTTAAAGCCTGGACCACGCCCGGCACCTCCTGGGCAGTCTCCTCACGCCGTCTCGCGGTGACGATAATCTCTGCTTCGGAAGCTGACTCGGCGCTCGCTTCTTGCGCGTGAGCTAGCCCGACCATCCCGCTGGGGGCGATCGCCCCAAACAGCGACCCCAACAATAAAGCCCGCTTTGATCCGCGCATGGTCTTCCTCCCCTGGGACCGCTTGGCGCAGCCTCCGTTCCGCTCAGCCTACAAAGTAATTGCATTTTGTCATTACAAATTTTTGCGCTTGACGAGCACATTGGCAAATGCGTGTTGGATGCGTGACTTTTAGCCTAGGCATGTCGGATCCGAACCTTGAACGGCAAAGCGTCCATGACGCCGTCTATTGGCGACTGCGTCAGGCTTTGCAGGACGGGCAGTTTCAGCCCGGCCAAAAACTGACCAATCGACACCTCGCACAAACCATCGGATTTTCGGTGACGCCAGTGCGTGAGGCCATTCGAAGGCTCGTGAGTGAAGGTGCCCTGCGCGAACTTCCGAGCGGCTCGGTCGCGGTTCCAGAACTTAACTCCGAGGAGTTTCTTCAAGAGATTGGCTGGTTGTTGCTCACCCTGGGCAGCAGGGCCGCTGCGCTGGGAATGTCGCGTTTGAGCGCAGGCGATGTCGTGCGCCTAGAAAGCCTCTACAATCAAGCGCGCAGCGCCTGCGAACGCGGCGATTCAATGCGCGCCAATGCGCGCTATCGAGAATTCTATTTTCTGATCTTCGAACGCTCCGAGCAGCCGACGCTCGTGGGCCTGCTTGACATGCTGTGGCTGCGCGCCGCCGCACTGCACAGAAGTGTGTCGCCGGAGTTCGCCAAACAAGAAGACGGGCGTCACTATCGTGAGATGTTGGATGCGGCGCGCAGGCGCGACCCTAACGCCGCCGTGATTGCCCTTGCCGGGTACCAATCTCGGTTTGAGACCTTCATCCAAGATCTCCGCAACGCACCGCCAGAGCGGGCCAAGAATGTCCGGGGCGAAGCTGCGAAAAAGCCCAAGCCGGCACGCGGCAAAAGGCAATGACGGGCCCAGCACTGTATCGCAGGCAGGTCACCACCGCGCTCTCACTATTGGCCCTTCCCGGATGCGCGGCCACGCCGCCAATGATCGAAACCGCAGGAGGATTTGAAGCAGAGCGCCTGCGCGCAGACGTTTCCCGCTATGCCGGGTTCGGCTGGCATCGGTCGGGTTGGCCGGGCGATGTGTCCACAACCGATTGGGTTGGGGAACGCTTGTCTAGCCTGGGCTACGATGTGGTGTTCGACGCCATTGAGCTTGAGACGCTCGATCGCGCAGAGGGTTCGGCGCAGATCGACGGCGGGGCTCTTGACGTTGCGCTACAATGGACACCGCCTGCTGGGCAGTCTCGGATCCAAGCGCCCCTCGTCCGAGCCGACGCCCTGAACGCTGTTGCTGGAGCAATCGCGCTAGCGCCGGATCTGGCGCCGGTTGGCGCATATTGGAGCAATCAAGGCGATGACACCGTTAATCGCCTGGCCGGCGCTGGAGCGCGCGCGATGATCGTCTGCGTCAATGCACCAAACGATTCCCTCTTTCTCTATAATCGCGCGCTTCGTCCGCGCTTGCCGATTCCGGTGCTTGTCGCCTCGCGGCTGAGGTTGCCCCAGCTTCTCGCCGCTGCATCGTCGGGGCTGTCGTGCACCGTCACGCTTGATGTGTCGTCAGCGACACTGTCGGCGCGCAGCATCATCGCCTCGGTCGGGAGCGGCGGACAAAGAATCGTCGTGTCCACGCCCCTGACGGGATGGTTTCAATGCGGCGCTGAGCGCGGGGCGGGAGTGGCGCTGTTTCTGGCCTTAGCTCAGCACTTGCGGCGCCTCGAGACGCCCACGACGCTCATCGCAACGACAGGTCATGAAATCGGACATCTCGGGATGGACCGCGCCATGCAAGCGTTCGCGCCGCGACCAGACCAAGTCAGAACTTGGGTCCATCTCGGCTCCAGCATTGCCGCCAGAGGAGGCTTTGCTCGAACGCCAAGCGTTTTCGCCACTAGCAACCTCCTCGGTGTAGCGCGGGACGAGTTTTCCCGTATTGGCATGAGCGTGGCCGAGGCCCGTTCAGCAACGCCTGGCGAGACGGGGACTGTCATCGCCGCCGGCCAATCCCGCGTTATTGGTTTTGCCGCCTCAAATCCGGACTTCCACACGCCGCTCGACGACGGTCGCGCCACCGACATATCCCTATTGTCGCAAGTTGGCGCGACGCTGACAGCGGCGCTGGGTGTGTAGCCCTCATGCACGCGCCGTTGCGATCCATACCGATCGACGACTACCGGTCTCTGCTGGGGAAGGAACTGGGCGTGTCTCCATGGCGCGAGATCGACCAAGCGTTGATCAACAATTTCGCCGACCTTACGGATGATCATCAATTCATCCACACCAGCCCCGACCTCGCTCTCCTCACCCCGTTCGGCGCAACCATCGCCCATGGCTTTTTGGTTTTGTCGCTGCTTACAGCCATGTCCTACCAGGCCGTTCCGGCGATCGCCGGGACCAGAATGGGCGTGAATTATGGTTTTGACCGCGTGCGGTTTATCGCGCCCGTGCGCGAGGGGCGGCGGGTCCGCGCACGGTTCGTGCTTTCGGCCCTCGAACCATTGGACGGGCAACGGCTTCGCATCACACAGAACGCAACCGTGGAGATCGAGGGTGAGCGCAAGCCGGCGCTCATTGCAGATTGGATCTCAATGGTTTGGATCTAGCGCTTTGCGTTGCAACGCGCGCCGCGCGGATCACGAACAGCGGCAATCGAGGCTGGCGCGCGACGTCGATCTGCGCGTCGCCGGGCTGGATGACTCGCTCGTACCGGCCGCCCTATGGCGTTCGCCAAAACGACAAAGTCCGCTTCAGTGCGGCAGCCGCCGAGGAGCAGCGAGACTGTACGCGCCGGTGCAAAACTACATCACTGAAGCGGCGTCATTTTGTCGTCTGCGGGCGGAGTAAAAATACCTCGCCATTAATCCTTTCGACCGTTTTGGCGGGTCGAGAGGCCGGGGATGTACAAGGTGTTCAGCTACGAGGCGGTGCGCAGAGCCGTATTCGTCGAGGGATTATCGCGGCGTGAGGCGGCCAGGCGGTTCGGCAAGGATCCCCGCACGATCAGGAAGATGTGCGAGTTCTCCGCGCCGCCTGGCTATCGTCGCTCCCGACCGGCAGTCCGTCCGAAGCTCGATCCGTTCCTGGGGGTGATCGAGGCGATCCTCGCCGCCGATCTGCACGCGCCGGTCAAACAACGCCACACCGTCAAACGCATTTTCGAGCGCCTGCGCGACGAGCACGGCTACGCGGGCGGCATGACGGTGGTGAAGGACTATGTCGCCGGCGCGCGCATCAAGGCGCGCGAGATGTTCGTGCCGCTGGCGCATCCTCCGGGCCATGCCCAGGTCGATTTCGGCGAAGCGGTCGCGGTGATCGCCGGCGTGCGCCAGAAGATCCATTTCTTCTGCATGGACCTGCCGCATTCGGACGGCTGTTTCGTCAAGGCATATCCGGCCGAGACGACGGAAGCCTTTCTCGATGGCCACGTCAGCGCTTTTGCATTCTTCGGCGGCGTGCCGCGCTCGATCCTCTACGACAATCTCAAGATCGCGGTGGCGCGCATCCTGGGCGACGGCAAGCGCGTGCGCTCGCGCGCGTTTGCAGAGCTGCAGAGCCATTATCTGTTCGCCGACCGGTTCGGCCGCCCCGGCAAGGGCAATGACAAAAACGTCGAGGGCCTGGTCAAATACGCGCGCAAGAATTTCATGGTCCCGATCCCGCACGCCGTCAGCTACGAGGCGCTTAACGCCGATCTGGCCGCAGGCTGCATCCGCCGACAGGGAGACGTTCTGCGTGGTCATTGCGCCACGATCGGGGAGCGCATGGTCGCCGACATCGCCGCGTTTCGCGCCGATCCGACCGGCCCGTTCGAGCCGTGCGAGAAGACGCCCGCCCGCGTCAGCGCATTCTCTCTGGTGCGCTATCGCACCAATGACTATTCGGTCCCCACCCGCTATGGCCATCGCGAGGTGCTGGTCAAAGGCTTCGTCGACACGGTGGTGATCATCTGCGGCGCCGAGATCATCGCCCGCCATGCACGCTCTTACGCCAAGGCCGATCTCGTTTTCGATCCGCTGCACTATCTGGAGCTCCTGGAGCGCAAGACCGGCGCGCTCGATCAGGCCGCGCCCCTGCAAAACTGGGATTTACCCGAGGCGTTCTCGACCCTGCGACGGCTTCTGGAGGGCCGGATGGGCACGCGCGGCCGGCGCGAATTCATCCAGACCCTGCGCCTCCTGGAGATCTTCGCCGTCGAGGACGTGGCCGCGGCGATCAAGACCGCGCTGTCGCTCAGCGCCATCAGCTTCGACGCCGTCAAACAGCTCGTACTCGCGCGCGTCGAGCGGCGCACCGTGAAGCTCGATCTCACCGCCTATCCGCATCTGCCGCGCGCCGAGGTCAAGATGACCGCGAGATTTTCTACACGCGCCATGACGGGGCTGGCGCCGCACCATTTGGAAGATCATGCGGCGTACCTGGCCGATTGGTTGAAGCTTCTGAAATCAGATCCGCGCGCCTTCCTGTCCGCGGCTGCGAAGGCGCACGCGGCGGTCGATTGGTTGATTGCGCGCGCCGGCGAGCCTGCCGGCATAGCGGATACACGCGCCGCGTAGGCCACGCCATGCCATGACCTGTGTACGGGTCATGGCACGGCGGCTGCATCGCATCGCGCATGAAGCGCGTCATCGGTTTTGCCCTGCTTGCCATCGCCTGCGTCATCATCACGACGACGCACGCGCGGCCCATCGTGATCTACAATCCATCGCAGAGCGTGCCATCCGGGTTCTACGTTCGCAGTGGGGAAACGCCACGGCGCGGTCAGTTCGTGACCGTGGCCGCAGCTCGGGTCGCGCCAGAGTACGCGGCACTGCGTGGCTACGCCGATGCAAGCGACTATTTTCTGAAACGGGTCGCCGCCACTGCGGGCCAGCTTGTGTGCGCCGAGGGTGAGGTGATCTCGATCGACCGCGTGGCGATCGCCCCGCGCATGGCGCGCGACGGCGAAGGGCATGCCCTGCCCGCCTGGCGCGGTTGCCGCAGGCTCGGCGCGGACGAGCTTTTTCTGCTGGGCGACACAGACGATTCTTTCGATGGGCGCTATTGGGGGCCGGTTGCGATGGATCTGATCGAAGGCGTGTGGGCGCCGATGTGAGTCTGTGACGGGTCGTGTAAGGGTCATGGCGCCCGCGAGGAGCAGCGACTGATGAACCCCTACGATCCCGATGATGCGGTTGAACTTGCGGATCGGCTTCACGACGTCATCCGTCAGTTGCCGCCGAACACCCATCCCCACACGATCATGACAGCGCTTTGCGCCATGCTGGCGCGCGGCATCAGCTTGTTGGAGCCGCAGGAGCGCGAACGTGCAATGACCTGGGCGACAGAGACCATTCGCGTCGGCATCGAGCCGAGAAACTGAAGCACGCTGGCTCTCGCCTTTGAGACGTATAGAGGCGCCAGCAATGAGTGATCATGTTACGAAGAGAGCATGGCAGGTCATCAAAAGGTTGGAGGGCAAGTTAAAGGCGCGACCTGCAGTCACGCAAAACGCTTGCAGCGCAAGGGTTTTTCACGACCTGCGACGCAGAGCACAGGTCATGGGCGACCTGTCATGCGATTAGTACGCGCCTCGCCAATGACGAGCACAGCATCATGAGCGTGACCAGCTTCGATCGCCTCTTGCGTGGCTCGCTCCTCGCTTTGCCGGCGACGCGCGAGGACAGCATCAGCGCCGATCGCTCAATCCGCTTAACGCGCGCAGATCGCGACCGACTCGAAGGAAAGGTCAACGGCGGAGGATCGATGGCGAGCGGCGGTGGCGGCAAGCGCCCCGGCCTGTCGGCCAAGATGGACAAGCGTACGCCGATGCGGCGCTTCGGGATTGGCGCCGACAAGAGCGGGGCGCACGCGGCGATGGCGTTCGACAGCCGTCAGCGCGCTATCGTGAAGGTGCATTACTTCAGCCATGCTGGTGGAGGCGGCGCAGCGTTGAAGGCGCACGCGCGTTATGTCGCCCGTGACGCCGCGACCCGTAATGACCCGTCGGCGGCGCACGCCCCGGCGGAAGAGAAGACCGAGACGCGAGAAGCGAAGGCCCGCGCGCACGCGCACTATTTATCGCGGGAGGGGCAAGCGGAGCGCACAGTGTTCTATGACGCTCGCACCGAAGGCGTGGACGGCGCGGCGCGCGCTGAGGCCTGGGCGCGGTCGGACAAACGCCACTTCCGCGTTATTCTAAGCGCCGAGGACGCCGGCCGGCTCCATGACCTACCGGCCTACACGCGTGAGGTCATGGCGCGCGCCGAGGCCGCGCTCGGGACCAAGCTGCAATGGATTGCAGCCGACCATCACGACACCGCGAACCCGCACACCCATCTCATCATCCGCGGCCGCCGCGCCAACGGCCAGGATCTCGTCATTCCCAAGGACTTCATCCGATACGGCTTCAGCGGCATCGCCCGCGATGTGGCGACGGAATGGCTTGGGCCCCGTTCCCCTGCCGACGAACGCCGGGCCCTCGATCGCGAGGTGATCCGGCATGGGCCCACGCGCCTGGATCGCATGATTGCGCAGCAGCTCCCGGAGGATCGCACGATCCGTGTCGCGTCGTTGGAGGCGGCGAACGGTGACCCGTCCACAACCCGCGCCTTGAAGGAACGCGCGCGCGAGCTGCAGCGGATGGGGCTTGCCGTTGAGGTGAAGCGCAATGTGCTGGCGTTCCGGGCGGACTGGCGCGAAGCGCTCAAGGCGATGGAGCTGCACATCGATATTCGCAAACGCCTCATGCTGGGGCAGTCTAAACTGCGGCAGCAAACGTTGAACCATCTAACCCGGGGTCTACTTGGCCGCTGACCCATTACGGCGGGCGATCGGACATAGCGCCTGTGCAGTTGAGTCAATCTCGCACCGCGCAATTGGCGGCGCTCAGCGTGATGATCTCGGGCGCGCCGTCCGCGCCGCAGCGTGGGTTTGCGACCCGGTCTCGCTTCGGTGTGCTGAGAAACTTCGCCGTTCAATGCCACACGAGCCCGGACGTTTCCGCATGTCGCACACCACTACATCTAGATCAGTGCGTGGTAGCCCGGTGGTAGCCCGGACATTGTCTAACGTCCGGGCTACCTGGTGCATTCTTTTTTGCATTGGAAAAACAATGCTAAACTGGCGCACCCGACAGGATTCGAACCTGTGACCTCTGCCTTCGGAGGGCAGCGCTCTATCCAGCTGAGCTACGGGTGCTGGGCGGACGGCTTGACCAGCCGCGCGGCGGGCGACACCTCTAGCCGAGCTTGCCGCTGAAAGCGAGTGCCTAGGGAGCCCTGATGCGCGCGTGGATGACGGCCCTTCTCGTGGCGGCGGCGACAGGCCTCGCCGCTTGCGAACCGGCGCCGCGGACGCCAGCGGCCGGTGAGCCGGCGCTGTGGCGCATTGCCGACGACGATAGCGAAATCTGGCTGTTCGGCTCGGTGCATGTATTGCCGGCCGACGTGCATTGGCTCTCGCCGCGCATCGCCACGGCGCTCGATGGCGCCGAAGAATTCGTCACCGAGACCAACACAGAGGACGCCGATTTTCCCGGCTTGGCCGCGCAGTACGGCACGCTGCCTGAGGGGCAAACGCTGTCATCGCTGCTGAACGCCGAGGATGCGGCGCGGCTGGCGCGCGTAGCGGGTGAGGTCAATCTCGACATGGCGCAAGTGGAGCGCATGCGGCCATGGCTGGCCGCGCTCAACATTACGTATCTCTATGCTGCATTACGTATCTCTATGCTGCGCGCGCGGGCCACAGCATCGATGCTGGCGTCGAGACCGTGCTGGGCGCACGCGCACGCGCCGCCGGCAAGCGCTTTGGCTATCTGGAAACTGCGGAGGCGCAAATCCGCGTACTGGCCGATCTCGCGCCAGCCGACGAAGCGCACTTCCTCGCTGTTACCATCCACCAACTGGAAGAAGGTCCCGACCAGCTGAGCGCGCTCGACGAGCCTTGGGCGCGCGGCGATCTCGCCACACTCTCCGAGCGTCTCGACGCCGACTGGGCCGAAGCCGGCCCCGCCGTGCACGACGCCGTCATCATTCGCCGCAACCGCAACTGGGCCGATCAGATCGAACAACGGCTTGCGGGCGCCGGCAGTGCGTTCATCACTGTCGGCGCCGCGCATTTGGTCGGCGAAGAAAACGTCGTTCAGCTGCTGCGCGAACGCGGCGTCACGGTCGAAGGGCCCTAGCCCGCTGGCGGGCGAACGATGCGGCCTTGCAGATTTTGCTGCACTTCGCGCGCGTCGAATGCATCGGGATTGTCGGCGGGTTTCGGTCCGCGGAACATGGCAATCTCGGCGACGGCCTCGTAACGCGTCACTTCGCGATAGCTGGTCGGCTCATCCCAGAACGGATCATAAAACGGGCTCCAGCCCCGGCGCGGCGAGAAGTACCAATAATCGCAAGCAAAGCGCGGGCGATAACCGGTTCCTTGCAGGCGCGACTCGCTCTCAGTGTCGCGATCCGCGACGATGAAATAGTCGTAACCGCTCTCCAGCGTGAGTTCGGCGGCGCGGTAGAGCAGATAGGTCTCAACCGTCTCACGCTCCGTGAGCGTGTTGCCGCGAAAGTTGATCCGGACGCGGTTGGTTTCGATCCGCGTCTCTTCAAAACCGTACCGGTCGGTGACGGCGGGTTGATAAGGGGTGGCAGTCGCGCAGGCGCTCAAGAGCCCCACGGTGACGGCAAGCAAAAGCGTTCGCATGACCTGCAATTCTCCGAGTCCTTGCCCCCAACGCACTATGTAGCGCGCGAGAGCCGTCGGCCAATCGCAAACTAGTGATGCAGGATGAAGTTGGCTGTCTGGACCCGCGCCGGAGCCAAGGTCTCGCCGCTGGCCAGCTGCACCGAGTGGATCACCGCATCGATCTCGCGGCGCCAGAACTCCAGGAACTGATGGATACGCGGATAGCGCGGCGCGAGATCGAGCGTTTGCCAGACGAAACTCTGCAGCAGCGTGGGGTGGTCGGGCATGTAATAGAGCACCTCGGCGGTGGCGAGGCTCCAGCCCTGTAGGCGCAGCGATAGTTCTTCCGACTGCATGTCTTTTGACACTCCGGCAAACACGAGCGCGGACGATGCCCTCGTTTCCAGATCATCGAGGCTGAGGTCGAAGCCCTTACCAAGTCAATACTGTGCCGCCGCTAGCACTCGCCCGCGCACGTTGCCAACGAGCGCGCGTTAGCGATGAAACGCCAGCATCCTCAACAAAATCTGCGAAGCCGCGTGAGTGCGCGCGCAGCACTTCGCGCGACACGCGTGCAAATAAATCAGTCACGCAAACCAATCATCGCCGCGGCAACGAGCAACAGAACGCCAACAGCGCCGGCAAACAAGCGCCGCATGCGCGGCTCCGTCAGCCTCCGCGCAAGCGCACCGCCAGCCAAGCCGTAGCCAGCCATGGCAATCAGATCGAGCACGATCACCGCAGCGCCCAACAGCACCAGTTGCGGGATCGCCGGCCGCACCGGATCGACGAACGGCGGCAGCACCGCTGTGAAAAAGACCACAGCCTTAGGATTGGAGAGCTGCACGGCAAAACCGTCGCGAAAGGCAGTGTCCAGGTTCGCGCCCTTCGCGCCTTTGAGTTCGCCGCCCTCCTTCCATGCCGACCAAAGTGACTTCAGGCCGAGCCAAGCCACGTAGAGCGCGCCGGCAATGGCGAGCAGCCGGAAGGCGGCTGGATACGCGTGCACCAGCGCTCCGAGCCCCATCGCGGCGGCGGCAATCCAGACGACGCTGGCGGCGTTCATGCCGGCGACGCCCAGAAGAGCCGCGCGGGGGCCGCTACGGGCTCCAGTAGCGATGGCGAAGAGATTGGCAGGGCCGGGCGTGACGGCGAACACAGCCATCATGCCGAGGAAAAGCGCGTAAAGCGCCGGATCAACGGGAAACATCGGAAAACTCGTTCGAAACGACAGACAAGGGCGAGCGGCGGCGCAAGCCGCGGGCGGCTCAGCTCTGCTGTCGGTGCGTGAACGAGGTCATGGCCGCTGCTTAGCGCCGGATGCCATCACGGCGCAAGCCGCCTTCGAGCAGCTTCGCCTTAACCATGCGCTGCGACGCGAAATGGCACGCGAGATAGCCGAGGATGATCGGCGGCGTTCCAGCAGCGACCGGCAAAAGCGGCGGCAAGCCGCCCGGCGCGAGCGCTTGCGCAGCCAGGAAAAGCGTCAACGGGAAGCCGATGCCGAGCAGGATCAGGCCGGCAATGGTCAGCAGCCGCGCTTCCGCGCGTAGCATTTCCGGAGTGGGGCGTGTCGTGCGCATGACGGACGGTGCTGCGAAAATCGCGCCAACGGCGAACGCGCGATTCGTTCGGTGTGTCCGTGGCGCACACGCATCAGGCTCACACGCTTGTGTGATGCAAAAACCTCGGTTTCCATCATCCAACGTTAAGGCGGAGGAACTATATCTGGGATCACGCGTCCCGTTAGCTGAAGCAAAAGAAGACGCACCGGTATGGCACTCGCGGATCTATTGACCGCCGACGAGCAAGAGCTCGCGGAGCACTATCCGAACCGCGTTGAACACGTGGCCGACGGTGTTGTGCACGCCATCGGCATCATCGCAGCCCTGATCGGCGGCGGACTTCTGGTTGCCATCGCCTTAACCAATCGCGGCGTGCCGCTCGCCACTGCCGGCGCCATTTACGCCATGTGTATGATGGCCATGCTCGCCGCGTCCGCCGTCTATAATCTGACCCGCCCGTCGCGCTATCGCCGCGTGCTGCGCCGCATCGACGAGGCGGCGATCTTCTTGATGATCGCCGGCTCCTACACGCCCTTCACTATCCAATTGCTGCCGCCGAACTTCGCCATCGGCGTGACCGCCGCGATTTGGGTTGGGGCGCTGGCCGGCGCCGCCGGCAAAGTGGTGTGGACTGGCATATCCGATCGCGCCTGGAGCTTGATCTATCTGGCCTTCGGCTGGCTCGCGGTGCTGGTGCTTGGCCCTGTCGTCCCGACCGTGCCGCCGCTCGCGATCGTGATGCTCGTCATCGCCGGCGTCACCTATTCAGGCGGCGTGTTGCTCTACTTAAACCACGCGATCCCGTTCCGCCGCGCGCTCTGGCATGCGTGCGTCATCATCGGGGCGGCAGGCCATTATGGCGCAGTGCTGGTTGGCCTCGTTCTCTAGGAACGATTGACCGGTCACGCGGTTATCAAAGCTCCCACTCAAATGAGGAGCGAGCCCCCATGCCTACCCCTACCGGACACACCACCGCCATCCGCGCCAAGAAAGTCATCGGCACGACGGTGAAAGACACGAGCGGCGAAAAAATTGGCACCGTTGAGGACATCGTGCTCGACAAGCAATCGAACGCCATTCTGTTCGCCGTCGTCAGCTTCGGCGGCGTCCTCGGCGTCGGTGAAAAGTTTCACCCGCTGCCGTGGGCTGTCTTGAACTATGACGAAGAAGAAGACGCCTATGTCGTCCCCTACACCAAGGACGAACTGAAAGCGGCGCCAGCTGACAAGATCAGCGAACTCACCGCCAATGACGGCCACGCCTACCGCGATCAAAGCTTCGCGTTCTACAAAGTGGACCAATACTGGTCGTAAGCGTTACCGAACACCAGGAAGCGCTCGCCAGAAATGGCGGGCGCTTTTGCGTTACTCATTCTTCCCGCGCTTCTTATCGCGCTCGGCCAGTATGCGCAAACGCAGCGCGTTGAGCTTGATGAAGCCTTCGGCGTCGGCTTGGTTATAACCGCCTGCTTCATCGAAGCCGACGAGCGCTTTGGAGTAGAGCGAGTATGGGCTTGAGCGGCCGACAGTGCGGACGCCGCCTTTGTAGAGTTTCAGCTTCACGTCGCCGGTGACGCTCTCCTGGCTCGCATCGATCGCCGCTTGCAGCATCAGGCGCTCGGGCGTCCACCAGAAGCCGTTATAAATGATCGATGCATAGCGCGGCATCAGCTCGTCTTTGAGATGCATGGCGCCGCGATCGAGCGTGACGCTCTCGATCGCGCGGTGGCCGTACCACAGAATCGTGCCGCCTGGCGTTTCGTAAAAGCCGCGCGACTTCATGCCGACATAACGGTTCTCGACCAAATCGAGCCCGCCAATGCCGTGCTTCTTGCCCAAATCGTTGAGCGCTTTCAGCAGCTCATGCGCCTTCATCGGCTTGCCATCGATGGCGACCAAGTCACCACGCTCGAAGCTGAGCGTAACGATCTCAGCCTGATCGGGCGCTTCTTCCGGCGTAATCGTGCGCCTATCACCGCGCTTGGTGACGATCTCGGGCACTTCAACATCGGGGTCTTCGAGCGCCAAGCCTTCGCTCGACGTGTGCAGCAAGTTCGCGTCGATGGAAAACGGCGCCGCCTGCTCCTTGCCTTGCGCGATATTGATGCCGTGCTGCTTGGCGTAGGCGATCAGATCGGGCCGCCCCTCGAACGCCCACTCGCGCCACGGTGCGATCACCTTCACCTCCGGCTTCAGCGCGTAGTAGCTGACCTCAAACCGAACCTGGTCATTCCCCTTACCAGTCGCGCCGTGACACACCGCGTCGGCGCCCACCATATTGGCGATCTCGATTTGGCGCTTGGCGATCAGCGGCCGCGCGATCGAGGTGCCGAGCAGATACTGGCCCTCATACAACGTGTTGGCGCGGAACATTGGGAAGACGAAGTCGCGCACGAATTCTTCGCGCAGATCGTCAATGAAAATGTTGTCGGGCTTCACGCCCATCGCCAGCGCCTTCTCACGCGCCGGCGCCAGCTCCTCCCCCTGGCCGAGATCGGCCGTGAAGGTGACGATCTCGCAGCCGTAGGTTTCCTCGAGCCACTTCAAGATGATCGAGGTGTCGAGCCCGCCAGAATAGGCAAGCACAACCTTCTTCACGCCGCTTTTTGTCACGTCAGGCAACTCCGTTTGTCGCCGCGAGGCATAGCCGCCACGCGCCGGGCACGCCATATGGAATCGCGATGGCTCACCTGCCGGCACCACTGCAAGCGCGCCTGGAGCGCACCGCGCGCTCATACTTCGAGGCGCCGGGTTTCAATGTCGATTTCTCAGCCCCTGCCGGCGCGCAGGCGCTGATCGCCGCGGATTCGCTGACTTGGCGGGTGATGAAAAACCCAGTGGCGTTGGTCGTCGGCGGCATTGCGGCGGTTATTCTGGAGCTCGCGGAGCCGCGCGTGCGCACCGGCGTCTGGG
>QBMO01000013.1:38355-41432 GCA_003242075.1 Alphaproteobacteria bacterium
CGCATGCGCCGCACCGGCTATGCGGCGATGGTGACTGTGTATGCGCCGGCCGAAGCGGCGCGCGCGATGATTGCGGGCGTCGTGCGCGCGCATGAGCGGGTTGCAAGCGAGACGCCAAACGGCGTCGCCTATCGCGCCAATGACGAGCCACTGCTGAACTGGGTGCATGCCACGGCTGGCTTTGGCTTCTTCGAAGCATACAGCCGCTTCGTCCGCCCGCTGTCGCGCGCCGACATGGATCAGCTCTTCGCCGAAGGCGCGACGGGCGCTGCACTCTATGGGGCTTATGGCGCGCCACGTTCAGCAAATGAGATGGATGCGCTGTTCGAGACTATGGCCCCAGGTCTGGAGCGCTCCGACATCATCCTCGAGTTTCTGGACATCGTGCGCAGTGCGCCTTTGCTGCCCTCGCGCCGTGCACAGCGTTTGATGATCCGCGCCGCTGTAGAGATCACGCCAGTATGGGCGCGCGAGCTGCTGGGTTTGGAGCGCCTCGGCTTGCGACCGGGCGAAGGAGCGCTGCTCCGCGTATTGGGTAGCGCCGCCGACAAACTAGCGATCGAAAGCGCCCCGCCTGCGCAAGCGTGCGTGCGCATGGGACTGCCGTCGGACTATCTGTACCGCTAGCTCTTTGGCCTGAGCGTCGCCGCGACGACGCCAGCGGCGACACCGCCAGCTGCGCCCCCAATCACGGCGCCGCTAGCGCCGAACATGTTGCCGACCAGCGCCGCAACGACGCCAACAACCGCGCCGACGACCACTGCAAGGCCGAGTCTCGTCCAAGTGTTCATGGGCTCCCTCCGGATCGGAGGATGCGGAGAAACAATTACAGCGTCAAATCACGTTAAGGTCGGCAGCAGCGCGACGCTACACCATCACCTGGTTGCCCAGCTCCACCGCGCGTCCCGACGGAATATGGAAAAAGTCCGTCGCGTTCGTGGCGTTGCGCGCGAGGAAGATGAACAAGTGATCCTGCCAGAGCGGCATGCCGCTCTTTTCGCTCGGCACGATGGTGCGTCGGCTCAGGAAGAAGCTCGTCTTCATGATGTCGAACTTCAGACCGTGCTTGCGCGCTTCGGTCAGCGCTTTCACGACGTTCGGCGTTTCCATGAAGCCGAACTTCAGCGTCACCCGCTTCACGTCCGGCATGAAGTCCTCGACCTTGACGCGCTCGCCTTCAGGCGCGCGCGGCGCGTTGATCGTCTGCACCGTGAGAATGATGATTTGCTCGTGCAGCACCTGATTGTGCTTCAAATTGTGCATCAGCGCCGCTGGCGCGACGTCGGGATCGCCAGTGAGGAAGATCGCCGCGCCGCGCACGCGATGCGGCGGGTGATGTGAGAGCGTTTCGAACAACTTCGCCAAAGGTTCGTCGCGGCGCACGGTTTCCGACAAGAGCCGCGAGCCTCGAACCCATGTCCACATGATGAGCACCAAGCCCATCGCCACCATCAGCGGCACGAAACCGCCGGACCAGACCTTCAGCATGTTGGACGAAAAGAACGTGAACTCGATCACCGCGAACGGCACGCACGCCAGAATCGCGAGCCACAGCGGACGCTTCCACAATTTCCAGATGGCAAAGAAGATCAGCACCGTCGAGACCAACATCTCCGCCGAAACCGCAATGCCGTAAGCGGAAGCCAGGCGGCTCGACGAACCAAACGCCAGCGCCAAGAGTAGGACGCCTGCCAGCATCAAGAAATTGATCTGCGGCATGTAAATCTGGCCGGCTTGCGTCTCGGACGTGCGGCGGATTTCCATACGCGGCAGAATGCCAAGCTGGATTGCTTGTTGCGTGATCGAGAATGCGCCGGTGATCACCGCTTGGCTTGCAATGATGGTCGCCATCGTCGCCAAAAGCACGACCGGCAAACGCGCCCACTCAGGCGCCAACATGAAGAACAGATTGTCGATGACGGCCGGGTTCGAAAGCGCAAGCGCGCCCTGGCCGAGATAATTGAGCGTCAGGCACGGAAGGATAATGGCGATCCAGGCGCGGCTGATCGGCTTGCGTCCGAAGTGGCCCATATCGGCGTAGAGCGCCTCGGCGCCGGTGACGGCCAGAAACACGGCGCCGAGCACGACGAACGAAAGTCCTGCGTGACTGACAAAAAAAGCGAGCGCCGGCAGTGGCGAAAGCGCCTGGATGATCGCTGGGTCATCGGCGATGTGGAGCAGGCCAAGCGCCGCCATGACAAGGAACCACACCAACGTAATCGGACCGAACAACGCGCCGATCTTCGCGGTGCCACGGCTCTGCACGAAGAACAGCCCAATCAGAATGACGATGCTAATCGGCAGGATCCAGGGATCCATAAAGGTCTCGACGCCCGGCACGGCGCGCAGACCTTCGACAGCAGAGAGGACGGAGATCGCAGGCGTGATAAGCGCGTCGGCGTAAAAGAGCGAGGCGCCGAGCATGCCGGCGCCGAGCAGAAAGACGCTGGGCTTTTGAAACGCTTTGCGCACCAGGGCCATGAGCGACAGCGTTCCGCCCTCGCCCTTATTGTCGAGCCGCAGCAACACGAACACGGACTTGATCGTCACGACGATGATGAGCGCCCAGAAGATCAGCGACACGATGCCGATCACTTCATCGCGCGTCGGCGCTCGCGCGTAATCGTTGGTGACGATGCGCAGGCACTCGCGCAGCGCATAGAGCGGGCTGGTGCCGATGTCGCCGTAGACGACGCCGACAGAACCAATCAGCAGCGTCCAAAACCCACCATGCGCGATGGCGCGCCCACGGCCGCCATCATTGGCGCCGCCGGACGAATTCGAGTGCTGGGGCGCGTCGGCCGGGGCCTGCGCCATGAGATGTTCCCCTTCGAGCGCTTGGGAGCGCGCCCGCTACGGGGCGCGCCTTTACGCTCTTTAACCTAGTGGGGCAAATACTTGCGCCTGGGCCTATTGCCGCTTGGTTACCGGCAGCCGCAACCGCCGCCGCCGCCATGACCGCCGCGTCCGAAGCCGCGCGCGCCAGCGCTGGCGCGGGCCGAGGCGTATGCATACGCCGAAGCTTTCAATTACCCGTATTTCGGAACCGATTCGATTGGTCGGGTTTGCCGGAAAAA
>QBMO01000140.1 GCA_003242075.1 Alphaproteobacteria bacterium
ACGTCGAAGTGTCGGGCACTCTCTCGCCCGGTAACTCGCCTGGCCAATTGGTCGTCGCCGGCAGCGTCACGCAATTGGCGGGCTCAACCCTGCAGGTCGACATTGACGGCCTCACCGTCGGCAACGGCGCGGGCCACTACGACACGCTCGTGCTCACCGGCGGCTCAAGCATCTACACCGCCGACGGCACGCTGGCGCCGATTCTGCGCGGCATCACCGCACCGGCCAACAACACCTTCACGCCGGACGTTGGCGACACCTTCGTCATCGTCACCGCCGAAGGCGGTGTCGCCGGCACGTTTGACGCCCTCACCCAACCCGGCAGCGGCCTTGCCGCCGGCACGCGCTTTGACGTGATCTATGGCGACAACACCATCGCGCTCGCGGTCACCATGGCCGATTACAGCTTGCTCACCGGCGGTCTTCGCAATGCCCGCTCGGCTGGCGCGGCGCTGCAAGGCGTCCGCCCTGACGCCGGAACCGGCACGGGCGACGTTGGCGCGTTCTTCGACAGCCTCGCTGGCCTCAACGAAGCGCAGCTCGCGGCCGCCTTCCAGCAAGTCGCCGGCGACGTTCACGCCACCGGCCTTGAAGGCGCGCATCGCAACAGCCGCATCGGCCGCGCCGCCGTGCGCTCGCGCCTTAGCGAGACTGAACCGTCGCGCCACCTTTGGGGCGAGATCGTCGGCGCCGATGCCGATATCGATGGCGACGACACCGCCAATGGCTTCGACTATCGCAGCGGCGGCCTCGTCGTCGGTCTCGATGCGCCTGTCGGAAACGGTTGGAACGTTGGCGGCGCGTTCGCATACGTCGATGGCGTCGCGCGCGGCGATGGCCGGGCCGAGGTCGAATCCTACCAGGCCCTCGCCTATGCGCGCTGGACCCATGGTTCGCTCTTCAGCAACAGCTCCATCGGCTACAGCGTCGATCGCTACGACATTCGCCGCAGCGTCGGGCTCAGCACCGGCGTTGAAGAACTCACCTCAACACCGGATGGCGAGACCATCGCGGTCGAATTCGAGTTCGGCCGCACGCTGCAAGCGCTTGGCGGTCAAGTCGATGTGCTCGGCGGCGTGTCGTGGGAGGAAGTCTCGCGCGACAGCGTCGAGGAAATCGGCGCCGCGACTGTGGCGCTGAGCTTTGCCGACACTGAAGACGACACCACCCGCCTCCGCCTCGGCGCCCGTTACGGCCGCGACATGCAGTCCAGCGGCATGACCGTTCGCCCCTACGCGCAAGCCTATCTGGTTCACGCCACCGAGTCCGGCGGCGCCGACGCCAACGCAACGCTGCATGGCGCCACGTTCACCACCGCCTCCGCCGATCCCGGCCAAACCGGGCTCGAAACCGGCCTCGGCTTCGTCGCAACGCTGAGCGAGAGCCTTGAGCTCTACGCCCACTATCGCGGCGACTTCACTGAAAACCAGACTGAACACGGCGCTCGTCTCGGCGCCCGCCTCGCCTGGTAAGTTGACGCAACGCTACCCGGGCCCGCCATCGCGCGGGCCCGGACGCGTCACTTGAAGACGCGCCATCCTCCCCTCACTATGCGGCGTGGGGGATCACATAAAAAAAATCGCCGCGCTCCTGACGGCATTCGCGCTCGCAACCAGCTGCGCGCCCGCGCCCGCCGCGCCAAGCGTGGATTTCAATCCCACCATCACGCGCGATGAATATGGCGTGCCGCACATCCACGGACGCACCGACGCTGAAACTGCCTACGGCCTCGCGCTCGCGCACGCCGAGGACAATTTCGCCACCATCCAGATCACCGTCCTGCTCGGTCGCGGCAAGCTTGGCGCCTATCTCGGCGAAGAAGGCGCGCGCTCCGATTTCCTTTGGCACCTGCTCGGCATCGAACGCTCAGTCGAAGAGCGCTACGAAACCGATATCTCGCCGGAGTTCCGCGCCATCGTCGAAGCGTACGCGGCAGGCTTGAACGCCTATGCCGCCGAGCATCCCGACGAAGTGCTGCCAAATGCCGGCAACATCACCGGCCGCGACGTGATCGCCGGATCGGCGCTGACCGTGCCGCTGTTTTGGGGCTTCGAGCGCACGCTCGGCATGGTCGCCAGCGAAGACGGCACTCCGTGCGCCGTCCAAGAAGCGACAGGGCCGACGAGCGATTGGGGCTCCAACGCCTTCGCAGTCGCCCCCAGTCGCAGCGATGACGGCCACACACGCCTCATCGTGAATTCGCACCAGCCGTGGGCCGGGCCCGTCGCGTGGTACGAAGCAGGCGTCTCCAGTGATGAAGGCTGGCGCATGCACGGCGGTCTCTTTCCAGGCTCCCCCTTCCCTGTGCTGGGCACCAACGGACATCTGGCCTTCGCCGCCACAGTGAACTTGCCCGACCTCGCCGACATCTATCGCCTCACCACCGACGACCAACGTCGCGGCCAGTATTTCATCGACGGCGAGTGGCGGCGCTTCGAGACTCGCACGATCTGGCTCTGGGTGAAGATGGGCTGGTTCACGATTCCCGTCCCGCGCACGCTGCGCTTCACCGCGCACGGCCCCGCCTTCGAAACCGCCGATGGCTGGGTCGCGGTGCGCTATGCTGGCGAAGGCGAACTGCGCGCACTCGAACAATTCTACCGCATGGGCCGCGCACAGAACTACGAAGAGTGGCGGCAAGCCATGGCGATGCGCGCCATTCCGTCATTCAATTTCATGTACGCGGATCAAACCAGCCGCATCGGCTATCTCTACAACGCCATCATCCCGCGCCGCGCTGAAGGCCAGGATTGGTCCGGCTGCGTCCCGGGCGATCGCAGCGATCTGATCTGGGCGATGGATGATCGCGTCGATGCGCCGGAGATCGTCAATCCCTCCTCCGGCTGGCTCGCCAGCACCAATGGCGCGCCGTGGTACGTCACCGACGAAGGCTCGAACATCACGCCCGAGCAATTCCCCGAAGCCGCGCCCGCGATCGAGCGCTACGTCACCAATCGCGGCTACCGTGCCGTCGAAATCCTCTCGCCGCTCGCACGCATCAGCGACGCGCAATTGCTTGAAGCGAAATTCGATCTCACCTCCAGCGAACGCTCGCAGACAATGGAGATGGTGCGCCAAATCCTTGCCGCCGACGCGACAGGCGACGCGGAGCTAACGGAAATCCAAACACTGCTGCGCAGCTGGGATCGCCGCGCCGCCAGCGACAGCCCGCCCGCAGCGCTCGCGGGCATGTCGTTCCAGCCGCTCTACAACGCGGCGCGCGCGAACACGCCACAGCCCGATCCGGTCGACACCGCCCGCGCCGCCGCCGCGCACTTGCGCCAACATTTCGGCCGCCTCGACCCGCCGCTCGGCGATGTGCTGCGCTTGCGCCGTGGCGACGTCGATTTAGCCCTCGAAGGCGCGCCCGACGTGTTGCGCGCCTTACGCTGGCACGACGACGCAGACGGCCGCCTCAGCGCCGATTTCGGCGACGGCTACATGATGGTCATCGACTGGGCGCCGGACGGCACGCTGACCACACGCGTCATCCACCAATGGGGCGCAAGCGAACGCCCCGAGAGCGCGCACTACAACGACCAGTCGGAGATGTTTGCGCGACGTGAATGGCGGACGCTGCCGCCGATTACACCGGCACAGAACTAGGTCCGTCATCCTGGGGCGTCGCCCAGCGACGAACCCGGGACCCAGGGGATCCTAAAGCGCGGCGCGAGCCGCCCTGGGTCCCGGATCACGCTTCGCGTGTCCGGGATGACGGTGCGATTTTTCGGAAGCTGTTGCACCAAACGCAGTGGCGCAGGACACTGCACCCATGCCAACCCCAAACTCGCTCGACGCTTTCTGGATGCCGTTCACACCGAACCGGGCGTTTAAGGCCGATCCGCGCATGATCGTGCGAGCCGAGGGCATGCACTATTTCACGCCGGACGGCCGCGCCGTGCTCGACGGCACCTCGGGGCTATGGTGCTGCGCGGCGGGGCATGGCCGCAAGCCGATCGTCGAAGCCATCCAACGCGCGGCGGGCNGCCCGCCGCGCGTTGGATGGCTTCGACGATCGGCTTGCGGCCATGCCCCGCCGCGTTCGAGTTCGCCAACCGGCTCGGTGAAATTCTGCCGGATCAACTTGACCGCATCTTCTTCACCAATAGCGGCTCTGAATCGGCAGACACCGCGCTCAAGATCGCGCTCGCCTACCAGAAGGCGCGCGGCAAAGCCGGCAAGTATCGCCTTATCGGCCGCGAGCGCGGCTATCACGGCACCAACTTTGGCGGCATCAGCGTCGGCGGCATCGTGCGCAATCGCATGACCTACGGGCCGATGGTCGCCGGCGTCGATCACCTGCCGCACACGCTCGACATCGCCCGCAACGCCTTCTCACGCGGCGAGCCTCCGCACGGAGTCGAATTCGCCGATGCGCTCGAACGCCTCGTGCAATTGCACGATGCGAGCACCATCGCCGCCGTCATCGTCGAGCCCGTCGCGGGCTCCACAGGCGTGATCATGCCGCCGCAAGGCTATCTGAAGCGCCTGCGCGAGCTTTGCACCAAGCACGACATCTTGCTGATCTTCGACGAAGTCATCACCGGCTTCGGCCGCCTCGGCGCGCCGTTCGCGTCACAATACTTCGACGTGAAGCCCGACATCCTCACCATGGCGAAAGCCATCACCAACGCCGCTGTGCCGATGGGCGCCGTCGCCTGCTCGCGCGAGATTTACGACACCATCCTCGCCAACGCCGATACGCCGATCGAACTCTTCCACGGCTACACAACAAGCGGCCATCCCCTCGCCTGCGCGGCAGGGATCGCGACACTCAGCCTCTATCGCGACGAACGCTTATTCGAGCGCGCCGCCGAACTTGCGCCCTATTGGGAAGACGCGATGCACAGTCTGCGCGACGCGCCACACGTGAGCGACATCCGAAACTTGGGCCTCATCGGCGGCATCGAACTCGAACCGCGCCCCGGCGCACCGACGCAGCGCGCGCTGGAAGCCTTCAAGCATTGCTTCGACGCGGGCGTGCTGATCCGCGTGACCGGCGACATCCTCGCCTTCTCACCGCCGCTCATCATCGAGAAAACACAGATCGATCAGATCGCGGATACGGTCAGAAGCGCGCTGAAGAGCATCGCCTAGATCGTCATTCCGGGGCTCAGCGAAGCTGAGAGCCCGGAACCTAGGGGCAAGCGACGCGCTTGTGGCCCCTGGGTTCCTGGTTCATCGCTGCGCGATGCCCCGGAATGACGAACTTCGGTTCATCTGCTAATCGTCACCGCCATCACATTGTCCGCCGCGTTGCGGTCGATACGCTTATTGTACGGATCAATGCCGACATAACGCGGCTCTTCCGCCACCGTGAACCGGATCTCCTGACGTCCGCTTGCGACGGGCCGCCGTTCGAACGCCAGCACGTCTTGGGACGAGAACGCGCCACGCCCAGGCTCGGCGCTGAACACGCCGAACTCGAACGCTTCGTTCAACGGCGATTCCGTCTCCTCGCCTTCGCCATCGGCGTAGAACTTCCGCGCTTCGACTTGCAGCACCACGTCCCACGTGCCCTGCGCATTCTGCGTCGCCGTCGCTTCCGCCACGCGCGCATCGTAGAGCGTGATGCGTTCGAACAGGTCCTCGATCAGCTGCGCATGCTCTGGGCCCGCCTCCTCGCGCAGGATGTTCACGAAGTCCAGTGAACGCGGATAAGGCGCGCCGACGAATGCGAACTGCTCAAGCAAGCGGCGCAGCGAGCGGTTGACGACCCCCTCGCCCACTTCGTTACGCAGGAAGTACATCACCAGCGCGCCTTTGCGGTAATGGATGTACGGCTGGTTCTCCACCCGCATCAGCGGCACTTCCTCGATCACTTCGCCGCCCCGCGCGCGGAGGTAGCGATCGAGTTCGTAGCGCAGGAAGCGGCGGACCTGATCGGGCCCATACATCTCCTCCATTACCAACAGCGCCGAATATTGCGCGAAGGTTTCAGAGAGCATGGTGCCGCCCTGCATGTCAGCGCCGATCAGCTGGTGCGCCCACCATTGGTGCGCGACCTCGTGCGCCGTCACGTAGGTAACGAGATCGATGCGATCGGAAACGGTCGCGTCACTCTCTTCGAAGCGGTTGATGAAGCCGATGTCTTCAGAATACGGCACGGTGTTCGCGAACGCCTGCGCGAAGCTGGCATAGCCCGGAAACTCCAAGATCCGCATCTGCCGGAACTGGAACGGCGAGAACTCGCGCGAGAATAGATCGAGCGAAGTCTCCATCGCACGCATCATGCGGTCGATGTTGAAGGCGTGCTCCGGATGATAATATATCTGCAGATCGACATCGTTCCAGCGCCCTTCCGCCACTTCGTACGCGGCCGACTGAATCGAGAAGAAGTGCATAATCGGCGCATCGGTGCGGAAGCGCGTCGTCCGGCGGCCATTATTGGTTTCATCCGAGACGACATAGCCAGGCGCAATCGGAATCTGGCCGGCGTCGGTGGTGACCGTGATGTCGGCGTTCACCCAATCGGAATCGTGGCGCAGATAGTGGAAGCGCCGCGCGGCATCGTCCTCCAATGTCGGCATCCGCAATTCAGTCGGCAGATTGTTGCGCCGGCGCACATTGCGGTCTTGCAGCGTGCTGTTGCGGTTGAAGCCGAACACCGGCGTGAAGGCGTAATTGTTGAGGAACGTGCCGTTGTCCTGCACGCTCGCCAATACGTTTGAATTGCGGAAACCCTGGCGGCGATCCGCGGTCGCGAACCGAATTTGGCGGCGCTCACCGGGCTGGAGCGGCGTCGTGAAACGCCAGATCTGGAACGGGTAGCCCTCGTCTTCCGCCGTGTAGTCGCGCCCGATCGTAGCGCCATCAATCTCGATGCTGTCGATATCGATGTTTTGCGGCCAAGAGAGATGCACTTCCGCCAGCGGCGCGTCCGTGCGGTTCTCAATCATATACGTGCCCGTCGCCGTAAACGTATGCTCACGCGGGCGCAGATCGACGGCCAGCGTCACGTCCGTGATCGTCGGCTGTGGTGCGTTCTCATACTGGATGAGAGCGCGTTCCATATCCGCCGTCCACCGCTCGGCGGCGACGCTGGACTGATACTCGTTCAGGACGTTGGTGTTGTAATAGATCCACGCGCCCATGCCGGCGAAGGCCAGCGTGAGCACCGCAAGCAGCGCGCCGCCGCCTTGCGCCAAGCGCCGCGGCATCGCCCGCAAACGCGGCGCGATCCGCGTATCCGCTCCGCGCCGCCACAAGAGATAGGCGAACACGACGAGGATAAGCGCAAACACCGTCCAGTAAAGCTGGAACCATGTCGGCCCGATCCAGTAGTGGCCGCTCGCATTCATGTCGGACGTCGGCGTCGGCGGATTGCCGCCGTAGAGATAGAGATTGTGATCGAAGCCCATCTGCCCGAGCGCAATCGTCGCGATCAGATAGAGCAGCATCAGCCCCCAGCCGACAAACTTGTGCGGTGAGATCGCTTGCAGAAACACCGAGAGCGCCGCGAGGCCGAAGCAGCCCGCGAGGTTCGGCAGCACGAACCACATGACGTATTTGTCGAGTTCGTAATTGGTATAGCCCTTCAGTGTCTGGATCAGCACGCCTGTGCCCATGCCGACCAGCAGCACAGCAAACAGCGCCACCGCCAAAGCCAACACTTTCGGCGCAACGAATGTCCAATCCGCCGCCGGCGTTGAGTCGACGATCTCATGCACGCGCCGCTCGCGGTCGCGCCAGACCAGCTCGCCGCCATAATAGATGGCGATCAGCAACGGCCCGAGCGTGAACGTACCGGAGAGCAGCTGCGCGAACAGCCGCGTCATCGGATAAGTGATAACGCCGCCTTGCTCAGTGGAAAACCAAAGCGCCCCGCCTGCATTGAGCACGCCCAAGGCCATCAGCACGATGAAAGCCGGGCTGCGGAAGAGATAGCCGAACTCAAAGCGAGCGCGCGTCAGTACTTGCGTCAAGGATGCGCCGGCGCCGAAACGTTGCGTGGCGGGGCCAGCGGCGAGCACGCGCTCGGGCGGCGCGCTCTGCTTTTCTTCCTTCTGCTTTTTCTTCGAGCCACGCGCCGAGAAGCTGAACAGGAAATAGGCCGCGACCAGAGACGCGATCGCCACGCCGGCCCAGATGGCGCGGTTGGCGAAATAGAGACCGCTCAAAGGCGGCACCATCGTGTTGCGGTCCGAGGCGGTCCAATAGCGCGTCGCATCGAACAAGGCGCCCAAGCCGTACGGCTCAAGCAGCGCGACGGCCTGCTCATACTCTGGGCGCGAGAACAGGCTGCTCATCACGATGTAAAGAATGAAAAACGCGATGACGCCAAGATAGGTCGCCATCATCGACCGCGTCACCGTCGCCAGCGCAAAAAACATCGCCGCGCAGAGAAAGAGCGTCGGCAGCGCCGCAGTGAGGAACGCATAGCCATAGTGCCACAACACCAGCGGCCCCAGCCGTTCGGGATCCAGCCACGGCATGAACGAGCCGATGATCATCGCCAGCGGGATCGCCAGCATGATGATGATGCTGGCCAGAAACGCGCCGAGGAAGCGCCCGAACAAATAGTCGAACTTCTTGATCTGCGTGGCGCGGATCATCGGCGCAAAACCGGTCTCGTCATCGCGGATGACAATGTTGGCGACGAACGCCACCACCGCGAACTGGCCGAAGATCGCCATGATCGCCATCGTGTTGATGATGGCGAATGGGCTGTTGATGTTGACGTTGCCGACCGAACCGATCTGCACGTACTCGTTGGTGACCGAGAGGAATGTCAGCAGAAAGAACGCGATGAAGGTCACCCAAAGCACCGGGTTCTTCAGCTGATAGCCGAACTCGAACGAAGCGACTTTACCGAACATGGAACTGCCCTCTCCGATCAAGCCGCGCGCGAGGCGACGAGGGTGGAGAAGTAGACATCCTCAAGCCCGCCCTCGACTTGTGCGAAGTCCGGGCTGGGCTGTGCGTCGGCGAGCACGTGAATGACGGTGCGGCCGCCGACGAGACGCTCGGAGATGACGTTGTACCGCCCGCGCGCCGCTTCCAGCTCTTCGCGCGCGATCATGGCGCGCCAGACGCGGCCCTGCATTTCCTGGCGCAAGCCCTCTGGCGAACCTTCGCGCACCACGCGCCCGCCAGCGAGGATCGCCATGCGCGGGCACAGTTGCGACACGTCTTCGACGATGTGGGTAGACAGAATGACGACGACATCGTCGCCAATCGCTGCGAGCAGATTGAGGAAGCGATTGCGCTCTTCCGGATCGAGGCCCGCCGTTGGCTCATCGACGATGATCAGTTTCGGATCGCCGAGCAGCGCTTGCGCAATGCCGAAACGCTGACGCATGCCACCTGAATAACCGGCGAGCGCCTTCTTACGCACATTGAAGAGATTGACCTTGCTCAACAGCCCTTGCACCGCGTCGCGGCGTTCCTTGGCGTTAGTGATCCCCTTCAGCACGGCGAGGTGATCGAGCATCGCTTCGGCCGAAACGCGCGGATAGACGCCGAAATCTTGCGGCAGATAGCCAAGCGTGCGGCGGAGCAATTCCGGTTGGCGCACCACATCGATTTCGCCAAAGCGCACGCTGCCGGAACTCGGCGTCTGCAGCGTCGCGACGACACGCATGAGCGTCGACTTGCCGGCCCCGTTCGGCCCCAGCAGCCCGAACATCCCCGCCCCGATCGTCAGGTTCACATCGTTCAGCGCGACGACGCCGTTGGGGTATTTGTGGGTGAGGTTCTTGATCTCGAGCATGGAAGCGTCCTCGGCGGCCAAATGGGGTTTGGGTCACCATTATCGATTTTCGATATGGATGCCAGTCCATTCGTCGCCACCAGCTTGCCGCCCGTCGCGGGGGAGCCTTTGCCCCGGTTCGCGCGTAGAAGAGCCGGCTAGGAGCGACGGATGTTGGAAGCACTGCCCATTTTGGGGATCAATCTGCTTGTTTCGGCAGGGTTTTTCCTCGTCCTCTGGCTGGTGAGCATCCGCCTGCAGGACCCGAGTTTCATCGATTCCTGGTGGGGGCTCGGCGTCCTGGTGCTGGTCTGGACGACCTGGGCGCAAGTCGCAGGTCCGACCACGCACGGCCTGACCGTCGCCCTGCTCGCCAGCGCCTGGGGGCTGAGGCTCGGGCTCTTTCTCTTCTGGCGTTGGCGCCAGCACGGCCGCGATCGCCGCTACGCCAAGATGATCGATCGCGCGCGCGAGCAGCGCGGCTGGAATTTCGCGACGACGTCACTGCTCTTCGTCTTCGGCCCGCAAATGGTGCTGCAGATCATCATGGCGCTGCCGGCGCAGCTTGGTCAGCTCGGCGACGCGCGCGCGTTTGGCGCGCTGGCGACATTCGGCGCGAGCCTCGCCGCGTTCGGCATCCTTTACGAAGCCATTGCCGACGCACAACTCGCCGCGTTCAAAGCCAACGCCGCCAACAAGGGCAAGGTGATGGACCGCGGCCTCTGGCGCTATTCGCGGCACCCAAACTATTTCGGCGAGCTCTGCGCCTGGTGGGGCATCTTCTTCGTCGCGCTCGAAACGCCGCTCGGCTGGTGGAGCCTCCCCGGCCCGCTGCT
>QBMO01000141.1 GCA_003242075.1 Alphaproteobacteria bacterium
CGCCTTCAGTAGCCGGCGTATGCCGTGCCCTTGCGCGGTCGAGCCGAAGAACACCGGAACGATCAGGCTCTCGCGCATTTCGCGCACCAGATCGGCGAACACAACGTCGCGATCCGGCGTCACATCGGAGAGCAATTGCTCCATCAGCGTGTCATCGAAATCGGCCAACTGTTCGAGCATATGGAAGCGCGCTTCAGTTTCGCGCTCGGCCAAATCCTTCGGAATATCGATCACCTTCGACGGCTTGCCCGGCTCGTACTGAAACGCCCGCTCCAGCGCCAGATCGACGTAGCCGGCGACCTTCTCATCCTTCCAGATCGGAATTTGGCGCGCCACCAAGGGCACGGCGCTCACCGCTTGCAACGCTTCCAGCAAATCGCGGATGCGGCCGCGGGCGCTGTCGATCTTGTTGATGAAAATGGCGTGGGGAATGTTCAGCTCTTCCAGCGTTTTCAGGAACGGCTGCAGCAGCAGCGCTTTGTCTGGATCGCTGTCAGCGACCACGATCGCCATGTCGGCGGCCGGCAGCGCGAAATCCGCGTCGGCAAGAAAATCGACTGCCCCGGGCGTGTCGATCAGCGCGTAGTGGTCGCCCATGAAGTCGATGGCGGTGAATTGGGTTTCGGTGGATTGGCCCGCCGCGTTCGGGACCGCGCCCGAACCGCCCGAAGCGGCTGATGCCAGAGCCTGTGTCAACGCCGTCTTGCCCGCTCCGGTCGGACCGACGACGGCTATAGCCCTCACGACGTTTGCTGATTTGCTTTCAGGCATGGCGCTGCCTCCCTTGTTGTCCCCGTTTGGGGTCGGGCGGCGCCAGCGGCTGGCGCCGCTTCTCGCTTATGCGCAGCCAGTTTCTGGCCGCGACCTCACTGTTTCATGGCTGCATCGAACGCGCAACGGGCAAGCCCCGGCGCGCGTCTCGAAATTGGGCAATGTTCGTGGGTGGCCACTCGCGCGGGGCGCGGTCGCTGTCAGGTCAGCGCCAAGTCAAACTGGCGCGAGTTTCGCCGCCAAAGCGAGCGCGCGGTCGTCCTCATCCAGCTTCAGTTCGAACGATGAGCAACAGCGCGCGCAGAACGCGACGTCGCCAACAACGGTGCGAAACGTGGAGCGGCGCCGCTGCAACGGCGTCTGGCAGGTTGGACAAGGCTCGCCGATTGATTTCTCGAGCATGGTCGAACTCCGAGCTCCTTCACAATAGTGCGTTAATGCTGAACAGAACCTTTCACGCCGTGCTCTGTCACCATGTAACGACCAGGATGCCGCCCGGGTCCACGCAAGACGCGCGTCCACAGATTTGTGATCGCGCCGACCGCGCCGCGCACGAATTGTGACAGCTAGCTTTTCTTCTTTGCGCGCTTCTTCGGCGCTTTCGGCAACGCGAGAGCGTGCGCGGCTTTGAGCGCGGAGTGAACGAGCGCCTGATCCGCCTGGCTCAGGTCGCAATAGGAAATGCCAAGCCGGCCCCAGCCTCCCGGGAGCGGCTCGATCACGCCGGGCGCGTGTTCGCGGAAGAATTCCTGCGTCGCCGCATCGAACATGAGGTTCACGCGCGGCGCGTCCGGCGTCACCGTCGCGAAGATCTTGCGCTTGGTGCGGAAGGCCGGGCGATCGACGTGCACCACCTCGCTCGCGCCTTCGAGCGCGAGCGCCAGTTTGCGGACACGGGCTTTGGTGACGGCCATTGCACTTCTATGGACCGCCGGCGTCTCGCCGGCCAGCGTTGGCGTTTGCCGGCGAGACGCCAGCAGTCCATAAGACGCGCTGGGGAGGACTTTCCATGCGTGTTTCGTTGCTTGCCATCGCCACTAGCCTTGCGCTCGGCGCGTGCACATTTGCAGCATCGCCCGAAGGCGGCGCCGAAGCAGAGGCGCCAGCGCCTGTCACGCTGACGGCGTCCGGCAACGCCCAGACGCTGACGCCCGAGCCTGATGAAGAAAACATGCAGTGGGCTGCTGCGGTGACGGAGGTGGTTTTTTTGGAGAACCAAGGCGAAAGCCCGGGCGTGAAGCTATTCGGTCTCGCCGGCGGCGATCCAGCCATGAACGGCCTTTATACCCAGATCGCATTCTTCGAGAGCCCCGGCAGCGACTGGCGCGTCTTCCGCATCGGCGACTTCATCAGCTATCGCGTCCTCTCAGACGCACCAGGGCGAGTTGATCTTGAAATCAACGAAAGCACCATGAATCCGGAGACCAGCGAGATCGGCAGTCAGACGCGCCATCTTATCGTCACCTGGACGCACGGCCCCGATGGCGCAGCGCCGGACGCAATCGAGGTCGCTCCAGCGAACGTCAACTAACGCCTCTAATTCTTCTCTGGGCGATTCAGCGCGAGGCGGAGCCACAGCAGAATGGTCATAATAGCCAAAGCGACGAGCGTGGCCGGATGCACGACCGTGACTTCCCTGCCGGCTTGCGTCAGCGCGTAAATGTCGAAGGCGGGCAACGCAATCGCTACCGTCGCTAGAATTGCAAGCGCACGCCACATGCCGAAAAACAAGAAAGCCAGTCCCGCAACCGCGATCACAAGATTCCGCGACCGATAGACCAGCTGATAAAGATACGCCGAGGGGTCATCTACCGGCACGCCGAAGCTCGCCGCCGCGCCGGCAGGATCGACAATCCCGCGCACCGACAGCAACGCCATCACCACCAGAAGCAACACCGAAACCGCGTAAGCGGCGATGTGCAATAGATCACGCATTGCGCTATCCCCTGAACCGAGCCTAGCGCCGCCGCCGGATTCGGCAAGCGCCGGACTGGCCGACCGGGACTATGTCGGTCCCTTTCAGCCTCGCGCGCGGAGGCTTGCGTCCTCATAAGCCGCTCCCGGCCAGATCGGCGCGGGCAGCGCGGCAAGGGCTGGCTTGGCGAACAAATAGCCCTGCATCAGATCGACGCCGAGATCGCGCAGCGCTTCGAATTCGCCGACAGTCTCGACGCCTTCGCAGATCGGCGTGACGCCAAGCTCGCGCAGCATGGTCAACGTGTTGCGGACGATGGTTTGCTTCACGCTGCTCTTATCGAGGCCGCGAATGAGGTCCATGTCGAGCTTGACGAGATCCGGCTGGAAGGTGGAGAGCAGGCCAAGGCCGGCATAGCCCGCGCCGAAATCGTCGATCGCGGTCTTGAAGCCCATCGACCGGTAGGTGCGCAGAATGTTGAGCACGTGCGCCGAATCTAGGCGCTCCACCTCGGTGAACTCGAACACGATATTCTGCAGCGGAAACTTCGTCCGCATCGCCGCCGACAGCGTCAAACGAATACAGGCGCGCGGCTCATAAACGGCGTTCGGCAGGAAGTTGATCGAAAGCAGCGCGCCATCGTCGGCAAGCTTCAGATCAGCGGCGAGCTCGATCGCCTTGACGCGGCAGTTCTGATCGAAGGCGTAGCGGTTTTCGTCGGACACGCGTTCCAGCACGGAACCCGCGCCCTCGCCGTCCACGCCGCGCACCAAAGCTTCATGCGCAAACACGGTTTGCGTGCTGACATTCACGATCGGCTGAAACGCCATCGTGATGGGAAGATCAAACGCCGCGCCATCGCGGCAGCCATTGCAAGTCGCGGCCATGGAAGCCCACCAATGTTGTCTAGTGGGGCTTTCCTACACGTTCAGGTTAAATGAACCGTCTACGCGTGTGTAACTGGCGGGGCAGCATTGGCTACCGCATCAGCCCAACCAGACCGGGCGTTTGAACGGCTTGCCCAAATCCTTCGCCACCGCCTCGTGCGTGATCGCGCCTTCGTAGACGTTGAGGCCGTTGGCCAAGTGCGGATCATCGATCAGCGCCTGCTTGTAGCCCTTATTGGCGAGCGCCAGCGCGAACGGGAGCGTGGCGTTATTGAGTGCGAACGCGCTCGTGCGCGACACGGCCCCCGGCATGTTGGCGACACAATAGTGGATGACGCCGTCGACGGTGAACACCGGATCGGAGTGCGTCGTTGGCTTCGAGGTTTCGAAGCACCCGCCTTGGTCGATCGAGATATCGACCAACACCGAGCCCGGCTGCATCGTCTTCAACATCGGCTTGGGGATCAGCTTCGGCGCCGCAGCACCCGCCACCAGCACCGCGCCAACAACGACGTCCGCGTGCTTGATCGCTTCGGCGATCGCGGCGCCGGTTGAATACACGGTCTCTAAGCGACCATCGAACTCGCGGTCGAGCTCTTCGAGGCGCGCCAAGTTCTTGTCGAACACCACAACACGCGCACGCATGCCCACAGCGATTTGCGCGGCGTTGTACCCGGAAACGCCGGCGCCCAGAATGACGACATCAGCCGGACGCACGCCAGGCACGCCGCCCATCAGCACGCCGCGTCCGCCATGGGCTTTTTCGAGGTAATGGGCGCCGACCTGGATCGCCATGCGGCCGGCGACTTCCGACATCGGCTTCAGCAACGGTAAGCGGCCGTTCGCATCCGTCACCGTTTCGTATGCAATGCACGTCGCGCCGGATTTCATCAGGCCCTCGGCTTGCTCGGGATCGGGCGCGAGGTGGAGGTAGGTGAAGAGCGTATGCTTAGGCGTCAGCCGTGCGATCTCAACCGCTTGCGGCTCCTTCACCTTCACGATCATCTCGGCTTCCGCGAACACGGCGTCGGCGTTCGGCAGAATTTTCACGCCGACTTTTTCGTAGACGCTATCCGGCGCGCCTATGCCTTCGCCGGCTTTGGTCTCCAGAAACACATCATGCCCGTAGCGCACCAGCTCAGCCGCGCTCTCCGGCGTCAGGCCGACGCGATATTCATGGACCTTGATTTCCTTCGGGCAGCCGACGCGCATGGGAAGTCCTCCTCTTGGACGCCGAATTATCCCAAACCGCGTGCATTTTCTTGGATATTTCGCTACATTGGCCGCATTCGACGCTCATTTCCAAGCGCCTGGAGCCTCATGACGGCAAATTTTCCCGTCCAGCTGGACGACTTCGACCACAAGATCCTGATCGAACTCGAACGCGACGGCGTCCTCACCGCGGCCGCACTGGCCGAGCGCATCGGCCTCTCCCCCTCCGCCTGCCACCGCCGCGTCAAAGCGATGGAGGCCGCCGGCGTCATCGAGGGCTATGCGGCCATCCTCTCGGAGAAAGCGCTGGGCCGCAGTGCGACCGTGTTCGTCGCCGTGACGCTCGAAAACCAGCGCAGCGAAACCATGGCCGCCTTCGAACGCGCTGTCGCCAAATGCCGCGAAGTGCAGGACTGCCACCTGATGACCGGCGAGAGCGACTACCTCCTCCGCATCGTCATCGCCGACGACGACCGCTACGAGCGCGTCCACCAAGAAACGCTCTCACGGCTGCCGGGTGTGCGGCGGCTAGTCAGCAACTTCACCATCCGCACCGTCTTCAGACGCGCGGCAAGCGTGGCGCACTAGAGGAAGCCGCGTCCCTTCTCCTGGTTAAGGAGAAGGTGGCCCGAAGGGCCGGATGAGGTTTACCGGTAGAAAGTGGCGGAGGCAGCTTTTCGCCGTGAACGCCCCCCCCTTGTTTCGGCGAGATTGAAAGCGGGCATTGGTAGGAATTTGTCCAAACGGCTATGGTTGGCCCGGAGCGGACATTGGACGGGCTCGCCATGCTGGGCCAATCTATTGAGATGAGCTCAGAAAAAGATCTGAAAATCCTGCCGGACCAGCCTGCGCCGTCCTCTGCGCAATGCGTCCGCGACCTCGTTGATTGGATCGCAGACAATCAACAGGTGGTCTTCACGCGCACCCAGAACCCCGAGGTCGACGAGCCGCCATTCTACAAGGTGTCGACGATGGGCGACTACGTGAACAACGGTCTGCCGCGAACGTTGGAGCTACTGACTGGGGAGACTTTACCGACGCCGAAGAGGCGGAATTGGACCTATCGAGCGCTGGCCTCTCTTGGAGAGATCGGAGTTGAGTTCGACGGTCATCCTGAGTGGATGGCTGACCTCTACAGATTAAACACCACGCTCTATTTGGTGTCAGAAAACATCCTGAATCTCATTCTTGACTGCGATCCTTCTTCCATTGAGACGAGCAAACCGCTCATCGTCGGCAAGCATGCTTCCTTCATCGGGCCTTACTGGGTGGTGATGCCATGCCGCGTCGTTGACGCAGTTGATATCGCCAAGTCGACAGTGGAAGTGCGTCGGCCAGCGATCTATCGAGGCGCCAGCCGATATGTAACGGAGGTCTACTATCGCCCGGGCTTCTCCATCCGAAGTCAGCCCTCAGAAACGTCGTGCTTTCTGGAGGAGTTCAGCGGCGATTGGTTTTGGCGAAAGAGCATGATCGAAGCTGCCGCCGAGCGGGGGATTCGCGGCTTGCTATTCGGCTACAGACAAGTGAAGGAATCGTCGCGAGAAATCAGACTCCGAGGTCCCATCGATCCCATCGATTGGTAATAGCGCAATGTCTGTTGTCGGCTGTGAGTTCAACTGATCGACGCAACGCGTACCTTGGATCGAGGTCGTGGAGCGAAGCCGGTGAAGAGAAGATATCGTCGTCTG
>QBMO01000142.1 GCA_003242075.1 Alphaproteobacteria bacterium
CTTGACGGAACCAGCTTCTTGCCAAAGGTGATCTATGGGATAAAATTCAAAGACGGCATCGAGGAAACAGCAGCGTCGCTCAATTCTCAAGCCGAAGTCGCCGCCGCTTGATCCGTCAGCGCGTCACCAAGATTCGGCTATAGCTCCTGACGCCGAGCAGAAGGTATGTTTATCGAGGGGGGGACATTCAACTTAGAAATCGGTTTTGCCGAAACGGGCGATGCCTTGGTTCACGCCAGGAGGGTCAAGAATCGTAAGGTCGAGTTCGACGGGCTCACCAATCCAGCGCCCCAAGTGAGTATGATCGCCAAGATCATCGAGCGTCAGCGGATGAATCAGCACCCGCAGCCCCGCGCGGCTCAATGCGGCTTCGACGACGGGAAGCAAGCGTTCGTCAAAGTGAATCTCGAATTGTGAGGTGATGTGCGGCCCAGCCTTGTGATCTCGCAATTCTCCGACCAAGAGCAGTTCGGTGAGCGGATCATCGGGAGGTGCGGTTTGCAGCTTATCGCGTAGCTCCGCGGCCACGGAGCGCTCGTCCGCAGTGTAGTAGATGTGTGCATGATATGGGGCCCGGCCGGTTTCGTCTGTCATGTCAAGCTCTCCCCTTTGAACGGCCGCTACGCCGGCTCGTCTCGTATCCAGAGTGATAGGGCGCTCGCTGCCCGTTTCTTGCGAAAGCTAGTCCATGCTCAAAAATCTTGCCTGACCCCGCCGCTGAGAAACATGATCAATAGAGCAGCCAATACGGCAAAGCTCGCGCCGGCGAGGAATGTTGCCGCCGGTCCGATCCCTTCCCAGAGCAGCCCCGCAATAGCGCTCGCCACGAGCATCGCCACGCCAATCGCGAGGTTGAAGAGGCCGAACGCCGATCCTCGCAAATCGGCCGGCGCGCGCTGGGCGACAAGCTTCGCCAGTAGTCCCTGTGTTAGCGCCATGTGAGCGCCCCAGAGCGCGATGCCGAAAAACACGCCCAACACGCCGGGTGCGAAGGCGAGTACCAAATCTGCGGAGACCAGTGCGGCCAAACCGCAAAGTAGCAGTGTCTTCGGTGATGCATGATCTGACCATGCGCCCGCGGGATATGCGCCGAGTGAATAGACGATGTTGGTTACGACAAGCACGAGCGGCGCTAGCGCAAGGGGCAGGCCTTCATTATGAGCTTTCAAGACCAAGAACGCTTCGCTGAAACGCGCCAGCGTGAACACAAACCCCACCGCGACGACGCCCCAGAACGCGGTACCGAGCCGGCGCAAATCAGCCAGACGGATTGGCGGATGCGCGCTTTGCTTGGCGGCCGGTTCGACCGCGCGCTCCTCAACGCCCAAGACCACGCAAAGAACCGCAAGCCCCGCCGGAATGAGGGCAAACCAGAACACAGCTCTCATGTCGTTTGCTAACAGAGCCATCAGCGCAATCGCCACCAACGGTCCGATGAAGGCGCCAGCTGTATCTAAGGCTTGGCGCACCCCATAAGCGCGCCCGCGGATTGCCTCCGGCGTGACATCGGCCACCAACGCGTCGCGCGGTGCGCCGCGGATACCCTTTCCAATGCGATCTGCAATGCGCGCTCCGAACACCACCAGCGGCGCGCCAGCCATTGCAAAGAGCGGCTTAGAGACCGCGCCCAGTGCATAGCCAATCAAGATGAGTGGTTTTCGGCGTCCGAGGCGGTCAGACAGATAACCTGAAAACACCTTGACGATCGAAGCGGTCGCCTCAGCGACACCCTCGATCAAGCCAACAACAACAACGCTCGCGCCAAGGCTAACCGTTAGGAATAGCGGCAGCAGCGCGTGGATCATCTCCGAGGAGATATCCATGAATAGGCTAACAAAGCCCAGCGCCCAAACTGTTCGAGGGATGGCCGGGCGCGACCGTGCGTGCGAACTCATGAATGATCTGCGCCTGGATGATGCTCTCAATCAAGTCGCGAGCAATGCCTGTCTCGGCCGAAGGCGGACACCCGAATGGATCAGGAGCGTTGCGAAAGAATGACGCGGCGATCGCCTTCACGGCGTGCTTCGAGATCGAGGCTCGTCAGGTCTGCGTAGATGCGCCGCGTCCGCGATCGAACTTGGCGAAGAAGTCCTTCCCCAGCGCCACCAATTGCCCATCGGTGGGGTGATCGACCGTTTCCCAGCCGACGAGGTGCGAGCTGAGCGCAGGCCGATGCTTTTCTGCGTAGTGACGAAAGCCCACCTGAGTCGTGTGAGAACCAGCGATCAGAACCTCCGGAATGTCCGCCAGCGCGTCGCAAACTTCGGCGAAGAACTCATGCTCTGTTCGCACGTCGCTGCCGTGTTGCCGCGTGTAGTGTTTGTGCTCCTTGACCATTTCGGCGTGGACGTGGTCAGCGTCGAATTGCTGAACCAAAGCGGTGTGATGGTCGATCCAGGCGACTGCGTGGAAGAGGGTCATGAAGGTTCCTTGTTTGAGAGATGCTTAGAGCAGAACTCTGTTCGAACTTGTTGACCCCGCCATATTGGAAACGCACCTGCGTTGATGATGGGCCCCTTGGTGCGGCGATGCTCACCGCGAACAACGTCAGGATCGCGCAGCGCCAAGGCGTCCCTTCATCTTTGCAGCCCAGCGTCGGTGACCAGACACGGCGGCCCGGTATGATCTAGTTCATTCCCCAGCGCTCCACGCGCGCCTGCCAGTAGAGATGCTCCTCTCCTTCGATTTCCCAGCCGACCTCGCCAGCAAATGGCAGCCATCTGCCTTCGTGTCGGCGATAGTCGGAGAAGCGGCCGCGCCATGGGGTGGGGAGAAAGGGCGCTGTGGCGGAGCGTGGCCGGTCGCCTGCGAAGGCGCCTGCAATCCGCCCCTCCGTGTCGAGGCTCAGCACCACTTCTACTGCCGTCTCACCGGCGCCGGCGCCGACAAGTATTTCGCCCGCGCCGCCCTCGCGCCACCGCAGAGCGGTGTTCTTGAGAATGGCGTCAGGCGCCCAAGCCAGTTCCGCCAAGTATCTCATCAGCTCACCGCGCACGAGCGCCGCAGAGCGCGCCGCGCGCGCGATCGGGATGAAACCAAGCGCCATGATATCGAACCGCCCCTCGCCGTCCTTCAAGGCGTCACGCCCTGACACCACTCCAAAGGGACCGGCCTGCGCTCGCCAGTCGAACGCGCACGTTTGCGTCGAGATCGACTGCTCGGCGGTGAACGCCAGCCAAGACTTTGCGTCGATCTTCGCTTTCATCCGGCCAGTTTGTGTCAGCGTGACCGTTGAGCGATTGTGACCCGGCTTGACGCCGAGGTGCGTTGCGAGATCGCGGACAGCAGACGGCAGGCGCGTGTTGTTAGTAGATGCGCGCTCGGTCACTCTGAAGTCTTTCCGTCGAAGTGCTCGTCGGACGCCTCGGCGTCTGCCTTGGTCGCATGGACAATTCTGTCGCGATGTTCGGGGCTCGCGTAGAGCGTATAGAGCCGCAGTGATTTCTCGCCCGTGTTGACAATGTTGTGACGTGCGCCCGCCGGGACGATCACCGCATGGTCCTTCTTGATCTTCGATCTGACGCCGTCGATCCAGACCTCGCCCTTGCCCTGCTCGACGCGGAAGAACTGGTCGCGCGTTTCGTGCACTTCCTCGCCGATCTGCTCACCGGGAAGCAGTGACATCAGCACGAGTTGCAGGTTCTTGCCGGTGTAAAGGACGCGGCGGAAATCGCGGTTCTCCTCTACCAGTTCTTCAATGTCGGCGGTGATGAAGCCCTTCATGGCGCTGTTCCGATCTTTTGCGATGGTTTGACGAAGAGGGCGCCGCGCCGAAATGGCGGGCGCCCGGCTGGTTTGCCAAGGCACGCTTTGCCAGCGATGTGAATCACAGCGCGGCATGCGTCGAATTGTAGGAACCGCGCATCATAAAACGTCTGCACAGCGACGTCGGTTCCGGCGCAGTAAACTCGTGCCATTGGCGCGTATCTATGCGGATCGCTCTAGCTTAAGGTTCAGAGGCCGCCAGTTATCGTGGAGAGATCGTGAAAGACCCATACGAGGTTCTAGGGGTCGCACGCACGGCGCCGCCCGACGACATCCGCAAGGCCTATCGTCGCTTGGCGAAGAAGCTCCATCCTGATCTCAATCCCGGAGACAAGCAGGCGGAGGCGCGCTTCAAGGAAGTCACGACCGCCAACGATCTTCTTTCCGATCCGGAGAAGCGCCAGAAGTTTGACAGCGGCGAGATCGACGCTGCGGGGGCCGAGCGACCGCGTCAACAATACTACAAGGATTTTGCGAGCGGCGGCGTGGGCGCGGGGAACCCCTACGAAAACAGTTCCGGTTTCGCGGACTTTGCCGACGGTGAGGATTTGTTCGCGGAGTTGTTTCGCCGTCAGGCCGGGCAGGCGCGGCGCACGCGCGGCGCGGATTTGCGCTACCATCTGGCGATCTCGTTTCTTGACGCCGTCAATGGCGCGACCCAACGCCTTACTCTGCCCAATGGCGGCTCGCTCGACGTGACCATTCCGGCGGGCATACAAGAGGGCCAAACGCTGCGGCTGCGGGGAAAGGGCGCTCCGCCGCGTGGAGAAGGGGAGCCCGGCGATGCGCTGGTGGAGATTGCGATCAAGCCGCATCGCTTTTTTGTCCGTCAGGACGACGACATTCACATCGAACTGCCGATCACGATTTCGGAGGCAGTCCTCGGCGCGCGCGTGAAAGCGCCAACGCCATCCGGCGCGGTGATGCTGACGGTGCCAAAGGGGTCAAACACTGGAACGCTTCTTCGCCTGAAGGGCAAGGGCGTCGCACGGCGCGGCGGCCACGGCGACGAACTCGTCAAGCTCAAGGTTATGCTGCCGACAGAACCGAACGCCGAGCTGGAGGCGTTTCTCTCCACTTGGGCGCCTGTGACGAGCGATGATCCTAGGAAGGACATGGTGTCATGATTTTCACGATGGTGGATTTTCTAGAGCGTGCGCAAGTGGACCGTGAAACCCTCGAGATTTGGATCGAAGAGGAGTGGCTCGTCCCCTGCGAAATAATTCCGGAGCGCGCCTTTACCGAGGCGGATCTGGCGCGGGCGCAATTGATCCGGGATCTCATGGATGATCTCGGCGTTAACGCGGAGGGTGTGGGGGTCGTTCTGAGCCTGGTTGATCAGGTGCATGGCTTACGAAATGTACTCGCTGAAGTCTTGACCTCCGCGCGCGACATTCGCGTTGCGAGAAGCTCGTCGTGATGGGCGACTTTGGTCATCCACATTGGAGGGCGTGTTTCCTGGACAGCGCCGCAAGGCAAGGTCTGGACAGATCGACAAGCCCCGCTCTTCATGCCGCACTAGAGCCGTGACGTCAGGCTCATCGTTTTCGCAAAGCCCGGACGCCGCACAAGCGCTGATCCGTCCCACCATGGGTGAGGTCGTGGCCGATGAGGCGCTGTCCGGGCTGAAGCCAGCCGAGGCCGAGGCGCTTCTCAAGGTTCATGGTCCGAACGTTCTGCGGGAGATCAAGTCGCGCGGCTTTCTCGAAGTGGTGCTCGGTACGCTGCGCGAGCCGATGTTCATCTTTCTCCTCGCGGCCGCCGGACTCTATCTTGTGGTCGGCGATCTCGGTGAGGGGCTCTTCCTTTTGGGAGGTGCGGCGGTCTCGGTTGGCCTGGTGGTCTTCCAAGACGCGCGCAGCGAGCGTGCGTTGGCAGCGCTGCGCCAATTGGCCGAGCCCTTTGCGCAAGTCATGCGGGCAGGGACGCAACAGCGCATTCCGGCGCGCGATCTCGTTCCGGGCGATATCGTCCTGCTCTCCGAAGGAGAGCGCATCCCGGCCGATGGCGTAGTGCGGGCAGGCGACGTGCTCACGATCGACGAATCGGCGCTGACGGGAGAATCCGTTCCCGTTGCAAGAATGGCGGCGCAGCAAGGCGCAGTGCAAACCGGCGAGACGCACGAGGAAGACACTGCCGCGATCTTCGCGGGTACGATGCTGGTTCGTGGCCAGGGCATCGCGCAAGTCACCCAGACGGGCGCGCACACGCGTCTTGGCGCCATCGGTGCGGCGCTCACAGGAGTGGTCGAACGCACGCCGCTGCAGGTGACAACGGGGCGGTTGGTGGTGCGCCTCAGCATCATCGCCGTGGTGTTTTGCCTGATCGTTGCCGCCGCCTACGGCTTCCTGCGCGGGGATTGGCTCGCGGGCGGCCTGGCGGGGCTGACGATCGCCATCTCCCTGCTGCCGGAAGAATTTCCGATGGTGCTGGCGGTATTTCTCGCCATCGGCTCGTGGCGATTGGCGCGCCATCAGGTTCTGGTGCGTCGGGCCGCCGTGATCGAAACGCTCGGCGCGGTGACGATGTTGTGCGTCGACAAGACCGGAACGCTTACTGAAAACCGCATGAAGCTCGACGCGATCTGGTCGAAGGGCGCGCTGCTCGATATGGACATGGCGGGAGCGGCGGGGGAGGTGGCTGGCGTGGCGCTGCTTGCGTCGGCAACCCACCCCGTCGATCCGATGGAC
>QBMO01000143.1:0-4085 GCA_003242075.1 Alphaproteobacteria bacterium
CGATATTGAACTCGGAGCGGAAATTGGAGCGACAGGATTTGTGGGTAATTGAAAGCGCTGGCGGAGCGTTACGAAGCGCTCATCCGCGTCTTCAACGATCCCGCGCCATACGCGCGCCGTCTCGCCCATCGTCTCCACGCGCGTCCGCATCTCATCAGCGCTGTGCTCGCTGCGCCAGCGGAGTTTGAACACCGCGTCGACTCCGCCGCCGATTTCACCCGCACAGCAAAACACGCATGGCCGCGCGCGCCGGATACGAGCTGAGTCCGCAACTGCTAATTTGCGTTAAGCACTTCGGAACATCGCGCTTCCGGAGGCGCGCACGCATGCGCGTAAGTTCCCTCGTTTCGCCTAAGCGGCGCGCACTGCTGAACAATCTGAACTTAAGTGCGGCGCCGCGCGTAGCCCTCCCATCGTCGGGGCGGAGTGACGATTCACAGCAAGGGACTACGCATGAAAAAATTTATCGTATCCGCTCTCACGGGCGCAGCGATGCTTGGCGCCGCCGGCGCCGCGCACGCGCAAGATTGGCAAGGACTCTATGTCGGCGGCCACGCCGGTTACGGCTATCAAGATGACGATGGCGGCGAGACCATCACCTTCGACACCGATCTCGACGGCGACTTCGGCGACACCGTCAACACCACCGTACCGGCCGATGCCTTCTCACCCGGCTTCTGCGACGGCGTCGCACGCGGCCCAACGCCGGCATCCGGCTGTAACGACAATGGCGATGCCGTCGATTACGGCGTGCGCCTTGGCTACGATTGGCAGTTCGGCAGCTTCGTCGCTGGCGCGCTGGCTGAAGTTTCAGGCAACGCCGTCGAAGACAGCGTCACCGCCTTCAGCACCACGCCGGCAACCTACACCATGACGCGTGAACTCGATCACATGGCCGCCATCAGAGCGCGCGGCGGCTTTGCCTTCGCCAACATGCTCGTCTACGCCACTGGCGGCTATGCCTGGGCTGAAGTCGATCACAGCTTCACCACCAGCAACGGCGTCAACACGTTCACCGAAAGCGATGAAGGCGACGCCGAAGGCTACCAATACGGCGCCGGCGTCGAATGGGCGATCGCGCCGCGTTGGCGCGTCGGTGCGGAATATCTCCGCACTAATCTGGAAGACGACGACTACACCGTCCGCGCCAGCGGCCCGGCGCCGGTGGACAATCCGTTCATTCTCGCCAACGCCGACGGCACCGACTTTTCCCGCAGCAATGACGAGTTTGAATTCGACAGCGTGCGCGTCACGCTGAGCTACCAAATCGGCGGCTAACGGTTCTTCGAGGGCGCGCGCCAAAAGCGTGCGCCCTCACCCGCTTCAAGCGTAGTTGAAGCTGATCGAGATGCGCGGTTTCTTGGCGCCATTGGCCGGCACTTCATGGCGCACGAAGCTTTCCCACATCAGCACGTCGCCCGCCTTCGGCGTGACATAAACGAACGTCCGCTCGCTCTCCGGCGCATCGTCGCTGCGTTGTGGCGCGGCCATCATTAGCGGATGGCGCGGGTCTTCCAGTTTCAGCGCCGACGAGCCAGGCGGCGTCTCAACGTAAAACGTCCCGCTCAAAACGCTGTGCGGATGAATGTGCCCGCTATGAACGCCGCCAGATTCCAGCACGTTGATCCAGATCGAATCCAGCTTCAGCTTTCGCCCGCTCAAATCGAGATGCAGCTCGCGCGCAAAAGCAGCGGCGTGCTTATCCAACACCCTGGCGAGTGCGCCTATACTGGGATCGCGCTTCGGCAGATCGTCGAGCGAGGCATAGGAGGTGTAGCCGCGATAGTTTTTCTCTCTGCTCCATGCCTGCCCCGCCGCATCGTCCGCGGCGATGACGCGGCAGCTCTTCGCCAGATCGCGCAGGTCCACGCCCTCCACCGCCGCGCGGTAGAGCTTGGTGACGAACAATGTTGCGATCTCGGCCATGGTGACGCGAGCTTAGAGCGCGCGCCGCAACCGGCGGCAACGTCATTCGCCCTAACAAGAAAAGAGCGCCCCCGTTTCCGGAGGCGCTCAGGCAGTCAACACATCCGCGCGGGAGGCGACGGATGCGCGGGCAAAGGCTCAGTTCGAGGCGACCTGCAGCGACGGCGTGATCGAAGCGATGGTCAGCTCGGCCCCGCGGGTGACTTCGCAGCGGATGTTGCGGAGCTGGCCGTCGGTCCAAAGATCGAAGTCCACGCGCACCAGGCGCGGGCGGACGTTCACTTGGTCGAGGCGGACTTGCGACGGCTCGGCGCCGGTCTGGGCCGCCACTTCTGCGCGGCAGAGCGTGATCGCCCGGGTGCGGTCAGCGACGACGTCAGCGGACGCGATGCTGGGCAGGCCGAAGGCGGCTAACGCCATGGCGGAAAAAAGGAAATTCTTCATTTGAAACCCTCCGGGGAAGAGACGCCGGCATCTACTATGACGACCGGTCTATTTGTTGGATATCACTAGACCGGTCGTCATACAAGTGCTATTTTTCCGCCATGGCCAAAGTTTCATCCGCTCGCGAAGACATGCTCACCGCCGCCGTCGAGCTCTTCGGGGCGCGCGGCTATGACGGCGTCGGCGTCGCCGAACTGCTGGAGAAATCCGGCGCGCCGCGCGGTTCGCTCTATTTCCATTTTCCCGGCGGCAAACCGCAGATCGGCGCCGAAGTCGTCGCCCGCGTCGGCACGGAAGTCGCGGCGCGTTTTCGCGCGCTGCACGAAAGCGGTGTCACGCTCGATCAGTTCATCGAGCAAGTGTTCAAGACCACCGCCAAGGAAAGCAAAGAACGCTGCTACGAAGCGTCGTGCCCAATGGCGGCGATCGCCACCGGCTTCGGCAGCAACGATTCAAAACTGGCCGAAGCCGTGCGCGGCGCATTCGAATCTTGGGAAGCGGAAATCCGCCTCGCCGCTGAGACGCGCGGCATGAGCGCGGCCAACGCCGCCATTTTCGCCTCGGCCATGCTGACGGCGATGGAAGGCGCGATGGTCATCTCCAAAGCGCAAGCCTCATCCATGCCGCACAAGAGCGCTTCGCGCGCAATCCAGGCGCTCGCCACGGTGTTGACGCCAAACTAATCCAACAGCCGCCAGCGTGTGATAAGATGGCGCCATGCGCCTCAACCAAATCACCGCCGCCGCCACCGACCTCGACGCCTCGATCGCCTTCTACCAATTGCTCGGCCTTCGGCTGATCGTGAAGAGCGCTCACCATGCGCGCTTCGAATTGCCCGATGGCGAAGCCACCTTCTCGCTGCACATCGCCGACGGTCCAATCCCGCGCCAGAACGCGCCACAGCTTTATTTCGAAGTGAACGACGTCGTTTTCGAAGCCAGCCGCCTCGCGCATGCTGGCGTTGTCATCGAGCGGCCGCCCACGATGCAGACATGGTTGTGGCATGAAGCATGGCTGCGCGATCCGGCGGGCAATCAGCTCTGCTTGTTCAACGCCGGTGAGAACCGCCGCTATCCGCCCTGGCGCCTCGATGCGGCGCCGGGCGCAAACAATCTGCACCTCGTCATCCGCGATGGCGCAGTTTGGTCACTCGTTAAAATCGACGGCGGCGAAGAGGCCTGGCGCGCGCTGCAGGATCGCTTCGGCGACTACAAAGCATCGCTCGGCCCGTTCGATCTCTATGACGTGCTAACCGTGCTCGAACGCGACTGGCCGCAGATATTCCTCGCGCACCAAAACGCGATCCGCGCTTTTGCCGTCAGCGATGAAACGGAGATGTCGTTCTAGAGATTGAGTTCGTGCCAGACCGCCGACCAGCCGATCGTGCCGATAAAGGCGAGCAGCGCGCCTATAAACACAAAGCCGATCACCAGCAGCACCAGCGCGCCGATCCACGAGATGCGCGAAAGCAAGAGGCCAGTCTCGTCGCTCGTCTCGCGCGCTTGGCCCGCGCCGATCACGCCCAGAACGAAAGCCGCGACCGTCGGCAGAAGCGGAATGATGAAGCCCAACACCAAGCAGACGCAGCCAATCGCGCCCAGCACCGTCGCGGTCGACGTCGGTTGAGAGACGCCACGAGCACCCGCCCAAGCGCCGGGCGCAGCGAACACGCCGCGCGCTTGGCCGCCCTCTTCGACATAGTCGACGATCTGGCC
>QBMO01000143.1:4095-6402 GCA_003242075.1 Alphaproteobacteria bacterium
GATCTGGCCAGCCGTCGGCGATCCGGCCGAGCGCCATTCGCTCAGCGGAAATTCCACCCGCTGATCGTTGGGGCCAAGCAGAACGCCGCGTCCGTCATAAACCCCGAGAATGGTGCCACGCATCAGCGCGACTTAAGCGCGATGGGCAGCGAGCGCAATGGCTACTCCGCGATCAGCCGGTTCGGCGCAAGGATCGCGTCGGGCGATTGGTTGAGCGCCAAGATTTCCGCGATCAAGGACAGCACCGAAGATGAGCGATCGCCCTCTTCTGCATTGTCTTGGCATGGGCCCACCGCCGTAGCCGCGCCGCACGAGCGCGAAATCGCCGGGCCGGCATGATAGCGCACGCCGCCATAGAGAACTTCCGCGCCATAGATGCGGCTGTGATCGGCGGCGCCATGCGGCAGCACGCGAAACAGCGGCACGCCTTCGCCGCCGCCACGCAAACCAGCGGCGCCGACAGTGAGCTGCGCATCGATGGGTTGGCCTGGACCCGCTTCCATTGTGCCGGCGCGCAAGAGTTCACCGACATAATAAATCATGTCGTCGAGCGATCGCAGGCGGAAGACGTAGGTGTCGTCGCCAACGACGAAAGTTGGCGCGCATTGTTCTTGCGCCGAAGGCGGCGTCGCACGGACCGGCCGCGACGGCGCATAAGCATCGACCAAGCCACAAATCGCGCGCGCGCTCGGATCGGTCGAGATCTGGCTATGCGGCGTGACATTGCCGATGAAGTCGCGCAGCTCTCGCACAAACTCGCAGCCGCCTGTGTCCACATCAGCGGCGCAGTTGCGGAAAATCTCGTTGGCTTCGTTGTTGTAAACGTAAGCGTGGCCATCAGCGCCAATGCGCGTGATCCGCTCCACCATCACCAGCGTCAGCAGATCGCGCGGCCAGCCGCTGCGCCAATAGTGCGCGAACACGTAAGGCTGCGTGGCGTCAAACACGGTGCGCGTCAGCGTTTCCGCGCCGAACGGCTGCACGGCATAGGTCGGGCGCGTTTGCGTTTCGCGCTCGATGCCGACATTGCCGAAGCCCCACGGCGCGCTGCCTTCACCGAGCGGGATCGAACCGATGCCGGCGTTTTGCCGATAGCGCCAAGACGGGCTGTCGGCGATGCCGGTCATCGCAAGATAGTGACGCGGCAGCCGATCGCGGGCGCGCATGACGTTGAGCAGGATTTGAGCCTGCACCGCTTGCGCGTAGGCGTCGTTGAACGCGGCGGCGTCGTCAGCGATTTGGCGCGCAAGATCGCCCCGCTGCGACGGCATCGCGCCGGAGGCGCAGGCGCCGAGCAGCGCGCAAGCGGCGATCAGAGCGGCAAACGATTTCATCGGCAGTCTCCCCGCCCGCGAGATTGCCTCCGCCGCCGCAAGCCCGCCAAGCGCCTTCCCCCGCTGGGACCCCTTGCACTTCGCCGCGCCAACCGCTTGAAGGACGCGCATGCAGCATTTGATCGAAGGATATCGCGTCTATCGCGAGCAACGCTGGCCGGAGCTGCAGAGTCTCCACCGCGTTTTGGCCGAGCGCGGCCAATCACCGAAAACCTTGGTGATCGCCTGCGCCGACAGCCGGGTCGATCCGGCGACCATCTTCAATGCAGGGCCGGGCGAACTTTTCGTCGTCCGCAACGTCGCCAATCTGGCCCCGCCTTTCGAGGATGCGCCCGGTTTCCACGGCGTGAGTGCGGCGATCGAATTCGCCGTTCTGCACCTCAAGGTGGAAATCATCCTGGTGCTCGGTCACGCCCAATGCGGCGGCGTCGCGGCAGCCCTTCAGGAACGGACGCGCGATCCGCACTCCTTCCTGGACGCCTGGATCAGCCTGCTCGACCGGGCCAAAGGCCGGGTGCTCGAAAGCCAAAGTGCGGACCCCTGCTCCGACCTCGAACATGAATCCATCCGCGTCACGCTGGAAAATCTGGCGACCTTTCCGTTCGTCAAGGAAGCGATCGAAACGCGCGGATTACAGCTCGACCAGGAGAGCGGCGTTTTCAAAGCAGTGGCTTGATGCGTTTTCATCACGGTTAAGCGTCATAGACGGTGTTGTGCCGAAATCTTCCGTGCTATGGCCCGAAAGCCGCATGGGGACCTTGGGGGGACGCAGGAGGCGTCATGGCCGACGTACTCATTGTTTGTGTCCGTGAGGACGAGCCGCAAGCCAAGGCGCTTGCGGAAATGTTCGAAGCTGCCGGCTTTTCCATAGGCGGGGCCCCTTCGAGCGACGGCGCATTGCGTTCGAGCGGCGCGGGCCTAGTGGTCTGGTCGCAAGCCTCGATCCGCTCGCGCCCCTTTCTCGATGCGGCAC
>QBMO01000144.1 GCA_003242075.1 Alphaproteobacteria bacterium
ATTCCCAGCAATCGCACCCGCACCCGCCGTCTCACGGCGTGGTTTCGGCTGTGGTTGCAGTCTTTGGTGTTTGCGTGCTCGGTTTGGATGAGCGCCGGCTGGCGCGGCGATGCGCGGCTGCTTGATGCCGCGGCGTCGTGCGCGCGGCGTTTGGTTTTGCGCCATGCGTGCGAGCGCATGGGCCGCTGGCCGCCGCGCACCAGAAATCGTCACGGCCGTTTGAACCACGTCACGCGGCGCATCGAGTTCGGCAGCGCGCTCCGCCGCGCCACGCGTGGGCGATCTCGACGCGCACGTCACGCGCCTGATGCGCCGCCTAAAGCGCGGCCTCACGCGCCTGCGCGTCATCGATCCCGTTCCAGAAAAGGGCCCGGCGCTCGTCGCGGCGTGCGGCGCGGTGGCGGGTGTCGATAGCTCTTGAGGGTGAGGCAGAAGGCAGTTGGCAGTAGGCAGTCGTGGTCCGGAGAGGATTACGGCGCCGCAGGCGCACGCCTATTGCCTACTGCCCATTGCCTACTGCCTCACGTGAACAAAAACGGCCCAAGCGAGGCTCGGGCCGTTGAGTTGCGGGGGAGGGGGAAACTTAGTTGGTCTCGGGTTCGACGGTGTCGGACGCTTCGTCCAAACCTTCCGACGCATCCTGACGAATTTCATTGCCGGCTTCATCGACCAAAGCCTCGGCGCGGTCGCCGGCGCGGCCCAGCGCTTCGCTGGCGCCATCGGCCAGTTCGACCGCCGTCTCATCGATCTCGGCGCCGACGCGTTCAGCCGACATGTCATTGTCGACCCACGCATAAACCAGGATCGCAACACCAGCGACTAGGGCCACCGTCGCGAACGTACGACCACTTCCGCCGTGCGTCGCCGCGTGCGCGCCGCCGAACGTGTTGAAGACAAGCGAAAGAACAAAAAGAGCTAGAAACACCCAAAAAAGGATGATGGCGATGCCGGTGAACGCGGACGCGATGCCGCCGAACCCGAACACAGCAGCCACAAGCGCTGCAACAAAAAAGCCGATCGCCCAGCCAAGCATGGGAAACTCTCCTTAACGAAACTTACGAGCGTTGAACGCCAGTTCCGTGGGGAGGTTCCCAAGCTCGGGTTCTCGGGAATCGAGGTTCGGTTGTCGGGAAGAGTCGCCCGATCCCCGATAACCGAATCCCGAACCCCGACCTTAAATCGGCATCCGCAGAATTTCCTGATATGCCGAAATGACTTGGTCGCGCACGGCGATGACGGTTTGCAATTGTGTCTCCGCCGCCGCGATCGCGGTGACGACATCGACAATATCGCCGCGCCCGGCCGCGACATTGAGCGCTTGGGCTTCAGCACCTTGTGTGCTTTGCGTCGCTTGCCGGAGCGCATCTTGGAGGATGTTGCCAAAGTCGACGCTATCGCCGCCTTCAACGCCGCCGGCAGCGGTTGCGCCAGCGGCTTGCTGATAAGCCCGTGCGGCTGAGACTGGATCGATGGCCATCTATCTATCTCCGCAGAAGATCGAGCGCGCGCGTCGTCATCGTGCGCGCCGCATCGATCATGTTGAGGTTGGCTTCGTAAGCGCGCGTGGCTTCGCGCAAGTCCATCATCTCGACCAGCGTGTCGACATTCGGCAATTGCACATAGCCGTCCTCGCCCGCCGCCGGATGGCTCGGATTATATTCGCGGCGGAAGGCGCTCATGTCATAAGATGTGCCCTGCACCTGAACGCCTTGCGCGCCCGAGGCGAGCGTCGTGCTCTCAAGCAACGGAATGCGGCGGCGAAAGGGTTCTTGATTGGGATCGGTCCCAACCGAATTCGCGTTGGCGACGTTTTCCGCGGCGATGCGCATGCGCACTTGTTGCGCTCGCATCCCCGATGCCGCGGCGGAGAGGGCGGCGTTGATATCGCTCATTCAGCTATCTCCCAGGCGCGCGGGCGGCGAGCCGGATCAGCTCAAGGCCCTTCTGGTAAAGCGCGATGCCAGTCTCGAACGCCATCCGCGTTTCGGTTGCGCGCGTCATCTGCTCTTCGAGCACCACGGCGTTGCCGTCGATCGTCGTTTCAGAATCGTCGCGTGTCACAACCGCAACCGAACCCGATCCTCCACCAGCGCCCATATGCCCCGGCGACGTCCGCGCCAGGGTCACGCCGCCTGAGCGGCCAGCGCTCATCACCATGCGCTCGAAGTCAGCCGTATCGACATCGCGCGGGCGATAGCCGGGCGTGGAGGCGTTGGCGATGTTTTCGGCGATCAAGCGCTGGCGTTCGCTCAGATGATCCAAGCGTTGGCGCAAGAGGCCGAAGAAGGGCGTGTTGGCGAGATCCAAGGTCCGACTCAGAGGGCTGCAAACTTTGCCTAGTCGAACAGGCGATGGTTAAGCGCGACTTAATTTCGGGCGCGCAAATTAAGGTCTCGTTTACCAAACCAGCCGAGCCAAGAGCCTGAAGCTCCAGAATGGAGAGGGTATCGTGGACTGGTTGGATTGGGCGCGCTCGTTCTTCGCGCTCATCGTCACTTTGGCGCTGATCGTCGGCGCAGCCTGGGGCGCGCGGCGGCTCGGCATGCTGCAACCGCAAGGGCAGGGACCTAAGCGCTTACGGGTGACGGAGAGCCTGATGCTCGATCCGCGCCGGCGCATGGTGATCGTGCGCTGCGACGATCGCGAGCATCTTATCCTACTGGGTCCGGGCGGTGATATTGTCGTCGGCGACCAAGCAGCAAAACCAGACATCAGCACGGAGCCGCAGACGTGAGCGAGGCCAAACCATCCGTGCGCAAGCCTTTCCACGAACGCGTCGCGCGCTGGCCGCGTTGGCTAATGATCCTCGCGTCGTCGCTGCTGCTGTCGATGACCGTCGGCGCAGGCGTGGCACTGGCAGCCGCGCCGACGCTCTCCGTCGATCTCGGCACCGGCGATGGCCTGACGGCCCGCGTCCTGCAACTGACGGCGCTGATCACGGTACTCTCGCTCGCGCCATCGATCATCATCATGACGACAAGCTTCGTGCGCATCGTCGTCGTGCTTTCGCTGCTGCGCACCGCTATCGGCTTGCAGCAAGCGCCGCCGAACGTTGTGATCGTGTCGCTGGCGATGTTCTTGACCGCGTTCGTGATGCAGCCGGTCTGGCAGCAGGCGTATGATGCGGGCATTGGCCCGGTTATGAACGAGGAAATGCCGCTGGATGAAGCTTTCCCGCGCATTGTCGAGCCGCTGAAGCAATTCATGGTGAGCCAGACGCGCGAGCAGGATCTGGCGCTCTTCATCGACATGGCGCGTCTGGAAACGCCGCCTGCGAGCGCCGAGGAAACGCCGCTGCGCATTCTGGCGCCGGCGTTCATGGTGTCCGAGCTGAGGCGGGCGTTCGAGATCGGCTTTATGTTGTTCGTGCCGTTCGTGATCATCGACCTCGTGGTCGCGTCGCTGCTCATGGCCATGGGCATGATGATGATGCCGCCAGTGACGGTGAGCTTGCCGTTTAAGCTGATCTTCTTTGTGCTGGTGGACGGTTGGCGACTGGTCGCGGGCAGCCTGATTGAATCGTTCTCATCCGGCGTGCCGCCGGGTGGATAGCGATAAGAGCGCTTAGCGCTCGATGCCGAGATCGGCGATCAGCAGGGCCTTGTAATTGTCGTCCTTGCGGACGAACAGGCCCCTGAAAAAGGCGGCGATCGCTTCAAACATGGTCGGCCCCACTTCTGGTCCAGCGTTTCCCAAGGCGCGTTCTGCGTATCGAGACGACTCAACGTCCCTTGCACGCCTGAATCCAAGATGAGGGCGAATCGGCAAAATGGATGCCCCGCTGAGAAACTGAGTTCGAGCGTGTCGCGCCGAACACGGATTCGCGTCTCAGGTGGTCGGTTTCGTACATTGCCAAGCCGTAAGCCAGCGCGGCGCGACCTCGAAACCTCGCATTAACCACGAACGGCGTCCTTGGGCGCTTAGTCGGCAGAAATTGCCGGGCAGGAAGGCGCGATGAACGGAGCAGAAGTCCTCGATCTCGGGCGCGACGCGATCTGGGTGACGGTTTTGGTGGCTGCGGGGCCGATGATCGTCGGCCTGGTGGTCGGCCTCGTCGTCTCGCTTTTGCAGACGCTCACGCAGATTCAGGAGCAGACGCTCGTCTTCGTGCCGAAGATCCTCTCGATCTTCTTCGCCATCCTGCTCTTCCTGCCGATCATGGGCGGCCTGCTCGGCAACTTCATGACCGACATCTTCGCCCGCATCGCGGCGTTCTGAGATGAATCTGACGCTCTACGGCGTTGAGATTTGGGCGACGGCGCTTTTGTTTGCGCGCACCGGCGCGATGATCATGTTATTGCCGGGCTTCGGCGAAACCGTGGTGCCCGCGCGCATTCGTCTAGCGTTCGCGCTGGCGTTGGCGATTTGCGTGGCGCCGGCTTTAGCGGGCCGAGTGCCAACACCGGCGGACTCCGCGATTGGCATGGCGCTGCAGGTGGCGACTGAAGTGCTGATTGGCGTCATGCTCGGCGGCGCGGCGCGGATTCTGATTTCGGCGACGGCGACAGCGGGCCAGATCATGGGCCTCGAAGTCGGTATCGCATTTGCGCAAACCGCCGACCCAACAGCGTCGCAATCGGGCCAGTTGCTTGCAGTGTTCCTGAGCATCATGGGCATCGCGCTGATCTTTGCGACCGGGCTCGATCATATGTTCTTGCGCGGCGTCGTCGGCTCTTACGATGTCATCGCGCCGGGTGCGGCGGCGCCAGTGGGCGACGCGGCACAGCTTGCGGTGGAAGCGGTATCGACCTCGTTCCGTGTTGGCTTTCAGATCGCCATGCCTGTGATTGCGGCGGGGCTGGTTTTCCGCGTCGGCCTTGGCGTGCTGTCGCGGCTTATCCCGCAAATCCAAGTCTTCTTCGTCGCTTTGCCGCTGCAGATCATGGGCGGTTTGGTGGTGATTGCGCTCGGTCTATCAACCGGCATGCTGATCTGGCTCGATAGCCTCGAGCGCTACGCATCGTGGCTGAGGTAAGCCATGGCCGGCGCGGATGACGACGACAAAACAGAAGAGGCGACACCGCGAAAACTCGAGCAGGCGCGCGAGAAGGGCGACATCGTTTACACGCCCGAAGTGGGCGCAGCGCTTTCGCTGATGGCGGCGACGGGGATCGTTGCCTTCATGTCGGGCCCGATCGTGACCGAGATGGCGCGCGGCTTTATCGGCTTCATCGCCATGCCCGAGCAATTCTCCGTCGAGAGCGGTTCGCTGCGCGCGATCATGATGAGCATTATGCTCAAGCTCGGCGCGATCTTCGGGTTGACCGCAGTGGCGCTCGCAGTGGCGGGCATCGCCGCGCGCTATGTGCAGGATCGGCCGACCTTCACGGGCGAAAAGCTTCAGCCCAAAATCGAGAAGCTCAATCCGGTCGAGGGCTTCAAGCGCGTCTTTGGCAAGCAGGCGTTTGCGTCTTTTGTGAAGTCGCTGGCGAAGCTCGTGCTCGTCGGCGCCGTCGTTGGCTGGGCGCTGTGGCCGCACGATGCGGTGATTGAAAATCTATCGATGCTGGAGCCGGCGGCGCTTCTGCCCTTCATCAAGGACAAAGTCGTGGCGTTGTTGCTTGCGGTCGCCTGCGCTGCGGGTTTGCTCGCGGTGGTCGATTACGTGTTTACACGCCAAAGCTACATGAAGCGCCAGCGCATGAGCCGGCGCGAGATCAAGGACGAACTGCGCCAGCAAGACGGCGACCCGATGGTGAAGGCAAAGCTCCGCCAAATCCGCATGCAGCGCTCGCGTCAGCGCATGATGCAGAACGTGCCGCAAGCGAGCGTCATCATCACCAATCCGACCCACTACGCTGTGGCGCTAAGATATGAGCCTGGTGAGACGGCGGCGCCGGTTTGTTTGGCGATGGGCGTCGATGCGGTGGCGCAACGGATCCGCGAAGTGGCGCAAGAACACGACATTCCGATCGTGGAAGATCCCCCGCTAGCGCGGGCATTGTTTGCGACGGCGGATATCGATCAGCCGATTCCGAAGGAACATTACGAGGCGGTGGCGAAGGTGATCGGCTTCGTTATGCGCCTGGCGCGGCGTCGCGGACGCCGTCGCACGGCTTTGTGAGGTGGATTGAGCGATGGCTGATGGCTTTCCCTCTGTGTCTGGCCGTGATCGGCGCCCCGAATCGGGGTCAAGTGCGCCGTTAACAGGCGCGCCCATGACAGACCACGCAGAACTTCAACCTCCGCGCAGCGGCGGGCGGCTCGATCCGCTTCAGATCCTTTTTTGGGTCTCAGTCGCCGTGGGCGTTGGTGCGGCGGGGGTCGCCATTACGGCTGGCCCCAGCGTGGGGCAGGCG
>QBMO01000145.1 GCA_003242075.1 Alphaproteobacteria bacterium
CGCCCGGACTACGAGGCATACAAAGCCCGGACATCGAGCTTCATCCCCATGCCGCCGCGCGCGCTTTAGCCGAACCGGCTGCGTGCTTTCGCGGCGAGATCGATCGTCGGCAACGGCCCGCGCGTGTGCTCGCCATCGTCGCGCTCCGGCGCCCACGCCGTCTGCTCGAACTTCGGTAGAATATCGCTCGGCAGAAAGCGCGAGCGGATCGCATAGACGTGCTTGTCGCCGCCCTTGCCTTGCTGCGTGTGATAGAAACGCTGCGGCGTGATCAGATGCAGTTCATCCTTGGCGCGCGTCATCGCCACGTAGAGCAAGCGGCGCTCCTCCTCCAGCTCCGCCGACGAGCCGGCGCCGAGATCGGACGGCATGCAGCCATCGACGACGTTCAGCACGAACACGTTCTTCCACTCCTGCCCCTTGGCCGAGTGAATGGTGGAGAGGATGAGATAGTCATCGTCCTTGAACGCCGGCCCGCTTTCGTCGCTGGTCGAGTTCGGCGGATCGAGCGTGAGTTCGGTCAGAAAGCTGGTGCGAGACGCGAACGTCGCGCCGATGCGCTGCATCTGTTCGATATCGCCGGTGCGCACGCGCGCATCCTCGTAGCGCTCGTTCATCATCGGGCCGTACCAGCGCGCGGCGAGATCGAGATCGCCCGGCCACGTCGCGCCGCGCAAATCGCCGAGCATGGATTTCAGCGCATCCCACGCCTCGCCCGCGCCCGCCGGCGGCGCTGTGTTGCGCACAACGCCGTAGGCGCCCGTCTCATCGATGGCATCCAGAATGCGCGCCGCGCGCGCTGGGCCGACACCCGGCACAAGCTGCAATGTGCGGAATCCCGCGATGCGATCGCCGCCGTTCTGCGCCCAGCGCAGGATGGCCAGAAAATCCTTCACGTGCGCGGCTTCGAGAAACTTGAGCCCGCCGAACTTCACGAACGGAATGTCGCGCTTGGCCAGCTCCAACTCCACCGGCGCTGAAAAGTCCGCGGCGCGGAAGAGGATGGCTTGGCTCGTCAGCGCCACGCCGCGCTCGCGCGCTTCCAGAACGCTCTCGGCGATATAGCACGCCTGCGCCGCCTCATCGCGCACGCTGACCAACTTCGGCGCGCCGCCACCGCTTCGTGTCGTGCGCAAATTCTTGGTGAAGCGCTCCTGCGCCAAATCGATCACCGCGTTCGAGGCGGCAAGGATCGGCGCGGTCGAGCGATAATTCTGCTCCAGCGTCACCAGCCGCGCGTGCGGCTCAAACGCTTTGGGAAATTCCAGAATGTTGCGCACGTCGGCCGCGCGGAACGAATAGATTGACTGCGCGTCATCGCCGACCACGGTCACGCCCCGCCCATCCGGCTTCATCGCCAGCAGAATGCGCGCCTGCAGCTTGTTGGTGTCCTGATATTCATCGACCAGCACGTGATCGAACCGCGCGCCGACCTCCTGCGCCAAAGCCGGCTCGTTCATCGCCTCGGCCCAGAGCCAAAGCAGATCGTCATAGTCCAGCACGTTCTGCTTCTGCTTGGCTTCCACATACGCCGCGAACAGCCGCTTCAGCTCCGCTTCCCACTCGCGGCACCACGGAAACGCCGCCGCCAGCGCATCGGCCACGCTCTCATCCGCATTGACGACGCGCGAATAGATGGCGAGGCAGGTGCCCTTCATCGGAAAGCGCTTGGCGCCCGTCGCTACGCCAAGCTCCTGGCGCACCATGCCCATCAGATCGGCGCTATCGCTGCGATCATGGATGGTGAAATCGGGATCGATGCCGATCACCGGCGCCAATTCGCGCAACAGCCGCGCGCCGATGGCGTGAAACGTTCCGGCCCAAGGGATGCGCACATCACCGGCCATCACCTTGCCGACGCGCGCAATCATCTCACTCGCCGCGCGCCGCGAAAACGTCAGCAACAGAATCCGCGACGGATCAGCCCCCTGCGCCACCAAATGCGCAACGCGGCACGACAGCGTTTTGGTTTTGCCCGACCCCGCGCCCGCGACGACAAGCAAAGGCTGAAGCCCATGCTCCACCGCCGCCTGCTGCTCCGCGTTCAAATCGTCAAAAGCTGCGCTGCTGATTCGCGACATGCGCGGAGGCTGGCGCGTTTCGCCTTTGTTCGCAACGCATCCGGCGCCGTTGCATCGACAGCGCAGGCACAGCGTCCCTTCTCCTGGTTAAGGAGAAGGTGGCCCGAAGGGCCGGATGAGGTTTACTGCGCGCGGCAGAACTTGGCGCACGCAGAGCCGCGCCTCTCTCGGCACCGCCGGTAAACCTCACCCGTCCGCCTTCGGCGTGACACCCTCTCCCTAACCGGGAGAGGGCACGCTAAGTTGGCACTGGGAGAGGAAATTGAAACACGATCCCAACTCCGTCCGCCGCGCGCGCCAAAATCGCAAGAAGCAAACGAGCGCGGAAGAAAAGGTGTGGTCGTTGCTGCGTAATCGCAGGCTCATCAAACGCAAGTTTCGACGCGAGTATCCGATTGGGCCGTGGGTGGCGGACTTTGCTTGTTCCGCGATCAAGCTCGCCGTCGAGGTCGATGGGCCATCGCATGACGATCCCGATCAACACGAGTGGGACGAGATGAAGACAGAATATTTGCGCACCTCAGGCTGGCGCGTTATCCGCATCACCAACGCTGATGTGTACCAAGGGCTGGGCGACGTCGAAGCGCGGATCATCGCGGAGATTGGCGATTAGTCCCAGCGGAGACTCATTCTCCATCGCGCGGCAAACCTCATCCGGCGCTTCGCGCCACCTTCTCCTTAACCAGGAGAAGGGACGCCGTAACTGAAACAGTGGATTGATTTCGTGATCTCCCCAAACGGCATCGCGCACATTCAGCTCACCGTCCGCGACGTCGACACATCCCGCCCGTTCTATCATCGCCTGCTCGTCGAAACCTTCGGCATGGCGATTCAGTATGATGCGCCGGGGCTCGTCTTCTATTGCATCGGCGCGCGCACCAGCGTGCTGATCCGTTCGGCGGCGCCCGAACACCAAGACACGCCGTTCGATCAATGGCGCATCGGCCTGCATCATTTCTGCTTCCGCCTCCGCTCGCGCGAAGACGTCGACGCGCTGCACGCCGCGATGCGCGACTTTGGCGCGACAATCGTGCGCGCGCCCGAAGACGGCCCCTGGGCGCCGGGCTATTACTCGGTGTTGTTTGAAGACCCCGACGGCATCCGCATCGAAGGCGTCTTCATCCCCAGCAGCGGCAATCTCGATCGCATCAGAGACGCGCCGCTCACGCCGGTGGGCTAGCGCAAACTCAAGCCGCGCGCGGCAGCTGGCGTTCCGTGACGATGCGGTCGCGGCCGCCGGCTTTCGCCGCGAGCAAGCATTTGCGGGCGCGGCTCAAGAGTTCGTCCACGCTTTCGCCAGCGCGATAGGCGGCGATGCCGACTGAAACGGTAAGCTCGGCGATCTGATCGCCGCTCGATTTCACCGACAGGCGCTTCGATTTGGTGGCGCGGTTCACGCGCGTGGCCAAAGCTTCGGCGAGTGCGAGATTGGTGCGCGGCATGATCAACGCGAAATCATCCGCCGCGAGGCGCGCCGGCGTCATGTCGCCCTGCGCGTGGCCCTGCAGCACCGCCGCGATATAGCGCAACACCTGATCGCCCAACGCCTCGCCCCAGTTGCGGCAGAGCCGCCCGTAATGGTCAGCGTCGATCAACAGCACGCACAGATCGGCGCCGCCTTCGGCCGCGTCGCGCATGCGCCGCTCCAGCGTTTCATCAAACATGCGCCGGTTGGCGAGGCCGGTGACGCCGTCCGTCAGCGCCTCGACCTTGATGCTTTCCAGCGCCGATTTCAGCGCTTCAACTTGATGCGACGACGCCTCCAGCTGCTCGGCCATGCGCAAGCTGTGCTCGACCATCCCGTCAGTCGCGGTCTTCAAATGCGAAAGCAGCACGGCATTGGCGCCGCCGTCGAAGCTTTTCGCCGCCACTTGCAACACGTCAGCATAAGCGCCGGCGCGCGCGCCCGCGCCGCGCAGCGAGGATACCGAGGCGCCGAGATCGCGCGCGATCGACTGGCTGGTCTCAAGAATTTGCACCGAGAGCCGCGTATTGGCGAAATAGCGCTCGAACAGATCGGCGTTGACCTCGTCGCTCAGCGCCTCGCCGCCGCCAAGCCGCTCTTCAATCTCACGGCTAAGCTCGGGACGGAGGCCCGTCACGTGCGTGGCCCAGATTTCATAATTGGCCGGCGTTGGCGGCACGCCATGGGCGCGCATGCGCTCGATGATGTCGCGGGCGCGCTCGACGCCGGGCTCACCACGAAACAGAGGCAGATCGTCGGCCATACGCCAATTCAGCCGACCCGCTCTAAAGGCCGCGTTAATTTTTGTGACGAGCGGCGCCAAAACAAAAACGCCCCGCTTGCGCGAGGCGTTTCCGTTAGCTCTGTGCTCAGCTCTTACTCAGCTGCGATCGCCGCCGCTTTCACGTCGTTCAGCGCGCCGGTATTGATGCCGAAATTGATCGTCTTCAGATAAGCGATGCCTTCATCGGCGATCGCGTCGCCAACCATCTCTTCGCCTTCAGCCTTGAACTCTTCGAAGTTCACGTAGGTGGCGTAGAAGCCGGCGGTGCGCTCGGTGATGATGCCGGCGTTCCACAGCGTCTTGACCAGCACGCGGAAGATGTTGGTGCCTTCCTTCATGTGCTCGCGGCGCGCGTCGTCGGTAGCGACTTCCTGGAAGCCGGCCATGACCTTGTCCGGGTCCAGGCCGAATTCGGCGAAGATCGCCGTCATCTGATGCGGCGCGACGAGATTGAAGAGCAGCGTCTGGAAGCAATGCGCGGCCCAGTTCTCGACGATCTCGTGTTCTTCCTTCGAGAGCTTCGGAATGGTGCGATCGGCCCAGATCTTCCCGAACTTATGGTGGAAGGCTTCGTCAGTCATGACGAGTTGCGTCAGCTTCTTCGCCAGCGGATCGTCCCACTCTTTGAAGATCGTCGCGAACGCGCCCATGGCGAGGCCTTCGACCAGCATCTGCATGCCGATGATCTTTTTATAAACCTCCGGCGCGTGCACGATCTCTTGCAGCAAGCCCGCAAGCACGGTGCCGCACGGCAGCGGCGTGCCCCAGCGCGCGATGATGTATTTCGCGAACGCCGTAACGTGACGGCCCTCTTCGCGCGTTTGGTTGGCGGCGTATTCCTGCGCGCCCGGATCGCGCAGCACGTGGCAGAGTGAAGCGGAAAGATTGAGCGCGCCCTGCTCGCCGTGCAGGATCGAGCTCATCACCCAGCGGCCGACCTGGCTCTTGAAGCGGATGCGCTCAGCCGGCTTATCGGCGAAGTACTCGGACACATAATCCGTCATCAGCGCCGGGATCATATGATCCGGGATGAAGTCGGTGGTGTCGGGATCGAAGTCGTCGTTGAAGTCGATGTACTTCTTGTCGAGCGGATCCCAGAAGTGATCGTGGGTCGCCGAGATGATCTTATCGAACGCGGTCGAGCGGTTGAGGTGGCGATCGATCTCGAGCATGGCGCTGAAATCGGTCGGCGCCACCGCATCATAGACTTCGTCTTTAGTGATCTGGCGGATTGGAGCGGCGGAGTCTGCCATCGCGTCGTCTCTCCCGGGGGTTCGGCCGCATTCAACGGCGGCCAGTGTTCTGGATTTTCCCACAATAGCCGAAGGGGCGGGTCGTTTCAAGAAAAATGACGGAGGCGTCAACTTACTGTCACGCTAACCTTTTCATCGCCCCTAGCCCATATCCAGGGGATCATGATCCAGGCCGCCCCCTCCATCGACGATCTCGACCGCCTCGCCCGCGCTGCCTGGGCGGCGATGCCCGGCGCTTTCCGCGCCATGGCCGGCGATGTGCTGATCCGGATCGAGGATTTCGCCGACGAAGAGGTGCTGGCCGACCTCGGCATCGAGGACCCGTTCGAGCTGTCCGGCCTCTATCAGGGCGTCGATCTCACCCAAGCCTCGATCATGGACCCCGCGCCGCAGCCAGCGATCGTCTTCCTCTATCGCCGCGCCATTCTCGACGAATGGATCGAGCGCGGCGACGTCACGCTGGCAGAACTCGTCTCACACGTCCTCGTCCACGAAATCGGCCACCATTTCGGCCTCAGCGACGAAGCGATGGACGCGCTGCTGGAAGAAGCGGACTAGCGCCGGCGTTCTTGCCGGCTGATCGGGATGGCGTTGCGGTTCGACATGCCGAGCGAGCGTGAGCAATACTCTTCCGGCGAGTCCAATTGCGGACGCATCGGGTC